>JADFFS010000135.1 GCA_022568195.1 Chloroflexota bacterium | reverse complement strand
AGGGTGGGATAGCGAAGAGCTGGTTTTGAGGGGGACCCCTCAAGAAGGATTGGGCGGCCACTGTATCATTTTCGGCAATCAGGTCCTGGCCGGTCAGCTGGAGGTCCGGGAAAGCAGCCAGCACGGCCGCCACGTCTCGTTTGGTTTGCTCGATTCCCGAAGAGGCGCCAGCGATGCGGTCGTAAAAACCCGGCGCGGTCAACTCGTCCAGGATAGCCAAGTTGCCCTGCCATAGCTCAACGTTAACCCGGTGGATCGCGGCCTTGTTCTCTTGGGCCGTCCGCTTGTCCCTGTCGCGCGCCCAGGGGAACACCGCGGCACACTCCCGGCCCCGATTCCATCGGGGCGGGGTCTCCTGCCGCCGGTGTCGCGGACCGCGTGACCGTTGGCGCATGCCAGCAATCTCGGGGCATGGCACCGCTCGCAAAACTCGTCGATCTGTCCCACCGGGTGGCCCCGGATGCACCACGTCATATTTTACGTCTTATTGTTGCGGGGTTAGGTTGGATTCTGAACCGGTGACCTGGCGCTTATGAAGTCTACTTGCTAATACCAGCTAGTTCAACGTGGCTTTCCGTACAAAACTTTATCTAACAATATTGCGAATTAGACCAATTAAGCGCACGCCAAAACCCAGGCCACGAGGTTCTGGCGCCAGCTACCGATGGGCAGCGGTGCCGGCAGAAGCGCAGCCCATGGTACGGCCTTCTCCATCGGTTAATCTTCCAGTACGACAACGGCCTGGATCACGGGACTCAGGTCTTGATGAACGTGGCCCCGGCCCGAAGTGTCTTCCATCAGCCTGGCATCGCCGGGCCGGAATATCTGCTTGTTGCCGTCGCTCACTCCGATCTCCACCTCACCTCTTAAGTGGATGATCAGTCTTCGCTCAGTCAACGGGTGGAAGTCCATGGACCGCAACTCAGAAAACTGGTGTATCCGTACCTCCGCTACGTTCAGGAACGAGCACAAATCAGCGTTCTTGTCCAAGTCTATTTCTTCTATATGGCTTTCTCCATCAGCCCCGGCGAAAACACGGTAGATACCCATATGAATCCTCTCTTGGAGTATTTTTGGGCATAATCTGCAGATTCCAGACCAGGTTACATCAGGCTGCTCCGTCCCGCCCCCTAGCCAGGCCCCGGGAAGATACCCCGGCTCAGTCGTGCCTCATATGAGATTGCACGATCTTGGCGCGTTCTTGAATCTTCTGCCGGTCCATGCGCAGGGGTTGCCCATCGGCATCGAAGGGGATCTTGAAATCAAAGGCATGGGCAGTTGGACCGTTATCTTTCAGGTGCTCCAGCCGCTTTGCGCCCTCGGCTCGAGTGGGAGTCTCGTCATCTGGTATCCACCAGGCGACCCCGATTCCATCGGGGCCGGCCAATCACCTTTGACAAACCAATCGTCGCGTTTGCTCAGGACCTCGGCGTGGAACCCATTGTAGGTGAAGGCGTAGACTGACTCGACATCTTCCCACAGAGAAAGTGTTGCGGGGGCGTCACGGTGCTCCCCGCTGGTGAGGAACCGGGGGCTGACCTCGCGAGTGCCCCAGTCCCGGTCTCGGGTGGCGTGGTCTCTTTTCCAACTGTTCCCAGACCGGTCGACGAAACCATCTGAGTTCTCGGCGCTGGTGTATACAAAGGGGTTCCGGTCATGGAATCCGTTGATTTGCTCGTGGTCACGGGGCTGCTGAAGGATTCCAAAGGTATATAGGACTAATTTTGCCATGACGTTACCTCCGACTGGACGACGATTCTGGATCGTCGGGCCAAATATGGGAGAGTCTCTTTGGAAGACGCGGTATCAGGGTCCCGGCGTGAGTGCCATCGTTAGTGTATTCCGTGGTAAAAAAATACCCCGCTGCGAGCGCGAGGTATTTCCACGTAATGGCTGCGGTGAACTATATATTCTCGAACGGGCAATCCCCATAACCGTGTACCGGCTCGGTTGACTCATCTGCGGAAGCCGGGAGCACCGTTCCAAGAGTTCCGGCAGTTACGATTAGAAGGGTAAATACCAGCGGAACAATGATCCTGCGCATAACCCACCCCATCCAAGGAGTGACAACACTATAGGCACAAGGCCGATGACCGTCAATAGCCTGGCTCTATTCGGACGGCGGCCAACATTGAAGGCCGGCTACCACTTCGTCCACCGGCAGGATTACACCTGAATTCCAGCGGGCCGTGCAGGACTTTGACGCGGCGATCCGGCTCAACCCCCAGCAAGCCAATGCCTACAACAACCGGCGCTTGGCCTACGGTGCTCTAGACGAGCCAAAACGGGCTATCGAGGAATACGACGAGGCCATCAGCCTCGACTCAGAGTACGCCTAGGCCTACAAAAACCGAGGGGTTGCCCACGCACAGTTGGGTAAACGCCAGCTTGCTATCCGAGACCTGGACCAAGCGGTCCGGCTGGGCCCGCAGTTGGAACAAGCGAAGGAACTACTCGAAGAGGTCCAGAGAAACATCCTCAAGCAAGCCAGCAACCAACCGCCTCAAGTTGGCCAGGGGAACCCGCCTCCCACGCCTACCCCGACTCCGACACCTACCACGCCTGCCACGCCGATCCAAGTTGTGGACGTGCGGCAGCCGCCACCGGAGACGACGGTCCAAGTGTTTATTGTCGATTTTCCGGATGCCCCGCCTCCCACTTTAGTGCCTGGGAGAATGCCCCTGGGCGCCCCCTCCTTTCCTAGTGAAACGGTCACGTTTGAGGTGAAGCCCGACTGGCTATATGTGATTGAGACACAGCCGACCCCATGGTGGATGTCCGTACATGTTTCCGGCAAGCAGTGGAGGGAAGATGGCAGTACTTTCGACTTCCCAGTCAGCGGTGTAAAGAGTCCTGATATGGGGCGCATTCTAGTCCTAGCCCGTAACGCCGCCGCCGGTCCCGGGGTTTTCAGAATTACGACAGATCGTGAAGGTCCCCATAAGTTTGAGGTAACCGTAACCGGCACGGCCAACGACCATGGTGGTAGCTTCCGGAACGCCACGCTAATTCAACCCGGTACCCGAATTACCGGCGAGCTATGGCCAGTCTTCGAGAGCAGCGACTGGTTCGAGTTTCTAGCTGAAGCTGAGGAGAAGTACGTTATAGAGCTGGACCAGGGTACCGCGGACGGTATCAGCTTTGGTATCGCCATGGTTCGATATCGCCTGCTATCGAATCCCTTTCTCATGTCTGACCTAATAACGATACAGGCCATAAAATCTGGTCTTCACAGGATCAGGGTTTCCGGAACAGGCGGCAGCTACACACTGACCGTTAGGCTGGGGGGATAGTACAACCGTGGTCGACGAACCTACTCCCACCCCCACCAGCTGACGGGAGTGCCGACGGGGCCGGCAGCGTGCACTTGTGCTGGTCTGTCGGTCAGTGCTGAGTCGGCACTTTTTGCTGCAATGGTGGAATCGGGAGAGTATCGATTCAGACGCTGACCGGGCGCCGCCACAAAATACAAATACTGAAGGATTGTTATTGCAAGTGGGGTTTCGGCTGCGCCTCCTTGAAATAAAAATACCGGGATAGGCCATTTTATGAGAAAGAAAATTGGCAACATCTTGGCCAACATAGGCGCGCCAATAGGTGTTTGGGCCGCTGTACTGCTAGTCTGGAATTTCTCTTTGGTATTGTTCCCCTCCGCGGACTACGAAGTCGCTGGAGTAGGCTTCGGCGATGGCTTGAAGCAAGCGAGCCCGGACGATGCAAGCATCACCATGACGGGCAAGAGGGGACAGACTATTACTTTGCTGCTGAAGCCTGGCAAATCCGCGGGCGCCTTTTGGGCCACCAGCGGCATCACCCTGAGCCTAACCAGCCCCAACCTGGGCCCAATTGACGTGGAAGTCGTTCCCCCTCGAGAGCCCGATTGGCCGGACGAGATCCGTTTTACATTCGGCGGGGACACAGACTTTGATATAAAAGGGGAGTTCACCATTCCATAGAGAGCTGGCTGCGACACAGGAGGCAGCCGGCGCACCGGGTCTGGCTGAAACTGTTACCTATCATGGATCGCTGTTTGGCACGGTGTTTATCCCTGTGTTGGTGGGGGAGGACAGTTTTACCAATTCGGCTCTCCCTTTGAGTTTTGATGCGAGCCTCACTGTAGTACCCGGCCTGGTCTCTGCCCCCCACGGTTATGGACATTTATGAAGAGTTGGTTTGGCCCATCGTGGCGAAATTTCTGGATATACGCAGCAGTCGGGGTAGGCCTTTTCCTTACCGGTGTGGTTATGGTTCCTTCCGGGGAAGGACGGGGTTTCGCCTAATTGTATCCAACGGAAACTCCAGAGGGGGAAGAAGATCAGAACCAGGGCCTTTAGCAGGCTTGGTCCTGCCATTCTCCGCAATCCACTGCCGCCGCGTATCCCTCAGAGGCCCACAATCCCCAGGTTGCAGGGCCACGAGCCCCTCTCCATCGCCCGGCGGTCCCTACGGTTGCCGGCGGCCTTAGTCGCTCCGGCCCTGCCGGGAAACGGCTTTTAATTCAACTTTCATGAAAAGGCCGATACGTGGTTAGTTGGATTTATAGCGCTCGCTTGATTCGTGGGTGTGGTCTATAACCGGTAATCTGGGATTGGACCAAAAGCATTGCAGGATTCGCTATCTCCGGAATCATACCAATGCCGGCAATTTAGTACGTGGGACCGAAAACGTCGGTCATATGTCAAGTATTTCTTTTAGTCATCGGCGTCATCGGCCTGGTTTTTAGCATCTTCGCTTTTGAGTTATGGCTCTTCTTCGATTCGGCCTTGTTCCCGCGGTGGTTATTTTGGGTGTTGGTGGCCGGTGTCCCCCTGGTGTTGATTCGCATCTTCATCGCTTGGACCGGTATATTTATCTTGATTGCCCTGGTCGCTAGCATCATGTCTTTCGAGTATTGGCTCTTCGATCGATGGTTCCCGGACCCGTGGTGGTTTTTAATGGGGTTGGCGGCCGGGCGTTCCCCTGTTGCTGTTGAGCGCCGTGGCCATGGCCTACATCGGTTCACCGGAGGAGGAGTCCAGTGACGCCAGTTCGGAAGATACGGCCGTCGACCCGCAACGCATCCCTGGTCCTGAAGATGAAGAGGTTGCGTCCCCGCCGCGCCCCGAACCCAGTGCTGCCGCCGCGGAGTCCGCTGCTGCCCAGAACTCGCAGGGGCGGGAGCATTTGCGAACAGAAAATTACGAAGCGGCCCTCGCTGCGTTCAACCGTGCCATTGAGCTAGACCCCGATTACGTCTTTGCGTATCGCAACCGAGCCGCGGTGTACCGAAGGCTTGGCCGTTCGGCGGAGGCCGAGGCTGACGAGGAGGTATGGCGCAACCCCCCGCAGTTGGTTGAGCAGAGGGAGTCGTAACGACGGGCGGCGGAGAAGGCCCAATTCGAATGGCCCGGTGATTGCTCCCTCGTACTTTGGCTAATTTTCGTGATCTTTTGGTCCATTGTCTCGTATTTAGCCCTGGTCAAAGGGGCGTTCAGTTAATTGACGTTAGGGGACCCGGTCTACCGAGATGGGTATTAAGGGGTAACGGCCAATTAACCAAAACAACGGCCGGCATCGCCAAAACCTTCCCTCGGCCCTCCAAAATCCTCGTCATCTGCCCATGTCGCCACCAACGACGGCTAAGGTGGCCACGGTCCAGCGGGAAAGGGCTGGTTATGAGTTCGCTGGTAAGATGGGCCACCTGTTCACCAGTCTCAGAAAAAAGTGGATAGCCTATAATCTATATGGATTCGCTTGCATAGGAGGCCTGATGGGAGCGGTACGGAACTTTGATAGCATCATTTCAGCGGACTCTCATGTGTACGAACCCTCTGACCTGTGGTGGAAGACGTTGGGGGATAAATTTGGTGAAAGGACGCCGAGAACCATTATTAACTATCAGGGCAGAGAGGGAACGTATTTCTACAGCGGCTATCAAGGATTACCAGTGACACGGGTACGTGAAGGTAGCAATCCCGATACGGAAGCCGCTCGAGTTCAGGCCACGGAAATGGGATTCGGAGCATGTGGCTATGACCCCGAGGTGCGAGTCAGGTTTCAACAGGAAGCAGGCTTGGATGCTGAAGTCCTGAATCCCACTACCATGCACGGCATAATGAGGAACCCAGATGTAGAAGTTCTGAAGGCCTGTTCCGAAGTGTTTAATGATTGGGAATCGGAGTTCGTGTCCTACGACCCAAGGCGGCTTATAGGGGTCAGTGTGATCCCGTTGCATGATGTCGACTGGGCGGTTGGAGAACTTGCTCGAACCCTGAAAAAAGGACTGATAAACCCCACCATTAACTGCCAGGCGCCAGATGGCTGTCTACCTTACCGCGATCGTAGCTACGATAGCTTCTGGGCTGCCGCGAGTGAGGCTGAGGCGCCGATTACATTACACATTCTTACCGGCCGCGTTCTAGACACGCTGATTTTGGCACGCACCGATCAGCCGCCAGAAGAACGTGCTGGCAACCCGGGCAGTTGGATCGATCTCTCCAACGAGATACAAAATGTCCTTGCAAACGACTTTATCTTCGGGGGAATCTTGGACCGCTTCCCAGGATTGAAAATCTGCTGTAGCGAATTCGAGGTGTCCTGGGTTCCCGGGTTCATGGCACGCTTAGACCAGATTGAAGTAATTGCTCCCCGTTTACACGTTTCAAAGCTAAAAATGAAGGCAAGCGACTATATGCGATCGCGCGTCTGGCATGGATTCATAGACGACACTGCAGCCGCGTATAGCATTCCTTACATTGGGGCCGATCAGGTCATGTGGGGGTCAGACTTCCCACACACCAGGTCAATAGGCTTGGACGTGCATTCGGATCTTGGAAGTTTGCTCGAATCCCTTCCACCACAGGATCAGAAAAAGGTGGTTAGCGCTAACGCCGCCAAGGTTTTCAACCTAGATAAAGATTAGGGTGGGCACTCGGACCTCGTGACAATCGGCGCAACACATGAGCAGATAGGTTGTGCTGGCTGTCGATAAAGCTCGTACTGGACCTTTGACCGATGATGGTATCGGCATAGCGGTGGGACTGTTACATACCGGCACAACCTACTCCGATGATATATCCGCGTTGCTACGCCTCCAGACGACGAAGGACAGGCCGCCAGATTCCAAGCCACAGGGCAACCACTAGAGTCATGGCCGCACCACCGGTGATGGCAACGGGCCAGCTTATAACCTCGGCCGCCACCGCCAGGGGCAGCGCACCGAGATAATGAACCGCCGGGGCGAGCTGCAATACGCTCAATACCCGGCCCCGTAGCTCTGGTGGCACGTTAAGCTGGATCAAGGTGGTCGCCAATGGCCAGAAAAACCCGAAACTCATCGCCCCCACAAAGAAGAATATGATCCATGATGCCCAGTACCAGGGCGACCAGGCAAACAAGATCAGGACCACGCCAAGCAGCAGCACCGATCCCATGAGCAGCCAGGTCTTGCGACGGAAGTCCCCCAGCGAGGCCAGGATGAGACTTGCCAGCAGGGATCCGAGGCCTGCGCCCAGCAGCAGCAGGCCGGTGCCGCCCGCTCCAACATCCAGTACCTCTTTGGTGAAAGCGGGCAGGACCTGACGGTGTGACATGGCAAAGAAGGCGAAGGCCACTGCTATCCCTATGACTGTGTACAGCACAGGCGTTGACCGGATGCATTGCAGCCCTGCTTGGAGGTCTCCTAACAACGTCGCCTTTTGGGCCGGCGCTCTCAATGGCAAGTCCCTGATCAACAGCAGGAATACGATCCCCACCAGATACAGCCCCGCGTTAACCATCAGCGTGGGGCCTATTCCCACCAGCTCGATAATTCCCCCGGCCATCGCCGGCCCTATGATTTGCCCCGTTTGATTCACCATGGTATGCAGCGCCACGGCGTTCATCATGTCCTTTCGCTCCACCAAGTCCGCCACCAAAGCCATGCGAGCGGGCATATTCAGCGCCTGAACCGTTCCCAGAAGGAACATGATGGCGTAAACGTGCCAGATCTCCACCAGGTCAGTAATTTTCAGGATGGCAAGGGCGAGCACCAGGACCGACACGACAAGACGGGTGGATATCAACAGCCTGAGCCTGTCCGCACGGTCGGCGATGATGCCGCCCAACATGGCGAAGGCCAGGTTAGGGGTACCGTAGGCGAAGACCACCAGGCCAAGCTGGATGGAAGAGCCGGTAATGTCCAGCACCAGCAAGCCCAGGACCAGAAACTGCATGCCCTGGGCCATGGCCTGGGCGGCGCCGTTTATCCAGAACCAGCGGAAATTGCTATAGCGAAGGGCACTAAAGATCTGAAACCTTTTACCTACCCTGGTGATCTGGTACTCGGGGACCAAGGGTACGTCATCTGTTGGACAGCCTGGAACTACCTGCGGACGGCCGCGGCGGCGGTGGTGGCGGTATTACCCACCTGCGCGGCCCCCGGAGACGTATAGGTGTTTCAGGTGAACCAGGTGAGGGATTTTCAGCACCCTGCTGCTAGTGGTCCCTTCGCCCGGGTCCTAGGCCGATCAGGGATGGACGCCGTTGATCTTGTCCCAGTCGATCGACTCCTGGTAAGCGTAAGCGGCCCTCATCAGGAGCGGGTCGTCGAAGAAGCGCCCGACGAGCTGCATGCTGACCGGGAGACCAGTTGACGACTTGCCCACGGGTAGGGCGAGCGCTGGGTGGCCGGTGTAGTTGAAGGGCAGGGTGTTGCGGGAGCCGCTCGAGTTCATCGTCGCGAGGTTGTCCTCGACGGCCTCGAGGTAGCTACCCGGGGTGTGGTTCTTGGGCGCCGTCATGATGCAAGTGGGCATCACGAGCACGTCGACGTTAGCAAATACGGTGTCGTAGGCCTTGATGTAGGTGGGACGCACATTCTGGGCCTTGGCGTACACACGGCCGTGGTAGTTGCGGCGGCTCAGCTCGGCGGCAATGAGCGACAGCTTGCTGCGTGGCGTGAGCACGTCGGCCTGGGAGGCCCACATCTTGTTAATGGCGGCGATGATGGAGGCGGGGTAGTAGGTCCTGGTGAAGGCGCCGAAGAACCCAGTTTTGAACACAGCAAGGGCGCCTTCGCCGGTGAGCGCGGCCTGGGCCGCGCTGATGTCGCGGTGCTCCGGGATGGACACATTGGATATGTCGGCGCCTGCCTCTGCCAGGACATCGACCGCCGCCATCACCCGGTCGCGCACGTCGGCCTCGGCATCGTGGAAGCCCTCCTCGAGCACCCCGACGCGCAACCCGGACATACCGTCGGCCAGGTGGCCGAGCACGTCAATGGTGGTGGGGACGTCTCGCGTCTG
>JADFFS010000134.1 GCA_022568195.1 Chloroflexota bacterium | reverse complement strand
AATAGGCCGTGCGAGAGGCGATGGCGCCGTCGGCTACCAGCTTGATGCCGCCCAGACGCAGCCGGTGGTCCCCGAAACCGGTCTTGAGCCCCGCGTCTCGCAGCGCGGGAAAGTGGTCCTTGGAAATTAGCATGTAGGTCCGCAGCGTGAGATCGCCGCTTTCCCTGCCCTCCTGATAGGTCATGAACTCGTCGTTGGTTACCCGGGCATCGTGTACGCTGGTCAGCCCAACTCTAGTCAGCATGCCGCAGATGCGCCGCAGGCCCTGGCGCCGGACTTCAGGGGTCACCGGTGGCAGGTGGTTGTACTTTACAGGCTCGATCGCCCGCTCGTAGACGACCCCGTCCAGTTCCCCGGAAACCGGGTCCCGCCCGAACCGGCCGCCGACAGGGTCCGGGGTATCCCTGGTGAAACCGGCCACCTCCAGCGCCTTGCTGTTCAGATAGAATACATGGCCGGCACGGTGGGACACCATGATGGGCTGCTCGGTGCTCACCTGGTCCAAATCCTGCCGGTTGAGAAACCGGTTCTCCGACGTCTTGGTATCGTCGAACTTGAATCCCTGCACCCAATCGCCGGGGGAGGCAATCCTTACCTGCTCCCTCATCGCGTCCTGAATCGCGGCGATGGTAGGCAGCGCGCAGTCGGCGGACATGACGTGGCGAATACCGCTGCTCAACACATGGATATGAGCGTCAATCAATCCTGGCAGCACGGTCTTTCCCTCCAGGTCCAGGACCTGGGTCCCCTGGCCCACCAGATCGTTGACGCTGTCGTTGTCGCCGACGGCGACGAACTTTCCATCGCGGACCGCCACGGATTGAGCCCGGGGCTGCCGGGGGTCGATGGTGATGATGTTGGCATTACGGATTACTAAATCGGCTTGTGCCGCGGCGCTGGGCATTTTCAACTCCTTGACGGTTGTTCGGAACGCTAGGGATGCAAAGCCTGCCAGATCTTCTCCGGGGTCAAAGGAGCATCGATGTGGCCCACTCCCACACGGGACAAGGCGTCCATGACCGCGTTGGCCACGGCCACGGGCGCCGCCACGGTGGGCAACTCGCCGATGCCCTTCACCCCCAGGGGGTTGGTTGGAGACGGCGTTTCGGTGAAGTCCAATTCCAAGTCCGGCATGTCCATGGCTTTGGGTATGGCGTAGTCCATGAAAGTACCATTCAAGGGTTGGCCGTCATCGTCGTAGGCCACCACTTCGGAACGTGCTTGGCCCAGACCTTGGGCGATGGCCCCGTGTACCTGGCCTTCGATCAGCTTGGGATTAATAACCGGCCCGCAGTCATGGACTGCCGCGTATCGCAGGAAGCGCAAAGCGCCGGTGTCCCTGTCGATTTCCACCACGGCAATGTGAGCCCCGAAGCTGAAGGGGTTGGCTTCCAAGTCAAAATTGGCATGGAACTCAAGCCCTGGCTCCATGCCGGGAGGCACCAGTTCGGGGTTTTGCGCTGCCGCTGCCACGTCCTCGAAGGACATGGCGTGGTCCGGATTTCTGCTGTTGACGATTTTCCCGTCCTGAAATTCAATGTCATCGGCGGAGCACTCCAGGAGGGCGGCGGCAACCTGGCCCATCTTGGTCCGCACCTGTTGCAAACCGATGTGCATCGCCGAGCCACCGATGGTCAGGCCCCGGCTGGCGAAGGTTCCCTGGCCCCTCTCCAGCATGTCGGTGTCACCGTGCAGAATCTGGACCTGCTGCGGTTCCACCCCCAACTGGTCGGCCACTATCTGGGCAAAGGTTGTCTCCGTTCCCTGACCGTGGGGCGAGACCTCGGTATAAACCTTGACTTGGCCGGAGGCCTCCACCCGGATCAAAGCGTTGCTGCTTTTCATGTCGCCGCTGCCGCCGGAGGCCTTGATCACGGTGGCAATACCGACGCCGATAAGCGGTTCATCGGGTCCTCGGCTGTTTTGTTGCCGCCGGAATCCGGCGTAGTCGGCCATGTCCAAGGCCCTGTCCAGCGCAGGGACGAAGTCTCCCGAGTCGTAGGTAAGCCCGGTGGCGGTGTCGTAGGGGAATGCGTCGGGGGAAATGAAGTTTCGCTTCCTGACGTCCACCGGGTCTAACCCCAACTCCTGGGCAATCAAATCGATGGTGCGCTCCATGAAGAAAGCGCCCTCGGGGCCTCCTGCGCCCCGGTAGGGTCCGGTGGGCGGCTTGTTGGTAAACACGCTGATACACTCAACGTCCATGTTTGGGATGGCGTAGGGCCCGTTGACCCGGTGGGCGGCGTTTCTCGGCGGCCCGGGGCTGGACACCAGGAAGTATCCGCCCATGTCCGCCACCATGCGAAAACGCATCGCCAGGATGGTGCCGTCGTTTTTAACGGCAGCCTCAGCCTCTCCGATGTAGTCTCTGGCGTGGTAAGCCAGCATATTCTCCCAACGCTCCTCAACCCACTTGACGGGACGCTCCAGCTTGATGGCCAGGTAGCTGAGAGCCACGTCCTCCGGCCAGACCTCCACCTTCTGGCCGAAGCCTCCTCCCACGTCCGGGGCTATGACCCGGATATTGGCGGGAGGTTGATTCAGAATGGTCCCCAAGTAGGTCTTGGTTTTGTGGGGCGTCTGGGTGGACGACCACAGGGTTAACAGCTCTTGCTCCGGCTGGTAGCGCACCAGGAGCGCCCGTCCCTCCATGGGCGCCGCTGACAGCCGGGGAACTTTGTAGGTGCCGCGGACGACCCGGTCTGCTTCGGCAAAGGACCTGTCTACGTCGCCCCGGCCCGCGTGTACCCGCATGACCACGTTGCTGCCCAGCTCCGGGTGAATCGGCGTGGCGCCGTCTTTGGCGGCTTCGAGCGGGTCGGTAAGGGCGGGCAGAACCTGGTAATCCACCTGCACCATGTCCACCGCGTCTTTGGCCACATAAGGGTCTTCGGCCACCACCACGGCCACCGGTTGGCCCACGTAACACACCTTCTCCCTGGCCAACACCGGGTGCTCGGGCACGTTCACACCTTCCAGCTCGGGGGCATAGCGCGAGGGAATGCCGGTCATCGCCTGCGCTGCGTCCTCGCCGGTCAATACCGCCAGTACTCCGGCCATTTGCCGGGCGGCGGAGGCGTCCACGGACTTGATCAGGGCGTGGGCATGCTGGCTGCGGACCACGGCGGCGTAAGCCATGTCCGGCAGGTTCATGTCGTCCACAAAAGAGCCGCTGCCGGTCAACAACCTGGGGTCCTCGGACCGCTTCAGCGGCTGTCCTACGTAGCTCAACCTGTACCTCCGTCGTGCTTATGCACCCGGCGTTACATAACCTGGCCGGCGAGTGCCCAATTCTAACACAAGGGAGCCAGCGCCAACGCCGTTGGCTGATGTATACTGGCAGCGAGCCGGACGTGGACCGCGTTGGCCGAACTAGGCCGAACGTTCGGGGGATTGGCATCCGGCTAATGGGCAAATTGGCCGATCTTACTGCACTTTTGAGACAGGGTTAACCGATGAAACGGCTTGTCTTTCTCACCATACTGACCGCGCTGGTGGCACTGGGCCCCCCGGGCCGTGTCCCCGTGGTCCAAGCGCAAGTTATCTGCACCGGTCACGCAAGACAAATAGGACTGGGCGTGGTCGGTACGCCCGGGGACGACTTCATCGACTGCAGTGGGTCTACCGCCGACCTGATTATCATGGGCCTGGGAGGCGACGACTTCATCATAGGCGGTGCAGGCAGCGATATGATCATGGCCGGAGCAGGCGACGACTGGGTTTTTGCCCGGGGCGGCGACAACATCGTGCAGGGAGGTGAGGGTAAGGACGCACTGTTTGCGGGCACCGGAGCGGACTGGCTTCGCGGCGGTCCCGGCGACGACGTCCTGTTTGGCGGCGGTGGCGATGATTTGCTGTTCGGCGGGGCGGGCAACGACTCGCTGTTCGGAGCCTCCGGCCGTGACCTTTGTAATGGCGGGAGTGGCGACAAAGACTGGGCCAGTTTTTCCTGCGAAATTACTGTTCACGTGCCCTGAGCCGTATACATGGCTAGCACCCACCGGGCAGTTTAGCTAACCCTAAGTGCATGTTTTTTTAGGCATCAACAGCCGTACACCTTCTCAATAGAACATGTCATGCTGAGCCAGCCGCAGCGGCGAAGCATCTGGGGTGGGTATACCACTCAGCCCCGGACCCTTCGCTTCGCTCAGGGTGACACTGAATAACTTGCACATCAGGTTACCTAGGTTACCGGAAACCTCTGGCGGCGCGGCACCAGCGCGGCGGCCAGACCGGCCAGACATGAGCCAGCAAGCCCCAGGGTTAGGTCGCCCAGGGTGTCTATGTAGGCAGTGGCAAGCTCGGGCGAGTCGCGAATGAAGGCCAAGTATTCGGCGATCTCCCACAAGATGGCGGTGACCGCTCCGAACCCCACCACCAACGCCAATGTCTCCCAAGACCCGAGTCCGGTCCGCCGCACCAGCACACCAATGGCGCCGGAGAGCAGCGCCCAGTTGACCAGGTGGTTAACGTCGTCCCACCACACGATCGTGTCATAAAGGTCCAGGGTGTTGCCTAAGGTGTCGATGAGGAAAGGCAGGGTCAGCAGCACGTCGGTGGCGTAGGGGTAGGCGGACCGGCGGCCACGCAGCGCCCAGATTAGGGGGATAACCAGGGCTGCGATCGGGTAGGTGGCCAGTCTCCAGAGGAAGCCTTTACCTTCGAACTGCTGTAGCCCCGAGAAGGCCCCGAATATCAGCAGGCAAATCAAAGCGGCCTTCACGGCGATATCAAGCCAGAAGGCCGCTGAGTATTTCCCCAAACCCGTCCTCAAGAGGCCGGCTCCGGCAACCACATGGTCAGCAGTTGAGCCGGACTGTGTCTAAGACTAGAGGTTGATGGAATGTTCCTCGTAGTCCTTTAGCTTGTCGTAGACCTGCAGGCGGGCTCGGGCCGACTCCAGGACGAAGATCCGGTCCTCGGCGTCCACGTTGACCGCCACCGGCCGCCGGAAACGCCACTCGGGCTCCATGTTGGCCCTGCGCCGGGCCTTTATGATGTCCGGGTTCGCGTCTATGTAGGTCAGGGTCCAGGGTGAGGGCGTCTGGGCGTCTCCCACCAGGGTGGTAACGAAGGCTCCGTCGGGGCCGTAGACCTGTAACCGGTGGTTGTTCCAGTCGGTCACGTAGACGTCGCCTTCCGAGTCGACTGCTACGCCCGAGGGGCGGTTAAGCTCGCCCACTCGCAGGTCGGGGCCGCCAAACTTGCCCAGGAATTGCCCGTCGGCGGAAAACTTCTGCACCCGGTCGTTGCGCCAGTCAGCCACGTAAACGTTGCCGTCGCGGTCCAGGCAGATTCCCCAGGGCATGTCCAGTTCGCCGTCACCGCTGCCCTGTTTGCCCCAAGCGGTCTGGAACTTGCCGTCCTTGGTGAACACCTGTACCCGGTGGTTGTTGCTGTCCACCACGAACAGGTTGTCCTCGCCATCGAAGGCCAACCCCGACGGGCCGTTCAACTCGCCCTTGCCGCTGCCGGGAGTGCCCCACTTGTTCAGGAAGGTCCCTTCTTTATCGAAGATGGTAATGCGATGTAGATTTTCGTCCGATGCATACAGGTTCTCGTCCGAGTCCATGTCAATGGACCGGGGCCAGATGAACTGGCCATCTCCGGAGCCAAAGCCGCCGAACTGGCCCAAGAATTCGTGGTCCAGGCTGACCTTGCTGATGCGCTGGCCTATTTCTTCCTGGCCACGGCTGATCACGTAGATGATGCCGTCGGCGCCGAACACGAAGTCCTGGGGCGCCCAGAACCCCTGGCCGGCCATAGCGTACATGCCGATGCAATGGCTATAATCGAAAACCCGCCCTGCCGCGACAGTCGTCAGCATGGGTTCCTCCTATCCGTCAACTGTAATTTCCTCGTAGCCTCGATGATGCTATCCAGCGCCAGCCCGGCTACACGAAGTCCAGCTGCTCGAAATTCCCGCCCACTATGGGTACCGGGTCCAGGCCCAGCCACTTGTCGATCATCGAGGCGTAGAAGCCGCGGAAGTCGTAGTTGGGCGCCAAGTCTCCCTGCTGCAAATCTTCGGGTTTAAGGGACGGATATTCGCTGTACATACCGCCCTTGACCGCGTCGCCGATGACGAAAGCCACCCCGCCCGCCCCGTGGTCGGTGCCGGTGCCGTTGTCCCGTACCCGCCGGCCGAACTCGGTGAACATGACCATGATCAGGTTGTCGGCGGCGTCGTGCTCATGCAGGTCGTCAAAGAAGTCGGTGATGGCCCTGGAGGTATCGATCCACAGCTTCGTGTGCATGGGCGTTTGGTTGAAGTGGGTGTCGAAGCTGCCGTGCTGGGTGTAGAAGAACTGGGTCCCCAGGTCCGCCAGGTGTACCTGGGCTATGCTCTTCAGGTTATTGGCGATGGGCGTGTCGGCGTACTCCACCGTTGACGAATACTTCTCCGGTGCGGCCTTGAGGATGTCGGCGCCCCGCAAGGCGTCCCGGCCGGTCTGTCCCAGGTAGTCCATCACCGGGCCGGTTCCCACGGCCGGCGCGTACATGCGAGCGAACCGCTCCAGCATCTGGGCCCGGTCCTGCTCGCCGGAGGCGCCCGGTACACCAGACAGGACCCCATAGGACTCCAGATTGGAAACCGAAGTCACGGGCACACCGCGCAGCGCCAGCGCCCGGGGCAGTCCCTGGCCGAAGTTCATGCCTTTTAGAACGTTCTCCCCCTCCGGGTCCAGGTCCCGGATCACCTTGGCGGCCCATCCCTCCGTGCCTAGCTTGTCCGGCTCGCAGGTGTGCCAGATGTCCATGGAGCGGAAGTGGGAGCGAGGGGAGTTCTCGTAGCCTATGCCGTGGATAATGGCGACTTTGCCTTCGTCATAGAGCTTCTTGATGGGTCCCATGTTGGGGTTGAAGGCCAGTTCGTCGTCTATGGGGAGGACTTTGTCCTCGGGAATGCTGACGCGTGGACGGGCATCCCGGTAATGAGCGTTGGTGTAGGGAATGATGGTGTTGAGATAGTCGTTGGCTCCCGTGAGCTGGAACACCACCACCACAGGGTCTTTCTTGGTCGTCGCCATTTTCTCTCTCCTTTTACTTAGCCATTAGCTCTCAGCAGTCAGCCCTCAGTTTCTTTGAGTGGGTAAAGGCCTGAATGCTGATGGCTGTAACCTGAGCGCTGGGATTAACCGAACTGGTAATCTCGGGAAGCCGCGATCAGGGCCAGCATGACGCCGACCTGCTTTTCCGACTCTCGGGCGTGCTCCTCGGTGTCCCACCTGAGGCCGCCGCCTTCTTGGGCTTGAGCCAACAACTCGTTTCGCGTCGACTCCTGGACCTCCAAATGCCCCACCATGTCCAGGCATCCGTCGACAAACTCGTCGGCCGACTGCACGTTCCGCGTCTTGAGTCCACCCACTATCGCCTGCACGCCGGGAAGAGCGGTGTTGCCCAGTATATTGGCGGCAAAGTTTACCCGCCTGACCAGGGCGCCGCCGTCGATCCACTCCGCTCCGGTGTGCCAACTCTCGACGCTGGGCGGGTTCAACAGCTCCTGTCCCTGGTAGTTACACTCAAAGGCAAGCTGCTGGAATCCGGGCCTGGGAGCGTTGTAGTTTCCGGCCAGCCGGGCGACCCCAATAACCAACTCCGCCGGGCTTTTCACTCTGGCGTAGCGGGCGTTTTTGAAGAAGTCGGACAGGAACAGGACCCGCATCATGGACCGGATGTCGTAGTTGGAGTCCTCGTAGGCCTTGATCAGCGTCTCGATGGCCTCGGGGTCACCGGGAGGAGTTATGTTCCAGCTGGGTACCTGGGGCTCGTCGGCCACGAAGAAGTTGTACAGGTGCCTGGCCAGGAACTTGGCCGTCGCAGGCTGGCGCACCACAATGTCGATGATGTCCTCGCCGTTCAAGCGGCCGCTGGTTCCCAGGAAGGTCTTTTCCTCGTCGTCGTGGTCCTCGGGCCGGTATTCAAAGCTCCAGTAGAAGCGGCCCAGGGGGTTCCGGGGAATCTTGGGGGCAATGGTCCAACCGGTGAAAGCCCGGGATGCTTCCTTGATGTCGTCCTCGGAGTAGTTGCCCACACCCATGGAGAACAGCTCCAACAGCTCCCGGCCCCAGTTTTCGTTGATCGCTCCGTTGTGGTTGCCGTTGTTGTCCAGCCAGTAGACCATGGCCGGATTTTTGGCCAGCTCCACCAGCAGGTTGGGGAAGCTGCCCAGTCCGTGTTGGCGGAACATGACGATTTGCTGGGTCAGCTCCGGCGGGTTGTCCACCTTGGAGTTGCCGGTAGCAAATAGCTGGTGCCAGAAAAGGGCCATCTTTTCTTCCAGGGGCCTCTGGGTGTTGATCATGCGGTAGACCCAGTTGGCTTGGTTGGCCACCGGAGCCAGCGCCCCTTCCAAGGCTGGGAAGGCCCGGTACAGGATGTCTTCGTCCACCGGAGGCTGTGCTTCCGTATCCAACAGCTCTTCCACCGTGGCTTCGTACCCTTTGGCCGCCCTGGCTTCCAGCTCCGCGTAGGGAGCGCCAAAGCCCGCCCGCCGCATCAGGTGGGCCATCAATGCAATATCGTCTCGACTTGGCATCCTATATCCTCCTATACCAACAAGTCCGGTTGCAACGTGTCAATCAAGAAGCCGATCTGACATTGCTATGAGGGGATATTCGCGCGGTCGTTGCCGCCGTTGAAACCGCCCTTCAAAACACCGGACTGCCGATAACAACTATACCTGTTTTGGATGGATATCATGCTACTTGCGCCAGTCTGCCGTGTCAAGATTGGATGGGCACGCAAAGCACGCCGGATCCAATTTTTATTGCCCGATATTTAGACTATTCTCGACACAAGCCATGCTCGGCGTGGGACAAATCCCCCTGTATCCCCCTTTATCAAAGGGGGACGCTGCATCCCTTTTGTCAAAGTGGGACAAAGGGGGATTTACGCTTGGCAAGGTTTAGCAAGCTGTTCATGTGTCCAGAAGCTTCGTCGGAGTTACCCGATGGTGTCTCAGCCGGGATCCAGGTCCTCGAAGCGCTCCGGGCGGTAGGGCTCAAGCAGGGAGGGAACGCGCCCTGAGGTAATCTCCTCGGCGACAGTCTGGCCAACGATGGCAGCCAAGGTGACGCCGCTGTGCATCGTGGCGACATAGGCCCCTTGCACCCCGGGGACGTAACCTATGATCGGCAGCTCGTCCTTGGGCATGGGCCGGGCGCCCACCCGAAGCTCCTCAACCCGCCCTGATCCCAAGCGCGGACAGTCCTGCTGAGCCATGCGCAGCAGTTGGTCAGCCCAGGATGGCGGCCCGGAGGCGTCCGTGTCTTCGTCGGCGAGAAAGTCCATCTCA
>JADFFS010000133.1 GCA_022568195.1 Chloroflexota bacterium | reverse complement strand
CGTAGGCGTAGATGTCAGCGGCTCCAGGGCCGATAACGTTACCTGGATGGCCAGCGGAAGCTTGACTGGCCGGGAATTGACGCTGCACGGGTGCCGGGCCGTCAAGCGGGCCGACCTGCGCAGCGCCTTGGAAGCGTTGCCCGGAGGGTCGGTGGCCGCCCTGGACTTTCCTTTCTCCGTGCCGCTGGAGTTCGCCCGCTTCTGGCAGCCCCAGGCTAGGAGCATGCCCCAGCTATGGCAGGCGGCTCTCGATATGGAATTCGACCAATTCATTGGTTTGAGGGACGAGTTCGTGGACCGCTACGGAGAGCCCAAGCGCCTCATAGATACCCTGCATCCCGAGTCCTACTCCTGCTTGCACAAGGTCAATCCCAATATGGTGCCCATGACCTTCCGGGGTATGCAGATGCTGGCTCGCTTGTGGCCCGCTGGTTGCGACGTGCCTCCGTTGCCGCCCCAAGGAGCAGGCAAGGCCCTGCTGCTGGAGGTGATGCCCGGGGCCGTTTTGCGGGCGCTGAAGCTGCCTTTCAAGGGCTACAAAAACGGGACCAGAACGCTGGACCTGCGCCGCCAAATTTTGGAGGGGCTACCCGACCGTATTCCCCTGGCGCTGCCCAACCTGGAAGACTTGCAAGACGACTGCATGGCCAGCCACGATTGCCTGGACGCGGTGGTGGCCGCGGTGGCCGCTGCTCTGTGGTCCACGGACCCTGTTATGTTCCGCTTGCCCGCACCACAAGACGGCCGGGAAAACGGCTCGTCCTTGATGCCGAACCCGATGATTGAGGGCTGGCTGTATGCCCCGGTCCACATCGGAGACCGTTACCCCGGTTTCCACCCAGGCTAGCTTGGAACAGAGACGGCAACAACGGAGACTGCATACAGGTGTTGCTTGAATCTTGGAGAGCCGTTAAGCTGGTTGGCGGCCTGGACCCAGCGACACCAACGCTGGACCCAGCGACACCAACAGAAGGATCAGGAGGACCATCGTGCAGATAGTTCGCGTATATTCCGGAGATGACGGAGAGTCCCACTTTGAGACCCTGACCCCGGACCAACTGGCCGAGATAGTCTTCCCCATTGGCGACGGGCCCATCAACCTCGGCCGGCGCCCCTCACCCTCCGTTTCCGACTACCACAATGCTCCCCGGCGCCAATACGTGGTCAACCTGTCCGGCACCGCCGAGTTCGAAGTCGCCGATGGCACAAAGGTGCGCATGGTGCCTGGCGATGTACTGGTTGCCGAAGACCTGACCGGCCACGGCCACATCGCCCGGAGCATCGGCGATGAGTTCCGGGTTTCCCTGGCCGTACCCTTGGCCGATCAGTAAAGTACCGGTGAGGGGCGAGCCCCTCACACTCCCCGAAGAAGAAATGGTCGAGGCGAAGATGAGCTGCGACTGGGAAGGGGAGTAAGCGGGGCCGTTAGGACACGCCGGATAGGAGCTGGTGCAGGTGCAGCAGCCCCTGCTGGCGCCGGGCGCCTTTGACCTCGGGCCGCCAGGCCGGGGGCAACAGTTGGCGGGCCATCTCCCGGGTTAGCTCGTTCTCCTGGAGCTTGGGAAAGCGCCGGTACAGGTCCAGGAATGCTTCCCCGGCTCCGGGATGACCTTCCTTGGCGGCCAACGCGTGCAGGAAGGGGAGCACCACATTCACCGCCAGGTCCCTAGCCCGCCCCTGGCCAACCGTGGCGGCCCCGGAGGACCGGCTACCCAAGACCGTCAGCGCCGAGGCAAGTTTCTTGGTCGAACGGGTATCGGCAGCCTCCCCCAGGCCGGCCACCAGTCCCGGCTCCAGAAAACGCGCCAGCAGGCCGGCGGCTCCGGCTATGCGGCGCAGGGGATGGTTGGCCGGGCGTACCCGAAAGCAGTGCCACGCCCGGCGGTCAAGGGGTGGTCCCAACCCAGGCGGTGTTCCGGGCGGTTTGCCAGCCGGTTTAAACGAAATTTCGCCGATCAGGGGCTTGGATAACAAACCGGACACCTGGATCAGCCACGCTTCGATGCACTGAGCCCGCTGCTCGACGGGTAGCCGCTGGGCCGCCACCGCCACCGTCTGGTAGCTGGCCCTTTGCGCCAGTAGAATAAATGGGTGCTGGTTCTGGTGGTAGCCCAAGCCCTCCATCAGCCCTTCGTATAGGGTTTGATCCGGCCCTTGCTCCTGCAGAAACCCCTGGAACTGCCGGCTTTTGGCCAGAAACCGCTGGTCGCCGGCCCGGTCCAACAGGTCACCGATGGCCGAGACCCTGTGCGGCCTGGGGTAGCCGTGCCGCGCCAGGATATCCCACAAGACCTGGCCCGACCGGTTGCCGGCCTCTACCGGGACGTCGAGCAGCGGCGCCAGGGAGATCACCGGGGCGGATTGGCCGCTTTGCAATTCGGTGGATGGCGATTGCACCTCCAGGGCCGCGTGCAGCACCACGCCGTTGTACCTGGGGTCTTGGCCGTGGCCATGGGAGGACCAGTCCTGCTGGCGAACGTGGATTTCCACGTCCCCCTGCACCAGGCCCATGCCTTCTACTTCCAGCAGAGCGTTGCGAAAGTCGGGCCCGGCGGCATGGCTGGCCCGGCCCGGGTAGAGCACCCGCACTTTGGGGCCTCCCTGGCTCTGGAACCAGGCTTGTCGCGCCGCGCGGCGCTGCCACAAGCGGGCCAGCAGGTGCTCGGGAATATCGGTCCCGCTGGTTTTCTTGTAGCGGCGAGGTTTCTCTTTTATCATCAACGCAGGCACAGAAGTATTATACTACCCCAAGAGAAAAGATTCTTTGAGAAGGGTCTGGGGAACCCTTTCTTGCAAGAAAGGGTTCCCCAGAATCCCCTCCTAAAGAACTCACAGGAAAGGGGAACACCATGAGACTGGAAGGCAAAGTTGCATTCATCAGCGGTGGCGCCCAGGGGATGGGCGCGGTGGAAGCCCGCATGTTCGCTGCCGAGGGGGCCAAAGTAGCCATCGGGGACCTCTTAAGCGAAGAAGGACGACGGGTGGCGGCGGACATCGGCGAGGCTGGAGGCGAAGCCATTTTCCTTGAGCTGGACGTAACCAGCGAGACCCAATGGCAGCAGGCCATTGCCGCCACGGTGGCCCGGTTTGGCAAGCTGGACATCCTGGTGAACAACGCTGGGATCGGCGGGCAAAGCACCATCGAGGACACCACCGAAGAGATGTGGGACCGGGTGATGGATGTCAACGCCAAGGGCGTGTTCCTGGGAACCAAGGCAGCCATACCGGAGATGCGCCGCGCCGGGGGAGGCTCGGTGATCAACATCTCGTCCCAACTGGGGTTGGTGGGGGTGGACAACAGCAGCCCCCAATATCAAGCGTCCAAAGGAGCGGTCAGGTTGCTTACCAAGGCCACCGCGATCCAATACGCCGCCGAGGGCATACGGGCCAACTCGGTACACCCGGGTCCCATCGTGACGCCGATGACCGAGTCCGGCCGGGCCGACCCAGAGCGCAACCGCCTCACCCTATCCCGGATCCCCTTGGGCCGCTATGGTGAGCCCGAGGACGTTGCCTACGGGGTGTTGTTTCTCGCCTCGGACGAATCGTCCTTTATGACCGGCAGCGAGCTGGTGATCGATGGCGGCTGGACTGCCCAGTAAGACCGTACTTGCGGACCATCAAGGGGTCAGCAATATCTTTCCGGTGGTCAGCCGCCCTTCCAGTTGCCGGTGGGCCTCTTGGGCCTCGGACAGGGGAAGCGTCAGTCCGATGTTCAGCTTCAAATCACCGGAGTTGACCCAACCCAGCACTTCGTTGGCTCGCTGAAGCAACTCATCGCGGGTGGCGGTATAGTCGCCCAAACTGGGCCGGGTCAGGAACAAGGAGCCGTTGCGCAGCTTCCCGGAGTCGATTTCCCCCACCGGGCCGCTGGCCTGGCCGTACAGCGCCATGTATCCCCGGCGCCCCAAGCAGTTCAACCCCTTGTCGAAGGTGGTCTGGCCCACCGCATCGAAGATCATGCGCAGACCTTCGCCGCCGGTGGCCCTTTTCACCTCTTCCTCGAAATCCTGACGGGTGTAGATAATCACACTGTCGGCACCGGCCTCCTTGGCCGAATCCGCCTTGGCGTCGGTGGACACGGTGGTGAAGACGTAGGCGCCCAAACGCTTGAGCATCTGGATCAACATCAATCCCATGCCTCCGGCGCCGGCTTGCACCAGCACCCGGTCCCCGGCGTTCAGGCGGGTGATGCCAAATACCAGGAAGTGGGCCGTCATGCCTTGCAACATGGTGGCCGCTCCCGAGGCAAAGTCCATCTGAGGCGGCAGATTCACCAGGAGCCACGACGGAACCGCCGCTTGTTGGGCGTAGGACCCGGTGTGCATGGCGTAGGCCACCCGGTCACCCACCGCGACCTCGGTTACACCCTCTCCAATGGCGCTGACCACCCCCGCGGCTTCCCGCCCGGGGGTCCAGGGAAAGCTGGCGGGCGGGTTGGTGCCCTTGCGGCTGGATACGTCGGTGTAGTTGACTCCGATGGACCGGATATCCACCAAAGCCTGCCCCGGAGCCGGTACCGGGCTGGGCGCGTCTTCGTACCGTAGGACCTCCGGACCGCCGGTTTCGTGCGCTCTTACCGCCTTCATTACCTCTCTCCTTTTGCCGGGCCTGCCGCTTTTGGGGCGTGGGGCAGGTCACAGCCTACACCAGTGCACCCGCCACTGCCACCCGAATCTCAACCCTTAGTCCCCGCGTCAGCCCCCCAAGATGGAAGCCAGGCCGGTGATGTCGCGAACGTTCTCCAGGTCCCGAAACTGCTCCACCGCCCCTTCGATGTGGTCCGGGGGCAGGATGTAGCGGCTGCAGTAGAGAAACTTGGCTTCCAGGTCGTCCTGGTCCAGGGGCAGTTCCGGGTGGCCCCGGGGGACGTCGACCCGGTGGCCCAGTTGCCGGCCGTCGACCATGTCCAGAGTCACGGTGCTGGCCTGGGAAGCCAACGGGCTGGATTCCGATGTGGACTTCATTGAGGCGTCGACCATCACCCGAGCCATCAACTCCCGGACCGGCGGGTCTTGGACCGCTGAATCGGTGAACTGCTCGATCAATGGCGCTCCGTACAGCAGGGCCGCCGCCGTCAGATAGGTCAAGCTGAAGCGGGCTTCCCGGCCGGACTGGGGACAAGGGTAGACCATTGCCTGTAGCGTGGCCGGACTGACCGTAACCCGCGCCGACCGGACTTCCCCTGGGTCGATCCGGTACTGCTGGACCAGTTGTAGCACGGCGTCTATGGTGGTGTGGCCAGCCGATGCGCAAGGGTAGGGTTTGAGGGTTACTCCGGGGTGGACCACGTCAAAGGGGTTGCCCAACTGGGATAGTAGCGCCTCAGGGTCCGGAATGCTGGGAGCGGAGTCAGGATCGATGTAACAATCCAAAAACCCTCCTGGAGCCTCTATGCCCTGGCGAGAGCTTTCAAACCGTCCAAAGGTTCTTCGGGCCAACAGGACCGCCATAGTACCGTTCATCGCCGCCCGGCCGTGCTGTAGCGGCCGGCTCGGGAAAACCAGGTCGGCGCGGCTCCACCCGCCGCTGCCGCAGGCAATACCCAGGGCATTCTCCATCTCCTCCTGGTCCAGGCCCAGCAACCGGCCCGCAGCCATGGTGGCGCCGATGGCGGCGGCAACACCCAAGCCGTTCGTTGCGGCCCCGGGGCCTACCAGCCCCGCCAGCTTGCTGGCAACCTCGCAGCCCACAGCGAAGGCGGTGAGCACGTCCTTGCCGTCATAGCCGTTCATCTCCCCCAGAGCCATTACCACCGGGAAAACGGCGCTGCTAAGATGTATCCCCCGGTCCACTACCTCGTCATCGAAATCCAACAGGTGGACCATGGTGCCGTTGGCCAGGGCTGCGTAGACCGGCGAGGTGCGCAGGCCCATGCCCACGATGGTGCATTTGCCGTTGCCCCCCATCTCTTGCGCGAAGCGGGTTAGAGCCAAGGCCTCCGGCTGGGCGGCCCCCGCCAAAGCCACGGCGGCGGCGTTGAGCATCATGTCCTTGGAGATGCTTACCACCTGCCCGGATAGGCCGTCAAAAGGTGTGCCGAGAGCGAACTCCGCGATCAGTTGGGTGTGGCCCATGGGCGAAAGCATACTAGGAGAACCACCCAGGCGCAACGAGGCACGAGAACTACCAGGGCTAGCGGAAGGCAGGAAACAAACGGTGTGGTTGAGGTTTAGCCCATCGGGCCAAAGTCAGCTGGCTCGAAGGCCCACCGAGAGTTCGCCCTGTTTCCCGGAGCGCAAATCGTGTAGGCGCTCCCGCACCACCCGGATCTGCCGCTCTCCCCGGGTCAACATCAAGGAAATCTCCCGGATGGTGCGGCCTTCGTCCAAATACTGGATTAGCTCCTTGTTTCTCCGCCACCAGCGGCGGTCGCTGCGGTCTTTGGCCATGATCAGCGAGTTGATGTTGCGGGGCGCTCGTTTGGCCCGCTGGCGCAGCCGGACACCAGCCGCACCAGCCAGCAACGGGTCGGACACTGCCGGCTCCTCGGGCAAATCCAGTACCGCTGGCCTGGGGTAGTAATACTGGCCGCACTGCCAGCAGCGCCATTCATCGCCGTCCAGCACCAAGTCGCCCCGGCATTTAGGGCAGCCTTTTAATCTACACCACATGGTTGTCACCCCCCGCGCCTTCATTCGGCCCGGTATGTTCGATTACTGGATATTCGTCTACTCTGGTCACCTTCTAATTAAACCGTTGGCCGGGGTGCCCAACCATGACGTATGCCGCACCTGACTTGTGATGCTGAGCACAATTGTTTATCATTAGCTGCCCTTGCTCTCCCCAAGGAGATTGGGGATTCCCGCAAGCACCAGGAACGAGGAGTCAAGCAAAATGAGTTTTGAGGCCATTAAAACCGACCAGGTAGACCGAGTCGGTATCATCACCCTGAACCGGCCCGAGGTGCTCAACGCACTCAACCTTCAACTGGTCCGGGAACTGGACCAAGCAATAACCCAGATGGAAGAAGACGATGGGGTGGGCGCAATCGTGATCACCGGTACCGGGGAGAGGGCATTCTCCGCCGGAGCGGACATCCACGAGAACCGGGAACTGGCCGATGAAGACCGGGACCGGGTGACCGCGGAACGGTCGGGATACACCTGGCACCTGGCTACATGCACCAAAGCTGTTATCGGGGCCATCAACGGGCTTTGCTACGGCGGCGGCACGGTGATGGCAACCTCCATGGACTTCCTGGTGGGTTGCGACCGCACCAGCTTCCGGTTTCTGGCGGTCAACTACGGCCAGATGAACGCCACCTGGAGCCTGCCGGTTTTGGTCGGCATTCCCAGAGCCAAGGAGTTGCTATACAGTGGCCGGGAGGTATTCGCCGACGAGGCCTATCACATCGGCCTGATCAACCATCTGGTGCCCGCCGAGCAGTTGATGGACAAAGCGATAGAGACGGCCGCCGCCATCGCCAAGAACCGCATCCAGGGCGTGTCCAACATAAAGCAGATGCTCTTGGAGCACACCGGACTGCCCCTGGAGCAACAGTATCGGAACGAGGTAAGCGCCCGCCAAGACCGGTTCAAGGGTCTTTCTGTGGAAGAGGGCTTCAAGGACTTTCTGGAACGGAAAGGCCGAAGACCCGTAGCCTCCTAATCTTCCCCCGCCTCAGCAGGTTGACTCCAAGGCCCCCGCCCCGATGGGATCGGGGCGGGGGCCTTGCTTAATCACAACGGAGAGACAAAGCTCGGATTGACCAGCAACTCTACCAGCGATTTGGTTAGCCCCGGAGCACTGGCCGTCAAGATCGTGGCCCCTGTGCTGGTTTTCGGCGCTATTCTGGTGGCGCCTGCCCCCGAAGGCCTGACACCCCAGGGTCAGCGGGCATTGGCGGTCATGGCTTTGGCGGTGGTGTTTTGGGCCACCGAGGTGCTGCCCATCGCCGTGACGGGGCTGGCGGGCGTTGTGTTGCTGGTGGCCGTCGGGGCCGTTCCCGACGTGGATGTGGCCCTGTACGGCTTTGCCCAGCCGGTGTGCTATTTCCTGATCGGAATCTTGACCCTGGGCCTGGCCGTCCAGCAGTCGGGCCTGGCCGAGCGGATGGCCGTTTACCTCATCCGCCTGGCCGGCGGCAGCCCTAGCAAACTGTACGTGCAGATGCTGGTCTCCTTTGCCGCCCTCACCTTTGCTCTGCCCTCGGCCAGCACCCGGGGCGTGATCATGGTCCACGTATACGAGCGGGTGATGGCCCACTGGCGGGTCGCCCAGGATGCTCCGTTGAACAAGGCGGTCATGATGGCCATGGGCTCCTTGAACCGGCTGGGGTCCACGGCCCTGCTGGCCGGTGGGATAACGCCGGTGGTGGCATCTTCGCTGCTGGGGGACTTTTCCTGGACGCGCTGGTTTGTCCTGATGGCCGTACCCTTTTACAGTCTTCTGGTGGTGGGCGGGATCGTTCTTTACGTCTACTACCGGTCGGGTTTCAAGCTGGAGGATGGGGCCGTCACCCAGATATTGAGCACCGGACCGATGACGCTGGCAGAGAAGAAAGCAGGCCTGATCGCTCTGGGCACCGCCCTGCTGTGGTTTACAGACTTCGCCCATGGGCTTCACCCGGCGGTGCCGGCGCTGATCGCCATGACCGTGATTTTGTTGCCTGGGATAGGGCTGCTGTCCTGGCGGGATTTCGAGCGGGACTTGGCGTGGAGCAACTTCTTCGTGATTGCCACTTCCTTGTCTCTGGCCCACGCCGTGGTATCCAGCGGAGCCGCCGGCTGGTTCGCAAACACCCTGGTGGGCAACGTCGGTGGCTTGGCGGATTCTCCCCTGCTTCTCATGCTGGGCCTGGCCGTGGCCTCGGTGGGCGTGCGGATAATGACGCCCAACATCACCGGATACCTGGCCTTTTTGATTCCCATCGCAATGTCCATGGGACTGTCCCTGGGCCTCAACCCCTTGGTCTGCGGTATGGCCGTGGTGGTGATCGGGGACGCCGTGGTGTTCTACCCCGCGGGCAGCACCTCCAGCGTGTTCGTGTACCAGCGGGCCAACATCTCCTCTCCCCAGGTGTTCCGCTTCGGCATCGTGATGTCGGTGGTGGCAGTCGCCGTGCTCTTCGCAGTCGTCCTGCCCTACTGGAACCTGATCGGCGAGAGGTTGACCCCCTAACCTCGGGGAGTGTGAGGGGCGCGCCCCTCACCGTAGTGTAGAAAATCCCCCTAAATCCCCCTTTTGCAAAGGGGGACTCAACCCGCTTATCGTCGAATGTCCTGCATAGCGATTCGCGGCGCTGAAATGCCACCCCATCGGAGAAAACCATGACTCAACGACCTACGCAGCCGGTACCACCGGTAAGCCGCCGCTCCCCAAAGCCCGACGCCACCGCCCCCGACGGGTCCGAAATCCGGCAGTGGATCGACCCGCGTC
>JADFFS010000132.1 GCA_022568195.1 Chloroflexota bacterium | reverse complement strand
CCGACAGCCTCGTACTACCGCCGAAGGAGAAGGAGCTTCCTCGCGTGGCTGACCTGGGGGAGACCCTTCGACAGGCTCAGGGTGACACGCTGAGGGCGTTTTTGAGGCAAAGCCGCATCAGTCGGAGACGTTGCTGGCGAAGGAGTAGTCGCGGAAGCGGCGAGGGTACAGAGCGGTCCCCACGAAGATCACCCCTAGCAATAGATGAGCCGCGTTTTCCCAGGGGTGCTGCACGTGGAAAATCCCCAGGTTAATGCCGTAGTCGGAGTTCACCATGCTGGCGGCGATGAACCCGGCGATTGCTATGACGAGGAAAAACAGGCCCTCAATGCCCAGGAACACCCGCTTGTAATCCGAATTCCACACCTCTCCCACGGCCAGCGAAGACAGACCCAACACCAGGTAAGCGATGCTCTGTCCCACGCCCAATTCGAAGATGGCCTGAGGATTGGAGGGGACAAAGAAGCCGACAATCCCCGCGACGGTTAATATCGCGCCGAATATAAGCAGGCAGCGGCGGTTGGTGAGGCCTTTGGAGTAGTGCTTGGTCACCGTCCCGTAGGATACGGTCATTCCCATGGCTGGCCTCCTAAGTGGTTGGCCTGGCGCGTCTCCACCGCCGTTCGCCGTCCAGACTACTCCCAGGGGATATCATCGTCAAGAACGACCGTGGCGCCGATGGCCGAGGCAGGTTAACTGAAACTGGGGAGCGCAGAGGGGCCTAGCCCCTTTGCCGTTACCTCCTGAACTGTCTGCGCTCGGGGGTGACGGTGACTGGAGTCTGGTATAGGATTACCAGCATTCAATAGGCAGACCATCAAGGAGGGCGCCATGGCAGGAGAGTTGGACGCCAGAGCAGCAGGAGGCAAAAGGCTCAGCGACAAGGTGTGCATCGTCACCGGCTCCGGCCAGGGCATCGGCCGGGCCACTGCCAAGCGGCTGGGAGAAGAAGGCGGCACCATCGTGGTAGCCGACCGGGTTGACGAGAGCGCCACCCGCACGGTGGCCGAGCTAAGAGAGCACGGTGTCGAAGCAATGAAGGTGCTGGCCGACGTGGGCAGCCTTGCTGGAGCCGAGGGACTGATGGCCGAGGTTGTCCAGGCCTACGGGCGAATCGACGTGCTGGTCAACAACGTGGGTGGCACCATTTGGATGCAGCCCTACGATAAATACACCGAAGAGCAGGTAATTCTGGAACTGGAGCGCACTTTATATCCCACCATGTGGTGCTGCCTGGCGGTATTGCCCATCATGATGGAGCAGGGTTTCGGGTCCATCGTGAACCTGGGCTCTCAATCGCCCAGGGGATTGCACCGCCTGCCCTACGCTGTGGGCAAGGGCGGTATATTTGCCTTGACCAAGGTGCTTTCCATGGAGTACGGCAGCTACGGCATCAGGGTTAACACGGTGTCTCCCGGGGGTACAGCCATCCCGGACAGGATCACCTCCCGCCAGCAGATTGGACCGGGGGAAATGGTCGAAATAGATGATACCGAAGAAGTCCAGACCTGGCGCCGCCAAATGGGTGAGGACATCCGAAACCAGCAGGCCATCAAGCGCTCTGGGATGCCCGAGGAGCAAGCGGCGGCCATCGCCTTCCTGGCGTCCGACGACGCCTCCTTCATCACCGGGCAGGTAATCAACTGTAGCGGCGGCCAGTCGTAGCCGTTGGATTTGTGGGCCGCGATGCCAGTAAAGGCTTTTAACCGCCGGGCATGGGATTTGCGACGAGTAGCAGGTTTGTGACACTGTCTCGATTCCCGCTTGCGCACGCCGTTTCGCGGGGATAGACTGGTACCGAAAACGAGCAGCTTAACGCTGGAAGGGGGCACGCTCATGACTGAAGTCAAGACAATCCTGGTGGGAACAGTGGGGCAGGGGGTAATACGCAGCGCCGATGGCGGCGAGTCCTGGCGGCGAGCCGGTATTGACTCGGGCCTGCATTCCGACGCGCTGGTGCGATGTTTAGCCAGTAAACCCGGCCGCCCCGAGGTGGTCTTTGCCGGGACCGACAAAGGGCTGTATCGGAGCGAAGACGCCGGGCAAAAGTGGCAGCTTATCGACTCTCCTTTGGGCGGCAACGCCGTTTGGGCGCTGGCCATAGACTCGCAAAACCCCGACGTAATGTTCGCGGGTACGGGCACTCCCAACCCGGCGGCGCTATTCCGCTCCACCGACGGCGGCGCCAAGTGGGAGAAACGGCCTATGGTAGTCGCCGCTGAATGCCCCAACGTGGGCGTCCCCCGGATCACCGGCATCGCCATCGACCCGGACACCCACAAGGACGTCTGGGTGGGCCTCGAGGTCGACGGCGTGCGTCACAGCCCCGATGGCGGAGAGACCTGGGAGACGATCAACGGCGCCATCCCCAACCTGGACGTTCACAACGTGGCCGTGGCCGGCGGTCCGCCCAAGACGGTGGTGGTGGTGGTCAACAACGATGTCTTCACCAGCACCGACAATGGCGCCAACTGGAAGTCGGTCGGGATTAAAGAGGCATTCCCCTACACCTACCCCCGAGGCATCATGGTGCAGCCGGGGCAGCCCGACACCATATTCGTAACCATCGGGGATTCAACGCCGGGCCGTATAGGCACGGTGATGCGGTCCAAAGACACCGGAAAGACCTGGGAAAGCCTGTCGTTGCCGGTGGAGCCCAACACGGCCATGTGGGTGGTCAACATCCAGCCGTCCGACCCCAATGTGGTGTTTGCCGGGAGCCGCTACGGCTACCTGTACCGCAGCGAAGACGGAGGCGATTCCTGGATCAAGCTGTGGCGGGAGTTCAGCGAGATCTCCAGCGTGGTGTGGGTGCCGGAATAGGGGGCAAGGCCCTCTTGCTAACACTTCCCTTGCGTTGGTCTTCACCCCCATCCTAACCTTCCCCTTGACGGGGGAGAGTTAGAGCCTGTCCTGAGCTTGGTCGAAGGGATGGGGGTGACACCCGGGCGATTTGGGCTCGATGGAAGCGTCTCAGACTATGGGCCAGCGGGATGGGAAAGAGATCCCGGTCCTGGCAAGTAGATTCTCGCCCAGTTCCTGAACCTTCTGTATCAACTCCCACTGGTCGACGAACAAGGGCTCGTGGTCCTCGACCACCACTCTGCCGTCCAACACCACCGTGTGAACGCTGCGGCCGTCGGCGTTGTAGACCAGGTTGTTCACCGGGTTGAAGATGGTTCGCCATTCGGGGCGCTTGGTGTCGAACATCACCAGGTCGGCCTTCTTGCCTGCTTCGATGGAGCCGATCTCTTCCCCCAGTCCCAGAGCGGTTGCTCCTTGAATCGTAGCCATTTCCAGGGCTGTTTCCGCCGGGATCATGCCTACATCCTCCCGGCCGTCCTTGTACAGCACCGCGACCAGATACATCGAACGCATGGTTTCCACCAAGTTGGAGTTGTTGCCGGCGTCGGTGCCCAAACCCACGGTGACTCCCATCTCCAGCATCTCCGGCAGCAACCCAGTGCGGGTCATGCCGGCCCCGCCCTTGATTGCGGCGGTGGGGCACATCACCGCCTTGGTGTTGGTCCGGGCCATGCACTCGACCTCTCCTTGGTCCAAGCCCAGGCAGTGGGCCAGCAGCGTGGCAGGCCCCAAAACGCCGATGTCTTCCAGGTATTCCGTGGGTCTCTTGCCGTAATCCTTCAGCGAGGCCGCCACCGCCTGGGGGCTGTTGTTGAAGTGGAGGGTCAGCCCTGTTTGATATTGGTCCGCCAGCCCCTTGGCGGCAACCAGCAGCTCTTGTGATGAGAAGGCCGGGGAGAAGGGCATGGCCCAGGCGCGGACCCTGTCGTCGAGGCGGTGGTCGTAGTCCTGGATCGTCTTTTCCATCAGGTGGATGGCTTCGGGAGTGGAATAGACCGGAATGTTGAGCGGATTAGGTTTGTCCGCCACTTGCCAGCCCACGATGATGCGGCAGCCCGATTCCTCATAGGCTTTGAGGGTGGCGTCCAGGTACTTGGTGCTCCCGGGGTCCAGGAAGCAGGTGGTGCCGTAACGCAGAAGCTCGGTTATGGCCAGTAGGGAGGTGTAGTATTCCTCCTCTTCGGTCATTGCGCCTTGTAGCTTAAAAACGTTGGGCAGGTACGCGGGTCCCAGGTCGTCGGGGAAAATCCCTCGGGTAGCGTGGGCGTAGCTGATGTGCATGTGGCCGTTGCAAAATCCCGGGGTAACCACCATTTCCGTGGCGTCGATGACCCGTTGCGCCGGTACGCTGGCAAGCTCGGCCGATTTGCCTACCTGAACGATGCGCTGGCCGTCGATGACGATGGAGCCATCCCGAATGATTCTGCGCTCCGGGTCCATGGTGACAACAAATTTGGCCCCCTGGATCTTCAGCGTGGCATCGGGCATGGCGTTAAGACCTCGGAAATCTAGTGGGGTCAGATCTGATTTTCTATAATCCGGTGTTGTTTGCCGAGTATTCGGAGATATATCATAACCGCCGGTATGGCCTTCGGCCAGCCATATTCCCCCGTCTTGCTATAGCGGTTGCCCCAAGGACGCGCGGTCAGTATCATGCTTGTAATCTACGGCGGCCCCTTGGCCGGGCGCTCTAGTACCACTTCAATTTGGAAACGACCAATGTCATTCCGACCGGAGAGAGGAATCTGGGGAAGGGTGGAACGGCCCCACCCCAGATTCCTCGTCGCGCCGCTTCTCGGAATGACAGGTAGTCAAAACAGGTCAATCCATCAAAATCAACTCGATGCTGTACTAGGCGGTTTGGGAGGATCGTAATGACAACACCACGAGTGACCTTCGGTTGCAGCTTCGGCGTCGAGGGGTACTGGGACGTGGCGGAGTTCGCCCGCCGCGCCGAGGCCCTGGGTTATGACCGTGTGACCACCGGCGAGCACCTGATGGACGGCAACCCTCCCAGACCTACCCTGTTGGGGATCCCTGTCATGGCCGCGGCGGCGGGGGCAACCAAGTCGCTGCAGGTCATGACGGGAATCGTCATCGCTCCCTTGTACCACCCCGTCCTCCTGGCCAAACTTGTGACCTCACTGGACGTGGTCTCCGGAGGGCGCTTGGACTTTGGCATCGGCATCAGCGGACAGAGGGGTACCCAGGTGGAGTTCGACGCCGTTGGCGTATCTGTGCGGACTCGCGGCAGGCGGACCAACGAAATGCTGGAGGTAATGAAGCGGTTGTGGACCGAGGAGCACGTGTCTCACCACGGGGACTTTTTCGACCTTGAAGACGTGACCCTGTTGCCCAGGCCCGTGCACCAACCGCATCCGCCCATCTGGGTTTCCGGGCGCAGCGACGCGGCCATGCGTAGGGCGGCCCTGTTGGGGGACGGGTGGTACCCCTACCTGTTCACCGTGCGCCGCTTGCGTCAGAGCAACGAGACTATCAAGGAGATCGCCGCCGAGGCAGGCCGGGACCTGGCGGGATTCCATTGGGGTCTGAACCAGCCGACGTCGATCTCGGAAAACCGGGAGGAAGCCATGGCCCTGGCCGTGGCCAACGTGGGCCAGCGGTACGTAACCCCGCAACGCAGCGCAGAGGACATCGCCCAAGCGCTGTGCGTCACCGGCACGCCGGAAGACTGCGTCCAGGCCATACAGGAGCGCATAGACGCCGGCGTTCGCGACATTAACCTGGGATTTCTGGCAGAGGACTCCGCGGGGTTATTCGCCCAGATGGAGATGTTCTCCCGCCAGGTCATCCCCCACTTTCGTTAGGTTCGGCAGTAGCGCGCCATCCGGCCTTGATGGCGCAGGGAATTGGTATACTGTCAAGAGAGCCGTGGCAGGGGGACCGTATCCCGGCGGACAAACAGGCCGCGCAACGGGCCCTGCCCATAGGGAGGCATCGATGGAATTCGGATTGTTTTTGGAGTTCCCCCTCCGCGAGGGTGGGACCCAGAAAGAGGCGTTTCAAGACTGTTTCGCGCTGGCGGATGAAGCGGAAGCTCTGGGGGTGGATTCCCTCTGGCTGGCGGAATACCACTTCAATGCAGGCCGGGTTCTTTCCGCCCCTGTGACCATCGCCAGTTCCCTGGCCACCCGGACCAAGCGGGTCAGGATCGGCTTGGCGGTGCTTTGTTTGCCCTTGGGCAACCCGGTCCGAATCGCCGAAGAGATCGCCACCCTGGACCATATCAGCGAGGGCCGGGTCGAGTTCGGAGTAGGACGGGGCACCTTCCCCAATGTCCACGAGGGCTACAACGTTCCTTTCCACGAGAGCCGGGACCGTTTCGAGGAGTTTCTGGAGGTCATCGTCAAGGCATGGACCACCGAGTCCTTCTCCTTCCAGGGCAAGTATGTGGAGTGTCATGACTTGGTCGTGGAGCCCAAACCCTGGCAGACGCCCCATCCTCCAATTCACGTCGGGGTCACGTCCGCCGAGAGTTTCCCGATTATGGGGACCCTGGGGTACTCGATTTTGATCAACCCCTCCCGGGTGTTTGCTCTGTCAGAGCTGGCGCCTTACATCGACGAGTACCGCCAGGCCTGGAAAAAGGCGGGGCACTCGGGCAAAGCTAAGGTGGGCTTGCGCGTCCCGGTTTACCTGGCGGATACCGCCGAGAAGGCCTACTCGGAACCCCAAGAGAGCGCCATGTTTTCCGTGGGCCGGTTGGGAAACCGGGTCGGCCAGTACGCCCAATATGGAGGCACCACGGGAGACTGGCAAGCGGAATCCGACCGGATTCTGGCCATGAGCTACGACGACTGGCTCCGGGACAAGGTGGTCTACGGCACTCCCGAGGCGGTGGTGGACCGGCTGGAACAATTGCGGGAAGAGCTGAGCTTGGACCAGATCATGTTCGAAGTGAACTACGGGAGCCAGATTCCGCAAGACCGGCAGATCAACACCCTGCGCCTCATGATGGAGAACGTGGCTCCCAAGCTGAGATAGCCCGTTTTTCCCGCGAGTAGTGGCCCCCGGATCTGCGGGACGCAGTTGTGGCCTGGGTGCGAGGGCTCTACAGCCTGCTCCCGATGAACCGTGGGTAGCCCAGCAGGAACTCGGCCGCGTCAACGCCGCGCCGTCCTTCCAATTGCACTTTTCTTAACCCCAGCACGCCCTGCCCTGTGGCAATGCCCACCGGATAACCTGGTTCCTCCAGCTTCACAGCCAGGCCCGGCTCGTTCCCGGCCCCGGTGGGTGTTCCAGTAGGCGAACCTAAGTCCGCAACGTCCAAGAGTTTAAGCACCTTGCCTTCCCACTGGGTGAACAGACCCGGCCACGGCGTATAAGCCCGCCTCTGCCGCTCCAACACTTCAGCGGGCAGCGTCCAGTCAGCCAACCCGTGGGACCTCTCCAACTTATGGGTTACGGTGGCTTGAGCATGGTCCTGGGGATTGGGCGCCAGCCGTCCCGCCGCCCAATCCGGCAGGTTATCCATCAGCAGACCGGTACCCAATTCGAACAAGGCGGGAGTGAGTGACTCGGAGGTTTCCAGCGAGGATAGGGGATACTCCCGCTGGGTGACAACGGGCCCTGTGTCCATGCCTTCATCCAGCAGCATCAAGGTGACCCCTGTGGTTGTCAAACCATCCAAGATTGCCGAGGCAACTGGCGAAGGTCCTCGGAGCTTGGGCAGCAGCGAGGGATGAATGTTCAGGCAACCGTGGGGAGGCAGTTGCAGCACCGGAGAAGGCAGGAGCTTGCCGTAGGCCGCGACGACGATGACGTCCGGCCGCAGCTCCTTCAGTTCTTCCTGCACGCGGGTCGAACGCAGGGACACGGGCTGATAGACCGCCAGTCCTAGCTCCAAAGCATAGGCTTTGACCGGCGGCATGTCGGGCGCTCTACCTCGGCCCCTGGGCCGGTCGGGAGGGGTGTAAACGCCCACCACATCCACCTGGTGGTCCGAATTTAGCGCTTCCAGAATCGGCGTCACGAAAGACGGCGTTCCCATAAAGACCGCGCGCATGTTCCCTCCGCGATAGCCAAGAATTGCAGGAGAAGAGTTGGACTGACGTCGGCCGGCCGTGCTCGCCCTTGGGCTCAGGTCAGGCCGCTGGGTGCGCCGGAAATCGAATGTTGGTTAGAAGCTCGGTTAGCCGTTGGGGAGCGTTTCAAGGGGTTTCAGGGGAGTAGTTAGCGGCAGGGGTAACCCCGTTGGCTTGACATCCCGAAGCAACGATTGCTAGAATGACTCAACCGCTTGGCGGAATCTTCGTAAAGGAGGTGATTGCTTATGAAACACAGTTTAGCACGTAGGGGCGATGGTAGGCATCTGTCTGGACACGACGAGGTGATCGTAACCTAACTACCCCTTTAAATGCGAGAACCCGTTAGTCGGGCCCAGGCCAATGTCTACCATTGCCCCTATAACCCAAGGGTCAAAGGGGTGTTAAGCGACAGGTTGGCTGGGCCCGAGCCATTTCCCGACACATCGATTTCAGGCTTACCAATGGCGTAGCGAGAATCCTCAGCGGACGGCCCCGATTGAATCGGGGCACGTGCCCGGCTGAGGATTTCATTTTGTTGCGCCAACCGGGCCCTGGAGACAACGACAAGCACGTCGAAATGGTATATGTTGGTTTCGCCCACTGGTTCGCTGGAGGCCTTATGAGGGTTTCCGTCAGGCGTGGAAACCGCCTGTGCCAGATTGACATCCGTTTAGCTTCGGCTTAAAATCGCGTCTGATACTCGGATAATTTACCAGATACCCTGGAGATTCAATGTTAAGAATTCGGCTAAGAAGGGTGGGGAAGAAGGGGCATCCGTCATATAGAATCGTGGTTGCGGAGTCTAGCGCACCGAGAGATGGCGCCTACGTCGAATGGATTGGGAACTACGACCCCATGACCGATCCGCCGGCGGTAACTCTGAAAGCCGACCGGGCAGCCGAGTGGCTCAGCAAAGGCGCTCAACCGTCGGATGCGGTGAGGCGCATCTTCGACTGGAACGGCCTGCTCCAGCGTATTCCAGAAGAAAGGAACCGCACGCGAATTTCGGATGCGCAAGCTGAGGAGGCGGCCGCTCCTGCCGCTCCCGCTGCCGTTGCGGTAGCCGAAGAGATCGAGGAGAATGAGGCAGCCGTCGAAGCTCCTGAAGAGGAAACCGGGGGCGAGGCAACAGCCGCTGAAGTTACCGATGAGTTAGCCGATGATTCAACCGGCGACGCCACCCCGGATGGAGCTGTAGAAGAGTCTTCTGACAGCGATGCGGGAAGCGAGGTCACCGACCAAGCTTCGGAGGATGGCGAAACCGAAGAGGGTTCCACATAATGAAAGAGCTGATCGAGTACATAGCCCGGTCCCTCGCCAGTGATCCCGATGCAGTGAAGGTTACCGAAGAGGTGGAGGACGGGAGGGTGATCCTCCGATTGGAGGTTGCCGCGGAAGATAAGGGGAAGGTCATCGGCCGGCAGGGCCGGGTGGCCCAAGCCATGCGAGTGATGTTGAGGGTAGCGGCGGTGAAGGGCGGCACCCACGCGGTATTGGAGATCG
>JADFFS010000291.1 GCA_022568195.1 Chloroflexota bacterium | reverse complement strand
GTGATAGCGCAGCAAAAACTCCTGGGTCATGGCCTGGGGGAATTTTGGCGCCGTGCCCACTCCGCCGTTTTGGTAGTCAAAGTTGGAGGCTATCGCCGAATAGGCTTGGTGCATGATGTCGACACTCAGCAGGTTGGTCCCTGGAGGTAGCTGGCCGGAGCGCCCCATCTTGTCGGCAAGCTGCTGGGTAACCCGCTGGATTTCCCCCTTATCGTTGCCATAGGCGTCGGCGATGGTCTGCAGCAGCCTGGGGAAGCCGGGCATCCCTTGCCGGTCGACCGGGGGGAAGTAGGTGCCGCCGTAGAACGGCTTGCCGTCGGGGGTGAGAAACACGGTCATCGGCCAGCCGCCTCTGCCGGTAAGCATCTGGACGGCCTCCATGTACACCGCGTCCAGGTCGGGGCGCTCTTCCCGGTCCACCTTGATGCTGACGAAGTGCTTGTTCATCAGCGCCGCGATTTCCTCGTTCTCGAAGGACTCCCGCTCCATGACGTGGCACCAGTGGCAGGCGGAGTAGCCGATGCTCAATAAGATCGGCATGTCCTCGTTTTTGGCCCGGTCCAAGGCTTCCTGGCCCCAGGGATACCAGTCCACCGGGTTGTTGGCGTGCTGCAACAGGTAGGGGCTCGTCTCGTTACTCAAGCGATTGGGCATTTTGGCTCCTATCGAGACCCGCCGTGGCGGGATGGTTTCCCGGAACCATTGTCAACCAATTCGGTGAATATTACCAGAACCTGACTTCTGGAACGGGTAGCTTCCCCCGTCCTGACCTTTCCACTCACAACGGGGTGTTGGGAATGGGGGTCTTTGGGTGAGGGCCGCTACCCCTGTGTTAAACTCCAGTGGTTGAGAATGGGTTGAAAATTCGGGAATCTGCTACATCGGGGAATAGAGACGATGGCCGACGCGAAGATCGTGTTTTTTACCAACTTGAACCCGGAGTTGCGCCAGGTGGTGGTGGACAAGGCCCTGCCTGGTATGAGCGTTACCGCCGCGCCGGCAGACATGGACGAAGAGGACAAGATCGACCTGGTGCGAGACGCGGATTTCATCATGCTGTTCCCCGGCCACATCTCCGACCGGGTCATGCAAGCTGCCCACAAGTGCAAGCTGATCCAGCTACTGAGCGCCGGATACGACCAGATGAACCTGCCGTTGGCCGATGACTTGGGTATCGCGGTGGCCAATAACGGGGGCGCCAACCGGGTGGCCGTGGCCGAGCATACCATGATGTTGATGCTGGCATGTCAGCGTCGATTGATGCATTACGCCAACAACGTGAAAGCCGGTCTCTGGAAGCAAGAGCAAGACCGCAAGATCGACGTGTTCGAGCTGGAAGGGAAGACCCTGGGGATTATCGGCATGGGCAATATCGGCCAGCAGGTGGCTAAAAGGGCCCGGGCTTTCGATATGGAGCTGCAGTATTACGACAAGTACCACCCGCTGGCGCCGACCGAGGAGGATGCTCTGGGCCTGCGGCAAGTTTCCCAGGAGGAGCTGCTACGTACCTCCGACGTAGTCACCGTGCATGTGCCCTTGACCCGGGAAACCTACGGGATGATCGGCGCCAAGGAGCTGTCGTCGATGAAGCCTACCGCCGTGATCATCAACACCAGCCGGGGCGGGGTTATCGAAGAAGCCGCCTTGGTTGACGCGCTGATTACCAAGGCTATCGCCGCCGCGGGCATGGACGTTCTGGAACACGAGCCTCCCGACACCAACGACCCGCTGCTTCAGATAGAAAACCTGGTTATCACGCCCCATACGGCGGGGCCCACCCTGGAGTCCATCCCCAAACGGGCGGTCAACTGCTTCGAGAACATCCAGCGGGTATGGAGCGGGGAGCCGCCCGCATGGACGGCCGAGTACGAGAATTTGTAGGTAGAACCGCACCAAGGAGTGGCGAAACTGGGAACCCAACGCTTAGGGCATTAAAAAGGGGCTTTCTGAGTTGCACAGCCACCCACACCTAACCGAGACAGGGCCGAGCAGATGATTAAGTTGAACCAAGTAGAACAGGAGTTACTGGAGTCCTTCGAGCGGGATGAGTGGCGGTCGGTGCCGGGTCGGGAGGCGCAGTTTGAGCGTTACCGCCAGCATGCTCGTGACACGTTCAAAAAAGACATGCGGGTGAACATCCGTATGTCTCAGGAGGACCTGGATGCCCTAAAGACGCGGGCGCTGGAGGAGGGTATTCCCTACCAGACCTTAATGGCTAGTGTATTGCACAAATACGTGGGTGGCCGCCTTGTCGATAAAGACATCAACCGGTAAATGGTGCGCATGAAACCATTTGGCGCTTCACCCCAGCCGGGGGAAGACGTTGGACGGCGATCACCTCAATACCCCAATTTGCAATTCAGAAGTTGTTCTTCTCTCTCACTAGCGCCAAACAAAGGAGCGCATGAACAATTCGGTCTGA
>JADFFS010000131.1 GCA_022568195.1 Chloroflexota bacterium | reverse complement strand
TCTCCAATCCCCGCTCCGGCACCTGGGCCACCGCCGCCGGCCTACCACGGCGCCTTCGACACCGACCGGCGGTCATGTGCGCCGAGCGACCTGCCCGTCCCACTCGCTCAGCGGCGCGCAGTGCCAACGCCAGTTCTCGTCCTGGCGCCCCATTCCGGGCAGCGCTTTGCGCCCGTTCGCCCACAGCAGGGCATCCCAATGCCCAACGTCAGTCGGAGCCCATGGAAACAGCCGGGCCAGGACACGGCCGCACAAGTCCTCGGGCGGCTTGAAGTCAATCTCAAAGCCGGCTGCGATGTCTGACGTGTGAATCAGGACTTCGTCGCACCCCATCGCGGCGAACCCGCTGGGGTCCGCCATGCCGGCCGCATGGAACGCGCGCGCCGACGCCGGCGCGGCGCGAAGCACATGCTCAAGGATTGCCGCGTTCACCTCTACGGTCAACAGCAATTCCGCCACGGTAAGCTGATCTTCCCCGCCACGAGCCCTCGGGAGCCTCTCTTTGGCGGCCAGCGCCAATTGGGACGCGTAATTTATCTGCGTACCCGGAATATGTTCGAGCGTCTGGCGGCATGACCAGTCCAGCCCGCCCGCCCGCCGGGACCAATCCAGGTCCACGAGACCTGAAAGCGCCTCGCGACAAGCTGCCGCTGCAGTCCGCACATCATCGGGGCCCACTGTTTCATTCATGCTGATGACTCCTCGGTTCGTTGCCCAATTGCCTCTAGCTAGTTTTCAGTTCCGTGGATCGAGTTCCGCCAGAGGCAACTCCCCGGCCACTCGGGCCAATTGTGACCGGCCTCCCACGTCGCCCTGGACACCTAGCCGGTGATGGAGACCGCGCGAAAGCCATGTCGCTTCTGTACGGGACCCTGGCCATGCCCGGCGATTTAGGCATGCGGCCCCTGACGGAGCTGGTACTTTCCCCACAGGAATTACTGGGGGCTTAGAGGCCTCGGTGCTGAAAACAAGCTTTCGAGTCGGGTATACTGTTCGGAACCAGCTTAGCATTCGTACCTTTAGGAGGTCCAGCATGTCCAGGGTTACACTGATCCATCATATCAATATCCAGATCAGCGACCGGGAAAAGACGCGGGAATGGTACGAAAATGTCCTTGGCGCCGAGTATCTTGACCGCGGCCCCACGCTGAACAAGGGTCAGCTACAACTGAAGCTGGGCAACGCGGAAATCCACACCAACGACACGCCCAACCCGGTCACGGTGCCGGCGGTGCACTACGCCGTGGAGATCCACGACTGGGACGAGATGATCTCCCACCTGGACAAACTTGGGGTCCCTTACACCAAGTTTGCCCGGAAGGCGCTACGCGAGGGAGAGAAACCGTCCTGGGCCACGCGGGACTACACGGGCAACCACTACACCTACATTCACGACCCCGACGACAACATGATTGAACTGGTCCACCATCCCCTGGGGTTGGAGAGCTCCGCCGGTAGCAAGGTAGAAGTGCAGCACGATCCTCACAGCTTCGCGTGGACCAAGCGCTCCGAGTACGACACGTCCCGTTAATTCTGGGCCCGTAGGGGGTTGCGCTGCCCATCGAGCGCCCGGGACCACCAACATGGCCTGGGGCGGCGGCGACTGGCGGACTCCGTTCTACACCACCCGCCACACCCTGGGCAAAATTCAGATGAAAATCCCAGGGCTGCCGGTACCGGCGCGAGGCTAGAGACGCACGGAAGCCGGTGCGGTGCCAGCCGAATTCAGCCAAACAGCTTGCGTAGAAGAAACAGACCGAAAAACCCCAGCAGCAACGCCCCCACCACGGTAATGATCAGGACCGGGGTGTTCATTCCCATGATGGCTACCAGGATCAGCACTACGAACACCAATATGACCAGCAGAGCCAGCCAGACCGCCACGCCGCTACTCACGAATCGTTGTATCCCGAGTGACATCGCGTTCCCTCTATAGGAGTTTGGTGGGTGGCCGCTGGCTGGCCGGCCTCGGCGTGACAGCCCGGACCGGGCCTGAGCTAAGGGAGTATGAGCCCGACTATCTTTCTTAGCTCGTAATCGAACATGACCCACCCCACCGATTCACTGGGAGCGATCTGTTCGAACAGGGCAAAAACCTTGCTGGAGAAGTCCTCCACGGTACGGGCGCCGAAGATAAACAAATCGTAGCGAACCAGGGTCTCGCCGCTCTCGGGGATCTCGCCGCTTTCGGGAATCTCGGACGTCTCCACCTGTTCCCGGTAGTCCTGCCACAGCCGCACCCTTACCTGGTAGGTGGCCTCGGGCGGCAGCCTCGGCCCCTCATTAGACACGTCGGACACATCCATCATCTGTTCGATTACGGCCTGGGGAATTTGATGACGGTCCCTTAGTTCCTTAAGCAGGACCTCGTCCTTCTCTCTCTGGGGAATCCCTTGCCCCTTCAGCCACCGTCGAAGCGTCCGGTCAAAATTTTCTGGGCGGTTCCTCTCGATGAAGGGAAAGTAAACCGGGTCGTCCCAATGTTCGTTGACCCAACGGGCGTTTTTCCCCTGCAGGCCGTATTTATAGACGCATGCTCTTAAAGGCCCTGGATAAGGGCCCCTTAATTCGTTGCGCCATGCTTCTTTTCGGGCCAAGACTTCCCGACCTAAGGCCATGTTAGCTTCTTCTAAGCCGGATCGAACCTAATTATACAGATTTCAACAGCCCGGCTCATTTGGTAATCACTTCGCCGGCTTTTAGCCTCTCCAAGTACAGTCCGATGGTGTTGGCGGAGATAGCGAATCCCGCACCCCTGATACTCACGTCGAAACTCTTGGAGTTGACCAAGCCAATGACCTGTCCGTGGGAGTCCAACAACGGTCCACCGCTGTTCCACGTGGCCACCGGGCCTTCGGTCTGGACCCAACGTATGTTCCGCCCTGGGTCGAATTGGAATGCGGAAATAAGTCCCTGGGTCAATAACAACTCGGCTCCGGCAGCCGGATAGCCTGCCATCCATATCTTGGAGCCGACAGGCGCCAGGGTAACGTCGCCCAGCTTCAGCCAGGGAAGGCCGCCGGCTTCGATGCGGATCACCGCCAAATCCCGCAACAGGTCCCTACCCACAACGGAGCCCACGTATGAGGTGCCATCGTTTAGATACACGGTGACCGCCCCTACTTCTTTTATCAGGTGGTTTTGGCTCAGGATCATGCCGGCTGGATCGATGATAAACCCGGACCCGGAGCCGTCCCTGGTCTCGATCCGCACGACTGCTTTCCCGGCCGTGGACTCCAGCGGCTGTCCTTCCACGTCCATCAGGCTGCTGGCATCGAGAATAAGCGCCGAGCCCAGGTTAACCTCAACTCCATCCTTACGCGGGGCCCAGCGGGGGTACAGGTCCACATGCTGGTTGTGGGTCAGGCGGGTTACATCATCGCCGTCACGGCTCATGGTATAGATTTCCAGGTCTTTTGCCTCAGCACCCGAAGCGTAAGTTATCCTTTGCCCGTCAGGGGACCACCAAGGAGTGAGGTCGTCGATGCGATTGGAAGTAAGCTTGACCACCTCGGTGCCGTCCGCATTCATTCGGTAGATTTCGTGGTCGCCATCCTGGTCGGACTGAAAAACGATCTCGCCACTGCGGGGAGACCAACTGGGATGGCTGTCTGACCCCGGCCGGTTCGTCAAACGGGTGATTCTTTTGGTGGTAAGGTCGGCCACGTAGATTTCCAGGTTGCCATCCCTGTCGGAGGCGAAGGCCAGTTTAGAGCTGTCCGGGGACCAGGCCGGGTTTACGTCACGGGCCGGGTGATTGGTTATTCGCGTGGGATTGCCCCCATCTACGTCCATCACGTAGATATCCCAGTATCCTCCATCGGTCGAGGAGTAGGCGATCTTTTGGCCGTCCGGGGACCAGATAGGGTCGGTGTTCACGCCCGCCTCGGTCAGCAATATTTCCCAGGTCCCATCGTCGTTAGCCGCCACGATATGCCGTTGGTCGAAGAATGCCAGGTCGGAAACTATACGCTTGCCATCGGGAGACCAGGAAAACGCCTGGGGGTTGGCCCCGGTGGTGACCCGTTGAACGTTGCTCCCGTCGCGGTTCATCACGTAAATGTCCCGCTGGTTTTCATTCTGGCCGGAGATGAAGGCGATGCGGTCCGGTTCGATGGTGACGCCTGCCACACCCCATCGAACGATGTCTCCCTGGGTCGCGGTACCCTTGACCGCCTGCTTGTAAACGCCTGCCTGGCTACCGGCCACAAACCACCCATCGGCGCCGGTCTCACCGATACTGGCCACCTGGTCCCAAACAAATTCAACGCCTGGGATGGCGTTGCCAAACTGGTCGACCGCCACACCCAGGAACTGTTGAGCCTTTTCTTTCCCGATCTTCACGTGCTCCGGCGCGATGACCACGCGGTCCAAAGGCCCGGGAACAATGGTCACGTCTACGGTGGACGTCAGGCCAACAGAATCCACCTGCGCTCGAAGTGCGCTTTCAAAGGTGCGCGCCACCTGCCCGGCCGTGAATAAACCTGTTGGGGCGATCAAGCCGGCGTTGATGTCGTGCACGGTCCAGCTCACCAGGGCCCCGTAAATCTGATTGTCGTACTGGTCTACCACCAGAGCCTGCAGCGCGACCGTCTCCCCCGCCTCGACCACCACGGAACGGACCGCTAGGGCGGCCGGAGGGTCCGGGTTCACTATGATGGTAACGCTGGCTTCCTCAGATAGGATGGCGGCCGTCACACCGAAGTCAAAGGTCCCCGCCTTGGTCCCCGTGGTCAGCAGTCCTTTTTGGCTAATGGAACCGGCCTCGGCATCCACCTGCCAGGTCAGCCTGGCGTTGGCCAGGGAGTTGCCGTGGATATCCACCGCGTCCGCGTGGAACTGGTGGGTCTGGCCAATGTTCAGGTTAACCCGGTTGGGACTGACGATCACCTTGTCCAAGGGGCCAGGTTGGATCGTGATGTCGGCGGTGGCTGTCTTGGTGGTGGATCCCTGGACCACTTCAACTACTACGGCGGATTCATAAACCCCAGCCTGGGTCCCGGCACGAAATCTGCCCTGATTGTCTATCTTGCCCACCATCGAGTCCGACCGCAACGTAATGGTCAAACCCTCGATGGGGTTTTCGAACCGGTCCAATGCGCTGACACGGAACTCGTGCTGCTCTCCCACCCCCAACGTTATCGCAAGCGGTTGAACGTCCACGTGGTGCAACGGACCGGGTTGAACGTCGACAACCACGGTAGCCATGCTCGTCGCTTGCGGGTCGCCGGAGGTGGTGGCCACCAGGATTACTTCGTAAACTCCAGCCTTGGTGTATTCGTGATAGGCGTACTGGTTGGCGGAATCTGTGGCGGCGGTGGCGCCATCCCCGAAGTCCCAGCGAAAACCGTCAGCGTTTACAGACAGGTTGGTAAAGCGCACTTCAAAGGGAGCTTGCCCCTTGGAGGGAGTAGCTGCGACCTGCGCTTGCAGCCCGGGCACAGGTGTTGCTTCGACAGCAGGCGTGGGATCGGCTAGTGTTGGGATGGTTGTAGCCGGGACTAGAGCCGACTTTAAGCCGTCGGCCGCGGCCTTTGGCGTGGGACTGGGCTCAGGGAAGGACGTATTGCCCGGGGAAACCGAGGAGACCTGCGACACCAGGTCCGAATTTATCTGGGAATCGTCCGAGCCGCCGCACGCGGCCAGCAGGGCCAACCCCAATGCCACCAATGTCACGGTTACCAAAGGTCCAAGCTTGATCATCTCTCACACACCCGATCATCCCAAAGGCCCGGCACGTTCCCCTGGTGGCACCGAAAACTTTAGAAAACTTTTTACGAAACATAACCTTTTACTTAAAAAATATTCAAGGTAAACGCTCAACCACTTATGCCAGTCTTGACGCGAGAGCGGTATAAGCAGGGCACAAACCCCTCCGCTCTAGACCGCAAATGCGACGATAGGGGGTAGGCATCCATGAATTCGACAGATTGGGTAACGATAGAGGCGCCAAAATAGAAGAAGGTTATCGAAAATTTGGGCAATAGGAAGCTTTGAGGAGAAAATGGAGCCGGTGTCCCCATCGGGAATGGGGACACCTGGGCAGTGTGCCACTGACGGTGGATGCGAGGGAGTTAGCGCTGCTGGGAGAATTTCCTGGCCCGGCCCAAAGGATCAACGACTTGAGCCAGCGCGCTCAAATATTGAAAGGCATACCCATCGAAGGCGTTTCCAACTCTAGGCACCTCTTATGTCATGCTGAGGAGTGCAACGACGAAGCATCTGGGGAGGGGTCACTCCCCTCCACCCCAGATTCTTCGCTTCGCACAGAATGACATGTCACACACCCTCTAATGCTCTTCCAACGAGATGGTGGAACTTACGGGCCGGTTTGCCCAGCACAGAGCTACTTGATAAGGTGTTGCTCCCGCAGCTCGGCCAGCTCTTCCGGTCCGAATCCCAGAATCTCTCCCAACACCTCATCGGTGTGCTGGCCCAACGATGGCGCGATGGACGGCTCGGCGGCCGAGTCGGACATTTTGACCGGGCAGCCTGGCACCATGAACGGCCCCCTTTCCGGGTGCTCCAGGGTGACGATCATCTCTCGCGCGGCCAGCTGGGGGTCGCTGTAGATGTCCACGGCGTTCAGTGTCGGTCCGCAGGGCACGCCGGCTTTCCCAAGAATATGAAACACCTCGTACTTGTCTCGCTCCATGGTCCAAGTCTCGATCATGTTGTTGATCTCATCGGTGTGTTCAACGATCCAGTCGAAGTCGGAGTAATTGGGGTCATCGGCCAGCTCTTCACCGCCGATGGCCCGCATCAACGCCAGCCACAGGTTGAGCCGCCGGGGCATGGCCGCCAGATATATGTAGTCGTCGGAGCCTCCGGGCTTGCAGCGATAGGTCCGCGTGCCTGGCAAGCCCGAGGTGTTGTTGCCGGTCCGGGGGCGGGATGCGTGGGTCTCGTTGAAGTTAGCCATAGCCACCCGGGTCAGATTTAACACCGCGTCTTGCATCGCCACCTCCAGCACCTGTCCCTTCCCCGTCGCCTGGCGTTGCCACAAGGCGGCCAGGATTCCCACGGCGGCGTGGAGACCCGTCCCCGTGTCTCCAATGGTGGCGCCGGGGCGGGTTGGCGGGTCGTCGGGCCAACCGGTCACGGCCATGGACCCCCCCGTGGCCTGGGCGATCATGTCGAAGCTCTTGTAATCGGAGTAGGGGCCGTAGGTGCCAAACCCCTTTATCCTGGCCAGGATGATCCTGGGATTGACCTCGCTTAGGACGTCATACCCCAATCCCAGCCGCTCCAGGGTACCGGGGGCCAGGTTCTCGGTCACGATGTCACCCTGCTTGACCAGATCGAAGAAGATTTCCTTTCCTCTCTGCTGCTTCAGGTCAAGGGTGATACTTCGTTTGTTCCCGTTGAGGTTGATGAAGTAGCCGCTGTCCACGCCTGGGATGTTGGTATTCCCATAGCGGCCTGGATCGCCGTGGGTCAGCTCTTCAACTTTGATTACGTCGGCGCCCAGCCAGGCCAGCAATTGGGTGCAGGATGTGCCTGCCTCAAACTGGGTCAAGTCTATGATTCGGACTCCATCTAGCGCCTTACCCACTGTCCGCTCCTCCTTACTGTCACTACTGTTGGCACTTGGTCCCCTTGCCGCAGTGCTGAAATGGCACCGCTGGTCTGAAGCGGCCGTTTATGAGTATCCCATGCGCCCTTCCCGGGCCAGCCAGGCAAACTCCTGCTGGCGGCGTCCGGCGCCAGGGTCCATGATCACGTTGATCAAAGACGCCTTCCCCGAGCTGAAAGCCCGTTCCAAAGCGGGCCGGATCTGCTCCGGAGACTCCACGAACTCGCCATGCCCACCCAGTGCCTCCATCATCACGTCGAAGCGCAGGCTGGGCGTAAAGTCGTTGGGGTCCTCGACGCCGTCGACGTAGGTCCGGACCCACTTATCGATGTTGGCGTTCTGGAACACCACCCAAACGATGGGAAGCTTGAACCGGGCCGCGGTCTCTATGTCCATCCCATTGAAGCCAAAGGCCCAGTCGCCCTGTATGCAGATGACCGGCTTGTCCGGGTGAACCACCTGTGAGGCGATGGCGAAGGGAACCCCGATGCCCACGCAACCGGCCACACCGGCGTCCAAGCGATGCCTGGGATACCAAACCGGCACCACCTGGCGGGAGATGTCCATGGTACTGGCCCCGTCGGCCACCACGATTGCGTCTTTGGGCAGGAAATCCCGTATCTCCTTCAAAATGCGATAGTAGCCGATGGGACTGGCCTCACTGTTCAGCATGGGCTCGATTGAGGCGGCGTTTTCGGCGCACTTTTCCGTCAACTGCTTCAGCCAAGGACTCTCGCCGTAGGCCACCGGCGTTTCGTCCAAGGCGCCGATAAGCTGACCGAGCACCATCTTGGCGTCTCCCACCAGTCCCACCGTCGCTGGCACGTTGCTGCCGATCTCGGAGCCATCAATGTCGATCTGGACTAGCTTGAAATCGGACGCGAACCGAGGCGGTTGCCCAAAGTGGAAGATCCAGTTGAAGCGGGCGCCCACCATCAGGATGGTATCTGCTCCCTGTAGGGCCTGGGTCCGTGCCGCCGACACGTTCATGGGGTGGTCCGGGGGCAGCATTCCCATACCCATGGGCGAGGTCAGGAAGGGAATCTGAGTACGGTCAACGAACTCGAGTAGCTCGTCCTCAGCCCAGGACCAGGCCGCTCCCTTACCCACGATCAGCAAGGGGCGCTCAGCTTTGCTCAGCACCTCCAGCGCCTTTTTCACTTCTTGAGGCTCGGCCAGCGGTCTGGCAGGCTCCGGCGCCGGTTGGGGAATGGTCACTTCGTCTTCGTCCACCGAGCCGGATATCATCTCGGCCGGCAGGTCGAGGTATACCGGCCCAGGCCGTCCGGCCATCGCTTGTTTCATGGCGATGTTGATCAGGGTCGGTATTCGCTGAATGCTATCCACGGTGGCGGTCCATTTGCAAATTGGCGCGGTGGTTTCAACCTGAGGGAGCTCCTGAAAATCGCCCATGTTGCGCCGCCGGAGCTCGGAAGAGCCGCCGATCACCAGCAACGGCCAGCAGTTGCTGTAGGCATTGGCTATGCCGGTCATCGTGTTGGTCTGCCCCACGCCTGAAGCCGCGATACATACACCCACGGTCCTGGTCAGGTAGGAGTGAGCTTGAGCCGCCATGGCCGCCACCTGCTCGTGGCGTACAGCGATTGCCTGAAACCCTCCGGAAGCCCAACCGTTGACGATGGGACCCACCGGGTCGCCGGGCAAGACGTAAATCGTGTCAACTCCCTCTCGGCGTAGAGAATCTATCACCAACTGAGATCCGCTTATCTGGCCCATGTTTCCCTCCCGATAGCAGCTTTTTCAGGTCCAGCACTCTAGACTGGCCCAGCACAATGTTCTGTGCCAGGAGCCTAATGCCCAGGCTCCCCGGTGTCAAGCGCACCTGACAGGAGCCACGGAGACACGGAGGCTCAGAGAATTTAATCCAAGCCGTGTCTCTGGGTCTCTGTGACTCTGTGGCTATCTGCGTGAAAAATTACGGCACACCCTCCCACCAAGGTGTCCTATCCGTTACAGCCAACGAAGGTGTAAAATCGGGAGCGTCGAAATCAACCTGGACCTGGCTTCGCGATTACCCGGAGGAATCCTCC
>JADFFS010000290.1 GCA_022568195.1 Chloroflexota bacterium | reverse complement strand
CCTTGGCCTCCTACCCTGGGAAAGGTGTCCTGGGTGGTGGCGGCCACCCTGACAGGGGGATAGGGTTTCTGATAGGGCTTGGGCAAGACACAGACGTTGTCAAAGGTGTGGTACTTCCCTTGGTATGAGAACCGCTCGTTGCTCCAGGCAGCCAGGATGATGTCCAAATGTTCCTGGAAGCGTTCCGTACTCTCGCTGTAGGGGATCCCGTAGCCCTCGTAGGACCGGGCGAAGCCGCTGCGGCCCACACCGAAGTCGAACCGGCCCTGGCTAATCTGGTCCACCATGGCCGCTTCTTCGGCCATCCGTATGGGATGGACCAGGGGCAAAACGCTGACGGCGATGCCGATGCGCAGGCGTTCAGTACGGGCGGCGATGGCGCTGGCCAGGATTAGAGGCACCGAAACTATTGAGGGTATTCCGGCGCCGGCGGAATCCAAGGGGTTCCTGGGGGCAGCGAAGTGGCGCTCCGCCAGCCAGACTCCGTCCAGCCCCCCTTCTTCGGCGGCATTTACCAAGGAGAAAGCCTCGCCGAAGGCTTCCTGTTGGGTGGCGCCGTACCGGTAGTCACATTCCAACATCAGGCCAAGATGCACGACCTTACTCCTTGGGGTCCCGCCGGGGCACCCCCACTTTATGCGAATTTCTGTGAATCCCCGGGGCCACTCTGCAAGACACGGTGGGAGTCAGTTCCAGATCGCGGCTACCCGGTAGGCCAACTGGGTGTGGGAATCCAGGACGTCCACGATCTCCGCCGGGCGGTCACCCAGAATCCCCAGGGCAATGATCCAGTTCAATATCTCGTGGTCCCCCGAATCCTGTATTTCCTCGGGAGTCAACTCCGCCAGCTTGCTGCCCTGGCCACTGCGCACCCACTCCAGATTACGCCGGTCGGTCTCGATATCGATGGACCGGCACTGGAATTTGTGGGTCAGAAAGCTGTGGGACCAACTGGATGAGGCAACCACCGCCACCCGCTCGCTGCGGGTGTCCAGGAACCGGCGGATGCCCTGCCCCAATTCGTAGCAACGCTTGGGCGTGGGGCGAGGCGGGTAGTCGGGTCCCGCTTCCTCACCATAGCAGTTGACGAACAAGGGCAGCAGCGGGAACTTGCCCTCGGGATCCAGGAACATCAGCGGATTGATGATGGCGTGGGCCAGACCCCAATCCCAGCCCTTCAGAGCGCTGGAGGAGGCCATGTCGAAACCGTTGCGGATCAGGTCGTTGCGCATTCCCCGGGCAAAGTCCTGGGGACAGCTAAAGGTAAACTTGGTTTCGGGGGCCGCATCCCACAGGTTAACCCTCGCCGCCGGCCGCTGGAAGGGATAGCCATCCACTTCGGCCCCGGTGTAGAGGCAAAATGGAGGCAGGTTGTCCTGCAGGAAGTTCTCGGCTTGGTCGTCGCCGATGATCATCAGCACGTCGGGATTCCACTCGTGCAGCTTGTCGTGCATGATTTTAAAGGACTCCACCACCCGCTTTTGGTCCAGCTTGTCCTGGGTCAGGCCGTTGTCCTGGCCCAGCTCCTCCAAGAGTTGTGCCGGAGCCTGGTAGTCCGGAATCCGGGCGAATACCCGCTCCCGCCCCTTGGCCCAAACCTCCGGGGGGGTCAGGATGATCGGCCCGTGGGAACATCCAATTCCTAGAATCTCGGCCATGGTTACCTCCTGTTGGTGGGAAATCGCCGGATTTGAGAGCCATCCTCGACGGGGTGGATTGTATTAGTAGCTGGTTTGGCTGTCAATCAAGGTGTGTTGCTACTGATTGACTACCCTGTCCAGGAACCGTAAACTGGCCCAGCGGTCTTGATATTACTAAAAAGGTGTCAGTCAGCGAGGATCGATGTCTGTAAACGGCTTGTCCCGGCATTTGGTCTACGGGCGGCGGGGGATCGTTTGCTCTAATTCGCCCCTGGCCGCGTCCGCCGGCATCAAGGTAATCCAAGAAGGTGGAAACGCGTTCGATGCCGCAGTCGCGGTGGCCGCCGCGGAAGCCGTGACCATAGTTCCCGCATGTGGCATGGGAGGCGACTCCTTCGTGCTTCTCTACGAAGCGGCCACGGGCAAAGTGACCGGCGTGAACAGCAGCGGTGTTGCCGGCACCGGAGCAACCGCCGAGCACTACCGGGGCCAGGGTTACAACACCATGCCCCTGGTCGGTCCCCACGCGGTCTCCCTCCCCGGCGAGGTTGCCGCCTGGGAGGAGATTCACCGCCGTTTCTGCACCCGGTCCTTGCCCCAGCTACTGGACAGCGCTATCGGCTACGCGCAGGAGGGGTTCCCGGTCCCCCCGGGGATTGGCCGCAGCTTTGAACACGGGGTTGCCAAGCTTTCCCAGTTTCCAGCCTCGGCCCAAGTGTACCTTCGGGACGGCCGCCCGACGCTAGAGGGCGATATCCTGGTCAACCGGGACTTGGCCCATAGCCTAAGCCGCGTTGCCGAGGGGGGCGCCGAGGAGT
>JADFFS010000289.1 GCA_022568195.1 Chloroflexota bacterium | reverse complement strand
CCTTCACCGCCCTAAAAGCGAAAGGCGCGCGCGCCCAGCGGCCCTTGTGGGCCAGCACCGGCACCAAGAACCCAGCCTACAGCGACGTTTTGTACCTGGACTCGCTGATCGGTTCCGACACCGTTAACACTGTGCCCCCAGCGACGCTGACGGCGTTCCTAGACCATGGCCGCGCCGCCAACACCCTGGAGCAAGGTGGCGAAGAAGCCCAACGTGCGATGCAGGCTTTGGCCAGCGCTGGTATCAACATAGATCTGGTGACAGATAAGCTGCTGGCCGAGGGGTTGAAAGGCTTTGTTGAGTCCTTCGAGAAATTGATGGCCAACATAGAGGATAAAAAGGCCCGGTTGCTGGCCCGGGAGCACGAGCATTCCGGGGTCAGCCTGGGCGGCTACCTGGAGGACGTGGAAGCCGAGGTGGCCGGCCTGCAAGCGCGGGACGTGGTCGGCCGGGTTTGGCGGGGAGACCACACCGTCTGGAAGCCGGATCCCACAGAGCTCACCGACCGTCTGGGCTGGCTGACGGTAACCGATACGATGCGCGAGCAGGTCCCCGTGCTCGAGGCCTTTGCCCGGGAGGTGCGTGACGCTGGTTACCTCCACGTGGCGCTGCTGGGCATGGGCGGCAGCAGCTTGGGTCCAGAGGTGTTGCGGCAGGCCTTGGGAAGCGCTCCAGGTTACCCGCAGCTAGTTGTCCTGGATTCCACCGTGCCCGGCTGGGTGCAGTCTGTAGCGGAGGCTGTCGATCCGGCTCACACCCTTTTCCTCGTCTCCTCCAAGTCCGGCTCCACCACCGAACCCAACGTATTTTACGCATATTTCAGGGACCTGGTGGAGCAGGCGGTGGGGAAGGAAGCGGCGGGGCAAAACTTCATCGCGGTTACCGACCCCGGCAGTTCCCTGGAGGCCCTGGGGCGGGCACAGGGGTTCCGGCGGGTCTTCTTGAATCCGCCTGACATCGGCGGGCGCTACTCGGTGCTGTCCTACTTCGGTCTGGTGCCCGCCGCCTTGATCGGCGTGGACCTGGTGAAGCTGCTGGACCGGGCCGACTGCATGAGGGAAGGTTGCGCATCCTGCGTTCCCGCCCACGACAATCCCGGCGCCTGGCTGGGCGCCGTAATGAGCGTCATGGCGAGGCAGGGGCGGGACAAGCTGACTCTGGTCACTTCGCCCGGGGTGGCGAGCTTTGGTTTGTGGGTCGAGCAACTCCTTGCCGAGAGCACCGGCAAAGAGGGCACCGGTATCGTCCCCATCGCCGGTGAACCCCTGGCTAACGTGGCTGATTACGGGGATGACCGCTTGTTTGTGTACCTCCGGCTGGAGGGCGATGACAACGCTCCGGCAGACGCTGGGGTTAAAGCCATTATCGAGTCGGGACAGCCGGTGGTGCGGCTGGACTTGCGCGATAAGTACGACCTGGGCGCCGAGTTTTTCCGGTGGGAGATGGCCACCGCCATCGCGGGCGCGGGTCTGGGAATCCACCCCTTTGACCAGCCCAACGTACAAGCCGCCAAGGACATGACCGACAGGGTGCTGGCCCACTTCCAGTCGACCGGCGCCCTTCCCGAGATGGAACCTACGGCCTCGTTGGGGGTTTTGTTGGGCCAGGCCAGGCCGGGAGACTACCTGGCTATCATGTCCTACCTGCGCCAGACACCGGAGGTGGACGACGCCCTGGATGTCCTGCGGCGGAAGATTACGGAGCTGCACGGTATCGCCACGACCATGGGCTATGGACCCCGGTTTCTGCACTCCACCGGCCAGTTGCACAAGGGCGGTCCCGCCTCCGGTCTATTTTTGCAACTAACCGCCGACCACCCACGGGACATAGACATTCCGGGAGAAACATTCAGCTTCGGCGTGCTGGCCGACGCCCAGGCCGTGGGCGACCTGCAGGCGCTGAAGGCCGCCAAACGCCGCGCCGTGCGGGTACACCTGGGCTCCAACGTGGCGGTGGGCATACGCAGAATGGCCGACGAGTTGGTATGATTGAGGAAATTAAGCTTAGTGGGCTTTTCCGGTGCGAGCATCATCGGAACATATTTCTGAGATGCTGACCGGGCCAATCGATCCGTAGGATCACCAATGAAGATTGCCCTAGTGTCAACCCATGCCACCAGCGAAGGGGGAGTGCCCCACTATGTCGCCTCCCTGGCGAGGGCCCTGGCAAAGGGCCATGAAGTAACCGTATACAGCTCCAGGTTTGAAGGCTTCGATGGTACCGGCGTACGGCATCGCAAGATCAGGGCCATCGGCAGTGGCGGAAATATCTTCGACTTATCGTTCCTGATCGTCAGCACCCTCGTGATTTGGGGTCACCGTCTCAAACGAGGGGACGAATTTGACATCATTCATTCGCACGTAGGTTCTCCCTTTTTCTCCGATGTGTTTACCAGCCATTTTTATGAGCATGACGGAATCGCCCGGATGAAGACCGCGACAAAAGACATGCCCCGTGATAGTCTCGTCCGCTGGCTCC
>JADFFS010000130.1 GCA_022568195.1 Chloroflexota bacterium | reverse complement strand
ATCGGGGACTTGGCCGGTTATGCCGAAGCAGGGGTGGAGCACGTGATAATGGAGATCGCCGGGGACAGCTTCGACGACAAATTTCGGGCCATGGACCGTTTCATCAACGAGGTGAAGCCCAAGGTCCCCGCTTAATAAGCCCGTGTGCAAGTTTTCTAATTACAGGCATCGGCTGCTGTCATTCTGACCCCCGATGGAATCCGGCTGAAGTAAGTGCGCCTTCTGTGCGGGCCTGCAGGATCTACAAGTGCACCTGGATGACGATGAAGTGTGCGGGAACCAGATTGGTAATCCTAAATTCGTAGCTGAGGGATGGGAAGATAATGGTTGACCGGCGTCCACGGGCTAGCGCATACTCTCGTTGCGCCATTGGGCTTAGCCGGGATGAGTTGAGATGGAACATTCCGGTCCATATGGCAAATGTCGCCGGCAATCGCTATCACTGGCGCTGGACGAGTTGGCCTTCGTTAAGCAGCACACTGGCGGCCAGATGACCATGCACCAGAGGACGTTATTCTATGGAAGACCATAGCTATGACGGAGATGCTGACCCATCCGCCAATCCCATACCCACGGATGGGCTTTTGTTCAAGCTGGCAGTGTGCATCGGGGGCTTGTCTGACCGGTTGTTCGGGGGCGTTGTGCCTGACAGCGATGCCGTTGAGTCGCCGGATCCTAATCACGCCACTGACTGGGGCTGCTGGGGTTAAAGCTGGTGGTTTAACCCAATGCTCACTACGGCCACAGGATCGAGGGCTGAATGGTTCGATTGCCATGGCGACCCCTAATGCCAGCGTGGACCTAATGGCCCATTCCGAGCCCCGGAGCTAGTTATTAACTTGTCGACACGCATGTTCGGGTCAACCCGCGTCGGAGCCGGGCCGGCGCAGTCGCATTGCGTACAGAAGCCCGATGGACAAGGGAATGGTGAGTATCAACAGCCCCAAGAAGGGCCACGACGGTCCACGGCCCCAATTGTAGCAACTGGTCCAGGCGGCTTTTGATCCATATCAGCAACTACGGATCTGCCGCCTCGCCGTGGTGCGCTGATACCGGCCATATTATCGGCCACACGATATCACATCCCGGAGGTGACCGCAGTAGCCGGTTGAACCTGGTACTTAGTGGAGTATTTGCGCTCTTTGATGCTAAAAGCGGAAAGCGCTGCCGGGAACAATAACGAACCGACTATGGCAAATGGTAAGGTGTAGGAGCCGGTCAGATCGTAAAGGAACCCACCTAACAAGACACCGCAAACCCCGCCAATCTGGTGACCAAGGAAGGAAACCCCTGTGAGGGTCCCCAAGGTTCGGAGGCCGTAAACATCAGCGGTCAGCGTGCTGGTAAGGGGCGCGGTGGCGATCCAAGAAAAACCAACAACTGCGGCGAAAGCCCACAAACCAAGGGTTCCAGGTATCAGCAACATGACCACGTACCCGGTACCGCGCATGAGATATACCATTGCCAGCACGTTTTTCCGCCCAAACCGGTCTGCCAGCAACCCTGCGCCGATCCCCCCCACGACATTCAAGCCCATCATCACCCCGAAGATCGTGGCGCCCATTGTCGGGGAAACGCCACGGTCGATGGCGTAGGGCACGAAGTGCACCGAAATAATTAACGTGGTAAACCCGCACACGAAGTAAGAGGCGTTCAACTGCCACATAGGCAGAGAATGGAAAGAATCGACCCACCTATCCACCTCCAACGGGCCTCGCCGCTGCGCCGCAATTCCGCTGGTGTCGCGTTCCGAGGGCTCTGGATCTCCGTCGGGCTGTAGGCCCAGCTCACTAGGGTCGTCTCGAAGTAACAGAAAGGCCAGCGGAACGGCCAGGACCAGTATGATAATGCCCATGGCTGCCCAACTCACCCGCCAGCTTGTGGCCTGGAGCAGGAACATGGCAAAAGGCACTAACACTAGACTCCCCACGGATGTCCCAACAGCGGTCAAACTCACCGCAGTCGCCCGTTTGCGGCGGAACCACCTGACGACCAAAGGCCCGATTAGGCGCGTGCCACCGCCGGCCGTAGAGAGCACGAATCCGAACATGAAAATAAAGAAAAAGAAATGGAAAGTGAGGGTGAGGGATATGGTAGCCAAACCGACTGCAACCAGGCTGGCCAGGATTACTTTCCGCGCCCCCAGACGGTCGTAGAGGTTCCCGATAAACGGTTGTGTCAATCCACCGACCAGCGCGCCCGTGGCCGCGGCCACCGAAATGGTGCTTCGACTCCAACCGAATTCTTCACTCAAGGGGATGACGAAGACGCCGAAGGCGCTACGGGAGCCCGTAACGACCATGCCGATAAAGAAGGCGGCGGCCACAATGTACCAGCCGTAGTAGACAGGAGGCTTAGCTGTAAGGTTGTTGGTCATTGGCCCTGTCATCCATCAAGCTATGTCCTCGCCATCGGTGCTAGAGCGAGTATACTCCCTAATTGCTAAGGGGAGCGAGTTTTGTGTGCTGATTGGTGTTCCTCTATATCAGGCTATGGGGGATGCCAGAGGGCATGTATAAACAGCCAAACGCGAACGGAGGAATAACCAAGCCAGATCGCCGTTTAATCCAATCTCCGGGTCGTTATTACCTTGCTGCGTGTGCCGAGCCAGGCCCGCGGCAACGGCGCGAACTCCTCGGGTAGTTGGCGCTGGCGTTTCGGTTGGAAGAGGAGATGAGTGTAGAAGGGATTCCGAAATACCGCATCAGTGGATGCAAATTAGGTTATATATGTTGATAATCGGACTGTTATAGCCTGAGGAGCGCAGCCATGACGAGCGCTGAAGCATACGCCGCCCGACACGATGCGGTGGAGGCTCAACGGATACGGTTGTACGGCTCGCAGCGGCAGGAAGACCCGTGGGGTGGTGAGGCGGCCGCGGTCTTTCGATTCGACCCGCGCCGTGAGCTAGACGCCAACCTGGAAATCATAGCGTCATATGTGGAGCCTGGGGACGTATTCGTGGACGTGGGAGGCGGCGCTGGCCGCGTTTCGCTACCCATGTCACTGCGGTGCCGAGAGGTGGTGTGTGTCGATTCCTCACCGGGAATGGGGTTGGAATTTGATACCCTGGCCTCGGGGGCCGGTCTCACCAACGCTCGCCGCATTCAGTCGGATTGGCTCGAAGCTCCGGACGTGCGGGGTGACCGCACCTTCACTGCCGACGTGACCTACTTCGTGCGAAACATCGAGGCGTTCATCAACAAGCTGCAAGCCTCGGCACGCCGGCGGGTGATGATAACCGTCTGGAGCGAGCCACCACCCAACCGGAGTGCCCGGATATTTCGCTTGGTGTACGGCGAAGAGCAAGCGATATTGCCCGGACACCGGCAGCTTCTCCCGGTCTTGTGGGATATGGGCTTACTACCCGACGTGCGGGTGTTGCCCGGCCCGCCGTGGTGGGAAACCGTCGTACCGCTAACCCGTGAAGAGGCCGTGGAGCAGGCGTCGGCTGGCCGCTGGTTGAAGCCGGAGGATAAGGACGAGGGTCGGAGGGTTATCGAGCGGCACTTCGATGAGCTTTTCAGCCACGGCAGCGCCGGGTTTTCACCCAAGTGGCGCCCGGAAATGCGCGAGCTGCTGATAACATGGGAAACCCGACAAGGAAGAGAGGGACAGGAGGGATAGCCGGTGACCGTCATGGATCGCGACTTAGTCGGGACATGTGTGTGGTGGCCTGGTCCCGATGGAATCGGGCTCCAACGCTCTGGACGCAGTCTTCTGCGTGGAGGTTACACGATTTGCTTGCCCAGCCTCCGCTGGAGATAACGCCAGGTCAACGGCGCAACCGCATAAAACGTTTAGGCCTTAACCCCCACGGCGCAGTGGAATTGCTCCGCGATGAAGAAACTACCTTCCGCCTGGGCCTGGGCCACAGCGGTACGGTATTCCTCGGCCTCCTCCGGGCTAAGGGCAGAGAGGACGCGGCTTTGTACAGTTTGCCAATGGGCCTCTTCGGTATAAGTTACCAGCTGGGGGAACATTTTCACCTTGGTTAATCCCGCCTGCTGAAATCGCCGGTACAGGCTGGCATCTCGGCACCCTAGCTCATGAGGAAGCTCACTGCGCTGGGCTTCCGCCTTGGCCTTTAGCTCGGCTCTCAACGGCGCATTAATGATATTTGGCCGGTCGTCTCCCCGGGCCAATACTGCGATCCTTCCCCCTGGCCTGGTCACCCTTATCATCTCCCCCAGCATCCGGTCGGCGTCAACAAACTGAATTACAGTGAAGGACATGCTTACATCGAAGCTGTCGTCAGGGAAGGGCAACGTCTCTCCGCTGGCCTCGCGGAACTCGACGACTCCTTCGAGACCCTCGCTCTTCACCAGAGCCGCCGCCTCTCGCAGCAAAAAGGTGCTCACATCTACACCGACAATTGGGTTCGCCCCACCAGTACGATGGGCCAACCAGCGGTCGAGACTTCCCGGCCCACAGCCCACGTCCAGGACGCGCTCTCCTGGCTGCAACTGAATCTCATCCACCACCTTTTGCACTGCTTCCAGGTAACCACCTTTGGCCCGCGCTTCCAGGGTGGATACAGAGCCTACATTGGCGCCGCTGAGAGTAATAGTGCAATACCGCTGGCTGAGCCGAGGCAGAACAGGGTCCCATTGGGAGGGGGCGTACTGCAGAGGAAACAACACTAGGGGAGGTCCGGACCCTTGAATGCGGTATAGAATGCCCGCCACCTGTCCCTCCCCCTCCGGCAGGGACACCTCCTGGTCCCCTCGCTCCTGGTCCCTTTGGTCCAGGAAGTCCAGCATAGCGGTACCGATGTCGTCGACACGGTCAGCCACCACATCCGACGTGGTTCCCGCTTGATAGTTCTGGAGAGTTATCACGGTAGAGTCGGGATGGTTTGCCAGGTTTTCTCGCAACCCCTCCGCAGTGGGTCCACGGTCTCCGATGAAGACCAAAGGGCGAAGAGCCAAGGTTCTAAGAGCATTGTGGTCCACCTGCTGGGGGCAAAGCAGGGTTAGGGATGCAACACACTGAGGGTGGGCTGCCGCAAAGCCCTGCCAGTCCTTGGGCAAGCGAGCCGCGAGGTGGGCCTGTTGGATGCCCAGGTGTTGAAAGAGTTGAAAGATACGCTCCTCAATGGGAATTTCCGTCATGGATACCAATTTGCACCTCCATAGTTCAAATCAAAATTTGGATGTGCTTTAGGCTAGCGATTGTCCACCGAGGTGGCTTTCACCGTGAACCGCACGTTTGTTTCCTGGGTCCTCTGTGGGCCACAGAGCCGTTATGCGAGCACGAGCGGCTCGAGTAGAGCCGCTGGATTGGGAACGGTCGGTGCCAAGTGGAGATAGCCAAGAAACGCAAAAAGGGAGTCCCGAGCCACTAAAAAGCGGCACTTCAGACTTTGTCCCAGGCTGGCCAGACCGATCAACTTGTTAACTCCTCAAAGACACTCAACACCTTCCCAGGGCTGACCCTCCCCAATCAAGGCGAAAGGCGTTTTCCAGAGATATGGGCTTACCGTGATGGCGTTGGGAAAACGGGGTGACCGGCTATCTGGGCGAGTAGGCCGTCGGCCGCAGGATGGTGCTTTGCGACTGGCTCACCAGCGGACCGTTGGCTTCCGACGCCGCCCGGGCCTTTTGCCATTCAGGGTCAGCCTGAAAGGCAGCCCAGCCCTTCTCCCGGTCGCCCAGGTTGGCGTAGCCCAACATGTACACCAGCTTGTTGCTGGTGCCCACGTCTTCGGTCCAGTAGCCGACGTTTTTGATGCCGTGCTTCTCAAACAAACCGGTGGTGTGGTTGGCGAACCGATCGTTGAGGGCGGGTAGCTTGCCTGGCATGGCGTTGTAGACCCGCATTTCCTGGACGTTGGTGTCTATCTTCGGCTCCGGTGAATAGGGGGTCGTTCGCAAGAAGGTGTTCCTGACGGAGGCTGTAAAGGGTCCGTCCTTTTCCGTCGATGCACGCACTTCCTGCCATTCGCCGTCCGCCTGAAACGCGGCCCACTTGGTTTCCCGGTCCGCCATACTGTCGAATTTAAGGATGTAGGTGAGTTGGTTGCTGGTGCCTATCTCGGCGGTCCAGAAGCCCAACATCCCGATGCCGTGCTTCTTGAAAAAGCCCATGGTTTGCTCGGCGAATCGATCGTTGAGAGCCGCAAGTTTGCCTGGGACTGCGTCATATACCCTAAGTTCGTAAAGCATCCAAAAACCTCGCTATTGATCCGTACATGTTATCGCTCTGCAAATCACACTCTCACCCCGGCCTGCGGCCGGGGTGAGAGATCACACGATGACTACTGTTGCATCTCCAGGAATTCCAGATGCACTCCGTCCGGTCCCTCGAAGAAGCAGACCTTGCGGCCGTTACCCACGGTGGTCTCCTCCAGGATGGTGGCGCCGCTGGCTTTCAGTTTGGCGACCAGGGCGGGCATGTCATCGGTGTCGATGGCGATATGCTCGATGCCATACTTTTGCTCGTGGGTCTGGGACTCAATCTTTCCGGTGACGTTCAGAGTAAGCCCGTGGAGGTCCAGCCGAACCCCGTTGCCGCCGGCTTGACCCACGACCTTGGCGCCCAGGTTGTCCACGTAAAACTGGGCTGTCTTTTGTGGGTCCGGGCTCTTTAAATGGACGTGGTTGAGTTTGAACGCCATGACAAACCTCCTAATGTGTTGCGTATGGCCGGCGGCAAGCAGCCGCCCCGTTGAGCCTGCCCGTTGGGTGATGATTATTCGTAGGGCTGTAACTTGATCTCGTGCAGGGCCGGAATCACCTCTTGGCCCAATAGCTGAATGGACCGCATGGAGTCTTCATGGGACATTGCGCCCTCGTTCCCGTAGATGAGCATGTAGCCGGGGTTGAGTTTGGTTATGGCTTCGGTCAGCTTCCTGGTGACGGTCTCAGGGCTACCCACGATGATGATATTGATGTCCTGTTGCTCTTCGTAGGTCAATCTCTTTGTAACATCCCCGAAACGCCCGGTGGGCCGCTGCTGCTTCACGCGTAGCGCCTCGCGTGACTGGTATCCGGGGGGATCATTGTGCTCCCGTGGTCCCTTCATGCGGTTCTGCTCGGTCCACATGAAGTGGCGTCCGATCTCCTGGGCCTTTTCGTCGGTATCGGCTACAACCGCCTTTAGCAAATAGCCGAAGTGCTCCGGGCCGGGCGTGAATCCGGCCTCACGAGAGGTGTCGATGTAAATGTCTTTCAACCACATGGTGATGTCCAGCGCCGCGCCCAGGTTCATGTAGGGATAGCCATGCTTGGCGGCCCAGACCACGCTCTCCGGACTGCCTGTCCCGGGGAACCAGATGTCGGGGTGGGGCTTTTGCATGGGAAGAACCCAAGGGTTCACCACCCGATGATGGAAGTACTCGCCTTCAAAGCGGAAAGGCCCCGGCTCGGTCCAGCACTTGATGATCAGATCGTGGGCCTCCTCGAATCGCGCCCGGTTTTCCGTGGGGTCGATCCCCCCTTGGAGGCTCTCCACCGCGCCGCCTCGGACAAAGCCGGAGATTATGCGGCCGCCTGAATAGCAGTCCAGCATGGCGATCTCTTCGGCCATCCTTATTGGGTCGTTGATGGCTATGACGTTGCCCAAGATCGCTATTTTCACGCGTTTGGTTAGCTTGGCGATCACTGCGGCGTCCAGGTTCACCGCCGGCTTCATGCACCAGTAAGCAGAGTGGTGCTCGTTGCTCATGATGCCGTCGAAGCCCACTTCATCGGCCAGGACGTACTGCTCATGGTACTGGTTATACAACACGTGGGCTTTTTCCGGATCGAAATGGGTGTTGGGAAAGCCCAGACGGCCCGAATCGTACCGGTCAAGCTGTTCATCCCCGATGTAACCGTTGGGCTGTTCGGAGAACCAATAGACCTCTACCTTATCTTTAGGGCGGGCAAGTTGATCAACCATCGTTTCCTCCTTATGTCGGTCCACTTAGAATCGGTCTGCCATGTCTGCCCGGCGGCAGGGGTAGGCAACGGCTCAGCCTCGAGGCTGACTATCAATTGGAGCCGGGAGTAACCGTCCCCGATCCGGAAAAAGGTTGCTGAGGTTGAATCGGGACCTGGGGACGAGGGCAATTATATTGACTGGGCGTGACCCTGGCAAGTTCTACCGCCGGCGGCAGACTAAGGGGAATGTGGAGGGCTGGCCGGCCGCCTCTACCCGGGGCCGGCGGCGGTGTGCCTATAACGGCTGCGGGCGCCAATTCTTCGACCCGGAGAGGACGAAGACCGAGCCCGTACGGGTAACCGAGAGAGGCCGTGGAGGGTTCTTCAGGTTTTTATCAGCGGACCTTAGGTTTCATCTCTCAACAGTGCCTCTCCTTTGAATAGCCAAGAAACCCCAAATGCGACTACAGCTATGGCTTCCAACAAGAAAACGGGCTTATAAACGTGGATGGGAGACGCTATTTCGCTGGGAAGAAGGTTGACAATCACAATCAGCCCAATGCAGAGGACAATTGCGGCTCCGCATGCTTTGTACACCAGATTCCTCTGTCTCTTTCTTCTTGTAGGTTCCCTGCCGGGATGTGTCTTAGTAAATAAGAATAGGGCGAAATACGCGAAGGTAAGGAAAAGCAGCGCAGCGAAAGCGAGGTGTATCTGGCCAAAGATGCGGGCCACGTCCGAAGGGGAATTCTCGGGAGTTGTGGGAAACAGTGCCACACCAATGGCAAACAGGCAGGCTAGGTCACCAGCGTAGTCGTCCCAACGTGTGTACCCTTTGTACGAGAATAGAAACAGGCCCATTGCGAATAGGATGCCTACAAATACATCTCCCATTCCCGTGTGGTAGTAACTGCTGATGGAGTTCTCAAGGCCATCTCTAAAAATTATCCAATTACCAAACACGAGCACGAAGGGTAACAAAATTCCCAGAAGTCCCAGGGTCTTTCTGAGAGTAAAGTAAGAGATGATCAGGTCATTGTTGCTTCTCAATGCCTCTATCATGTCTACCCCGGAATCCCTAGTTTAGTAGGACCAGGAGCTTCCCGGTTGGTTATCCGTCTGAGCGCCTGGTCAACTTGCCAGGGGACCCAGCTTTGACATTTTAACGCCACAGGTTTCACAGAACCCTTGGATTCTGCTCCGCCCATTCTTCATCTGCACCTGGACGGGGTCCTTTATCCTTCTTCGGGATTTGCACCTAAGGCAGTAGCCTTCCGGGAGCTCACCGCTGGTGTCTTGGCTATGCCGCCCCAATAACCTGTCGAGCATCCTCATCTGCGCCTCTCTTTTCTTTTGGACTCTATTAACGGCTGTCCTTCAGGGCAATCCGTGAGTGGTTGTTCAGAAGCGTGACACTGCTTTGATCCATCTATTCAGGAATGCGCCTCTATGAAATTGTTGAACTCTCGAACTTCTTCTCATTCGGTTCACACTCCTCGACTTATCGACATATCTTACCAAAATTTGTCAAGAAATCGAATTCGTCAGTTCTATTGTATCTGCCCCTAGCATCAGGCCCCCGGGTGGTGTGGGAATGGGCCATCGAGATGATACGTTTGACATATAGGGATGAAACCGAAAATGAGGGCGTTTGCCGAAGCGATCTTAGAGTGAAGGGGCCCTGCAGAGGATTATCGCTCCTCACACAACGGTCGCTGAGAAGCGGGCGGGTAGGATTTAAATGGAATTTACCTGGTCGGCCCCCGGATGACTCTGCTAGCCGCGGCTTAGGGCAGGGAGTCCCGCAGGACCTCCACCAGGTGGCGGGCCCGGCGGCCGGTCCCGTCCTCTATCTGCTGGCGGCAGGACACGCCCATGACCGCT
>JADFFS010000129.1 GCA_022568195.1 Chloroflexota bacterium | reverse complement strand
GGCCAGGTTCACCGCTGGCCGTCAACTGATACCTGGTTCCCCCCCCGCAGCCAACGGCGAAGAAAATTATGAGGAACACGAGGAGAAGCGGAATTGCTCCTGTCAATCGGCACTTGTTGACCGATTTGGCCATTGGGTGACTCCTCCGCTGTTGGGTCAGCGTGAAGGGGAAGATACTGGACCCCACGGGCTGGACCTCGTTGGCGGGGCCGTGAGGTCCATTATATGGTGGCTTCCCTGGTCAAACGCGCTTGGATATATTCCCGTTAGCGCCAGATAGACCTTCTTCTTGGCACCGCAGCCAAGGAGCTGCTTGACCTGATAGCGGCTCTTGGTGAAGGAGGTGGGATGACCAGGAGGCAGCCTGGTCCAATAGTAGTTCTATTCGTGGCTGGACTCGTTCGCTGGCCATTGTGGGGAATGGTAACGCTGTGTCGAGAGGTTTGTCCACAGAAGCCCGGGACACCCGGTGCCTTGGGACGGGTTTACCCACAGATGGTAAGCAGGTAACCTTGAGATAATTGAGCAGACATGAGTTGGCGCGAATACCAGTAAACGTGAATCCTTTTGCGCCCCAAAAGCGAACTATAATAGGGGTGAAAGCCGGAGCTTGTCGAGCGTGCCCTCCACCAGCCTGCGGCAGAACAGCCGTCCGCAACGTGGACGTTCAGTGACCCACGGGCGCATGCGAGAAATGAGCACATAGATACCGATACCGGCAGAAATGCACGTCAGGTTTGCTTCAGTTGTCCCTAGCAAGTAATGCTAGAATTGAATCGATATTTATTGACGGCGGTCCCAAGCGCTATTTATACTCGCCTTAACTCAGAGATGCCCCACCTTCGGGCTTTGCCAGCGTGATGCCGGGAATGCAGGGTGTACCTGTTTACAGAGCGGTGGTAACCCGGTTGATTAGGAGAGGTTGGCTCGTCCGTTGAGCACAGGTTCAAGGTTCCTTAAGCTGGGGTGGGTCAGGCAAGTTCTGCCCGGCCTTTTGCTCATGCTGGTGATGGCGGCCGCCGCCGCGTTTACCCAGCGGGGTCTGTTTTGGCCGGACACGGCGGGTTCAACCTGACAGTGACCATGGCCGGTACCGGCGGTGGCACCGTGACCAGCGTCCTCCCGGGTATCAACTGTTTCCTCCCCAATGCCAGTGGCAGCGACTGCGTCGAGCCCGACATCAATACTACAGTCATACTGACAGCCACCCCTGCCTCAGGGTCTACGTTCGGCGGTTGGACCGGGACCGGCGGCTGTTCAGGCACCGGCTCCTGTACGGTAACGATGACCACCACCGTAGCGGTCATCGCCACATTCAACCCCACCGCTCTTCCGGAGGCCATAACCGTAAGCCCCACCCGGGGTTCGCCCAAATCCACTACCGTCACGGTGTCAGGCACTGACTTTGTGGCAGGTACTTTTAACATACTCTTCGGCAGCACGACGGTTGGGTCAGTAACAACTGGCGGTGGGTCGTGGAGCCAGACGTTCATCGTACCCGCGACCGCCTTTGGCTCTTACACGGTGACCGTCGGGACGGTCACCGCGAACTTTACCGTGGATGCCAAGTTTTCCGTCTCTCCCAGCCGAGGCCCAGTGGGTACTCGGGTTACTCTCACTGGAGAGGGATTCGCCACCGGACAAGGGGAATTGCCGGTTCGATTCGGCGCCCAGCAGGTGATTACCGGTTCGGTTGACTCCCTGGGTTCGGTCATAACAAGGTACAACGTACCTGCTCTTCCGGCCGGCTCGTACTCGGTGACGATTGGCAACGCTCCCCCGGTGAACTTCACGATCACGTCGTCCCTCTCTATTGGCACCTCCAGCGGCCCTCCCGGGACCACTGTAAGCCTTTCCGGTACGGGTTTCGGGGCCAATGCGACCATTAACTTAACCTTCGATGGCAATGCGATCCGCTCGGTTTCAACGGATAACGAGGGCGCACTATCAACCTCATTCCAGGTACCGGAGGCACCGAGAGGTCCCCGGTCAGTGGGAGTTTCCGAGGCCGGCCGCGGCGCGATGCAGACCACCTTCACGATTACCCCCCGGTTGATTTTGGACCGGCTCAACAGCTCCCCAGGCTCCATCGTCACAGCTACGGGAACCGGCTTTTCCGCCAACGAGAGGGCTATCTCCGTCACCATGGACCAGGAAACGGTGGCCAGCGGTATTTCGGCCAACGCCAATGGCTCATGGTCTGCCTCCCTGACGGTTCCATCTCTTCCGGCAGGCTCTCACACGGTACAGGCATCCGGCTCATTGACATCCCGGACGAACGTGCCCACGGTTACTCTCACCCTGGGGGCCGTGGTAAGCCTGGACCGGTCCAGCGGTCCGCCCGGTACCTCTCTGAAGGTCAGCGGCTCCGGTTTCAGGCCTAGGGACAGCGTCGCCGTCACCATCGGCGACGGCCTGGCGGACGCGGTTGTCTCAGCGGATGCCCAGGGGGCGTGGACCTTCGACATGCAGGTTCCCACCACCGCCAGTGGCCGGATCGTTATTTCGGCGACGGGGGCCAGTGGCCGGTCAATAGAAACCGGCTTTACGGTCAGGTCGGCTGTCTCTCTGTCTCAACCTTCCGGCTCCCCGGGGTCTTCCGTCACCATCGAAGGGACTGGATTCAGGGCCAACGCGGACGGCATCTCCATAAAGTTCGGTAGCACCGTGGTCGCTTCGGCTTCTGCCAACGCCCAGGGGGCATGGACCAGGACGTTCACCGTTCCTCCGTCTCCGGCGGGGACCTATTCTGTGGATATTTCGGGTTCCAGCACTCCGCTGCAGGTCCCCTTTTCTGTCACCCCCACCATATCCATGAATGGGAGCAAAGGCGCGCCCGGCGCCTCCGTCACTGTGAAGGGCTCTGGGTTCGCCGCCAATGAGCGAGACATAACCATAACCCTCGACGATACCCCTGTGGGCGAGGGGATCTCTGCCAATGCTGAGGGTTCATGGTCTGTCTCATTCGCCTTACCTTCACTGCCAACGGGCACCTACAGTGTGCAAGGCTTCGGGTCCCGGACTTCGTCCAGCAGTGTCCCCGAAATCAGGTTGACGCTGGGCGCCGACTTGCGCCTGGACCGTTCCAGTGCTCCTCCGGGGACCATCATTACCGTCAGCGGCGCGGGATTCAAGCAGAGGGAAAGCATCACCATCACTGTGGGTAACGGACTGGCTCAGGCCACCTCGGTTGCCGACGGCCTGGGAGCGTGGTCGGCCAACATTACCATACCTCCCACTGTCGGCGGGCGCTTGGTGATACACGCTTCCGGCTCCGGTGGTCTTCTCATCGAGTCGGACTTTACCGTTACATCCACCGTATCTCTCTCTCAGCCCATCAGTCCCCCCGGCTCCATAGTGGAAGTCAAGGGAAATGGTTTCATAGCGGGGCAGAGCATCTCCGTAAGCTTCGAGGCAACCACTGTTGCCACTCCATTGGCTGATTCTCAAGGCGCTTGGACCGCCAGCTTCACCGTCCCACCGTCCCCCGCGGGGACCTATTCCATCGCCATCTCCGGTCCCGCCGGCCAGCGGAAAATCCCATACCTGGTTACTCCGGCCCTTTCCCTCAGCACGCCGCGGGGCGGGCCCACCGAGTCTATTACGGTTTCCGGCGTCGGTTTCGCGGCCAATGAAAAAGGGATCAGCGTCACCCTGGACCAAACGCCCGTGGCCTCGGGAGTTTCTGCCGACCGGAACGGCTCCTGGAGCACCTCCTTTCTCGTGCCTTCCCTCCCGTCGGCTTCGTACTCCCTCCGGGCGTCCGGCCCGCTCACGACCTCGGGGAACGCCAGCGATGAATTTCTCACCGTCATCCCTCGGCTGGATATAAGCCCTGACCGCGGGGAACCGGGTTCGACGGTCAACGTTACCGGCAGTGGCTTCGGCTCCAGCCAGCGGGACATCGTCATAACCTACGATGGGACTTCGGTGGCCTTGGTGGTTACCGCCGATTCCTCGGGCGCGTTCAGCACCTTCTTCACGGTGCCAGATTCACCTTTCGGCCTCCACGTCGTCAGCCATTCCGGTGGCATAGGCAGGACCGCCGGTGGGACGGAAGCCGGCTTCCAGGTGGTGCCTGCCATTTCCCTTAACGAGTCCAACGGCCCGCCGGAGACCTTCATCATCGTGGAGGGCGTAGGCTTCGCCGCCAACGATCCAGGGATCACGATCACCTACGACGGTGCGACGGTGCTTTCGGCCGTTGCGGCCGACGCCCAGGGCTCATTCTCCGCATCCATACTCGCCCAGCCTTCACCTGGAGGAGGCCACGAGATTCAAGCCTCCGGTTCTGCCCTGACCTCCCTCTCCTATCCTGTGCAGAACTTCAGAGTCACCCAGAGCCTCGCTCTCAGCAGCACCACGGGCAACGTGGGGGATGAGGTGGAGGTGACCGGTTTAGGATTCGCGGCTCGTACGTCGGTAACCCTGGATTACGGCGATGGGCTGATGCAAGTTACCGCCGAGTCCGACAACTCGGGAACATTCCACGTGGACCTTCTTATCCCCTCGTCTGAAAGCGGCGACCAGGTGATCGCGGCGGTGGGCGAGGAGGACTTCAGGGCTCAGGTCACTTTTTCCTTGGACAGTACACCTCCTCCTCCTCCCGGTCTGCTTGCCCCCGATAATGGGGCCCGCGGGGGTCTTCTCGGGGGCTTCCGCCCCATTTCCGAGTGGGGACGGGTGGAGGACCCCAGCGGCGTCACTTACGATCTGCAGATAGCCACCGACTCCGCATTCTCCGCTCCCATTCTGGAGATAACGGGCCTGAAGAGCCCCAGATACGCGTTGAAAGAGCAAGAGGCCCTGTCCCGGGGCAAGTATTACTGGAGAGTCAGGGCGGTCGATCGCGCTTCCAACGCCAGTGTTTGGTCCAGCGCATTCGTGGTCCAGTCGGGCATCATCCCTCTCTGGGTGATTCCTGCCCTGGCAAGCCTGGCAGCGATACTGGTTGGATGGACAGGCTACTCTGTATACAACCGGCGAAGGCGTTGGAGAACACAGGCGCCGCTCACCGAGCTGGCCAGAGAAATTAGTGCGGCTCCCGCACTGCCGGCGCCAGGATCCCGGGTGGTCCCGGCTCTGCGCCCTCCCGCCAGGCTTGCCCTTCCGGCGGCTCCCCGCCGGAGAAGAGGCCGCTCTCCTGAGGACCAGGCCCGGCTAATCCTGGTGCTTGAATTCTTGCGCTCTCTTCCCCTCCTCCAGGTATCTTCCGATTTTACCTGGCTGGACGAGCTGGTGGAGTCTACAGGAGGCGCCGAAGCCGAGGTGTACGAGCAGGTGCTGGAAGGTCAAATCGAGCTGGGTTACCAACCGGCCTGGGCCCGGCATCCAACTTATGAGGAAGTAAAGCGGATTCTCCAAGGCCATCAATTCCTTGAAGGGCTGGAGGACTTTGTAAAGGCGGTCGACGATTGCGCCGTGGACACCGTTTCCCTTCTACGGCAGGTCTACCAAGATATCGCACAGGCCCTGCCTCCCGAAGCTGCCAGGGTGCACCAGTGGCGGTTCGTACTGGCCGTGATTAAGCACTCCTTGGCCTGGTACGGTGGCACCTACCTCAAGGAGCCCTCGGCCAGGGATTACAACATACTCCCGGACACGGGAGCGGAGGATGTTGTCTCCCTACATGGGGAGGAAGGCACTCCATTCCCGGGACCCCTCGTCGAGGGTCTGAGCGAAGCCGACGCCCTTGCTTACCGTGACGTACATCTCCTGCTGCGCACCAGCTATAGCAACAGTGAGGAAGCGCAACAGCTGACAGCCCGGATGGCCTCCCTGGTCATTCTGCGAGAGCAATTGACGACGAACCTGGCCGAGCTAGACCAGACGCCCTAGGACCGGGGTCAGGCTGCACCGGACGAGCGCTTCGGGACTAAGAATGGACCTGGTACTCCACCTGGCTGCCGCTCACCAGTTGTGATTTCACCCGTCGTTGCGATCCGGCCGTTGTTTGAAATCGCCACGACCAGACAAGGCAGCGACGTGATCCTGATTAACGAAACGCCTCTGGACTCTTAACGAGTCGGAGGCGCTCGAACGGCGGTATTGGTGCAGACGGGCTAGGGTCTAGTGATCACTATTTGCAACCGACGGGGGCGGTTCGCATACCGGGCGTGTGTTCATAACCCTCAGTAGGGCCTCTGGTGGTTTATCCCATCACATCCAGCGCCGGCGAAGAGAGAGGGTAAGGAAAACAAATAGAGTGGGCGCCAAGCCGGCCATCCAATCCCAGTGGACGTACCGCCCAAACAGCGGATTGACTACCGCACTCAGGATTACGGCGACACCGACCAATGCCCCAGCCCACCCCAAGGCCACAGGCCAACTGCGTCTCAGGGGCGCCTTCCCCGGCTTTGCTCCCTCGGACTTTATGCCGACAACAGTGCTTTTACTTCTGACAGGCTTTTTCATAGTGACCTACCAGCGCTTTCCTCAGGTGTTGATTCACAACAGCAGCAACTCTAATGCTTACGACGGTGAGATGCTCTCCGGAGGCGATTAGATGCTGGCCAGCACCGCTCTACCGTCCTCAATACTTGGCCTCAATTTCCGGCCTCAGGCGCCTAGCTAAACGTCTATCGAGTAAACGCGGGCTGCGGTGTCGTGGAACATAGCGGCCCTCTCCGAGGGTGAATACCCTTGGGAAAGCCGCTTAAAGGCGTTGTAAACGACGTTGTACGAATAGGACACCTTGTCCACCGGGAAGTTGCTCTCGAACATGCACCGGTCGGCCCCGAAATATTCGATGCAGGTATTCATGAGCGGCGCCAGCGACTCGGCCAGTTCCTCCGACCCCACGGGTACGTCCCGCTGCGACCAATCGAAGCCGTACCGGGCCTGGCCCACGCCGCCCAGCTTCACGACGATGTTGGGGCATTTGGCCACCATGGCCAGGCCCCTACGCCAATTGGCCAGCACCTCGTTGTCGCGGTTGGCGTAGGGGCCCACACGTAATAGCCCGCCGATATGGTTCAGCACGATGCTGATCTCGGGTACGGCGTTGGCAAAATCGGCCAACTCGCCCAGCTGGGGGAAATACAAGGAGTTTTCCAGCAGGAAGCCCATCTCCGCCAGGACCCGCGCGCCGGCCCGGTAGCCATCGGTGGCCAGGGCGCCCTGTATTTCCCGGTCCACCACCTCCGGGCTGGGGTCCCAACCAACCGAGTGGCGGATACCGCGGAAACGGTTCGGGCTGGCGGCCTGGAGCGCCTCAAGGACCGGGCGCACTCGCTCGCCCAGCTTCAGGTCGGCCCGGCCGATGATCGCAGCGGCGGCGCGGGCCGGCCCGTAGGTCCCGCTGGAGCTTTCATCGGCCAGTTTCTGCACGTACTCCACTTCGCCCACCGGGCGCAACTCCTCGGGGCCGTCGGTGCGGTACTCGCACCTGACCTCGATGAATACGGTGGAGCGGACGTTGTGGCCGCTGTTGATGTCGGCCGCCAGTTCCGCCAGCAGGTACCGCTGATAGGCCGGTGGCTCGGGCCGGTGCACCCAAAAGTGGTGGTGGGGATCGCAGATGGGCAGGTCGGGTTCCAGGGTGGGTTCCTGAGTCTGGGCCAACCAGGCGGCGTCTCCAATGGGCATGGTCAGTCCTCCATCTTGACGTAAGTATAGAAGTCAGACCTCTTCCACAGGCATGGTGGCAATGCCGTAGGTCCCATAGAAGAAGTGGGCATAGTGGGTCGATCCACCCGAAACGAAGAGAAGGTATTGCTCGGCGCTTTCCAGCGCTGGAATGGTCGCGTCGACGTCGTCGGCCAGATGTTGTAATTCAGCGTGGTGCAGCCATTTGCCGCTGTCGTCGGTGGGCATCGGACGAGCACCCAGAACAGACTTGAGAGATATGTTGCAGTTACGGTGCAGCCACTCCTGGGCGTCCTGCTTACTCATGCCGGCCTCGGCCATGATCACTGCCCGGGAAGGGCTGAGGATGATGGGATGGTAGGGGCCCTGGTAAGGCACTCTCTTGTTGGTGTGGCCAACCTGGGCAGATTGCCAACCCCTGATCCAGGCTCCCGCTCCGGCGTTCCGGTAGAACATCATCGAGGCTATGTTGTTCAGTGTATCCTCGTGGTTTTTGGAAGCCGAATCGATGATTGTTGTTGGGCCGGTGACGGTGGCCAATGTGACGGCGCTCTCGTTTCGCTGGAATCCCCGATCCACGTGGTAGGGCTGCCAGGGACTGACCTCCTCGTTTTCGGCGATGCACATCCCGAACTTGGTGGGTAAGCCCACGAAGTTCGGGTCTCCTGACCCGGCCTTGCAATAGCCGATGTTGATCAGGCACAGGCGCAATGCCCGGCCGATGGCCGTGTTTGCGCTGTTGACGACGCCCGGGCCCATGGCCGTGGTGCCGAAATTGATCCCGGCCTTATTAGCGATGGGGCCGTTCACCAGGATTAGGGGCGCTTCCGTATGGCCGGAGACCTGCATGTCCCGGTGGTTCATCTCTGGTTGAGCCAGGCAGTCGATGGCGGCAAGGAGAACGGGAAATTGCTCCGGACGACAGCCCGCCATGACGGCGTTAATGGCGATTTTTTCGACAGTCGCCAGCCCAAAGCCGGGCTCCATTACCATGAGCACGTCCTGGGGCTGGCGCTTGGTCCCTTTCAGCATCTGCTCGACAGCGGCCGGGGTGGGCGGGATGACCGGCATTCCGTCGCTCCAGTCGCGTTCGGCAAGGAAGCAGTTCACCGCGTCCAGGCCTTCGGGCGTCTCATTCATCTCTATCGTGAAGACCTCGGTGACCTGGCCTCCGCCACCAGCGCCTCTGGGCGCGGCCGGGGCAGCGGGAGGCTCGGTGAGCCCCCGGATGATGTCGTCGATCTGCTCATCGACCATCTTACGGATAAAGTCCGCCTGCTGGCCGGTGGTTGCGTGGGGGATGGTTACGAAGGCAGTGCTGGGCTGGCCCCAGCCGTCCACGCAGGACTGCCACGCCCTGGCAAAGCTTCGGGCGGCGATGGCTACGGCTGGAATACCGGCCTTCTCAACGGCGACCATGTCGTGGGCAAGCCACGACGTGCAACCTCCTCAATGGGCGGTCGCGCCGATCATGGCGTCCACCTCCATGGCGATCCGGGCCGCCTCGTCGTCGTCGATGTGATTCCCGCGGCTGAGAGCGGGGCGGCCGGGCCTGAGGTCGCCGCCATACCGCTCGAACTTCACGTCAGGGAACCGCTTGCTTATAGCATCGGCCACCCGGTCCACGGCGATATCCGCGCCTCCGGTCATGTTGTTGTACAGGCCGATGGTCTTGCCCTCGAGCCCAGCCAGGCGCGGGGCCGGCGGGACCTTGAAATCAACTCTGTCCGCGGCCGGGGACATGATCTGCAACTTCATGCTGTCTCTCCTCTAGATCTAAGCACGGCGGCGTCTATACGGCATCCGAAGCGGACGGCCCATCCTTGAGGCCGGACCCGGTGACCGGGACAAGCACATCATCCCCTTCTTGGAAGACGCCTTGGTTGGCCAGCATCTCGAGTCCGGCGAAGGCCGCCGCCGATGTCGGTTCGGCGAAGATTCCTTCCTGCTCCGCCAGGTCTCGCTGCGTCTTTAAGATGCTCGATTCCTCGACCGCCACGGCAGACCCGCCGGTCAACCGCAGTATCTCCAGGATCTGCCACCGGCGGGACGGCGCCGCTATCGAGATGCCCCCGGCGACCGTTTTGGTTGCGTCCGCCGGGCCCCATTCTTGGCCGTTGAAGGCGGCGGCTAAAGGCATAACATTACGAGATTGAACGCAGTGCAGGCGGGGAATCCTCTCGATGCGGCCGGAATTCCGCAGCTCGTGAAACCCGTTGAACGCCCCGATCAAAAGGGAGCCGTTGCC
>JADFFS010000288.1 GCA_022568195.1 Chloroflexota bacterium | reverse complement strand
GTTTAGGATTCTGCGCAGCGCCAAAAACCGTTTTGGCTCCACTGCCGAGGTCGGGGTCTTCGAGATGACCGGCCAGGGTTTGGTGGAAGTGTCCGATCCTTCTCAGGTGCTGCTGTCCCAACGACACGATCGGGCTATAGGTAGCGCCTTGGCGCCGGTGTTGGAGGGTACCCGGCCGTTGCTGCTGGAAATCCAGGCCCTGACATCCCCTTCCCAACTACCGGCTCCCCGGCGGGTGGCCAATGGCGTGGATTACAACCGGATGTTGATGCTGGCTGCGGTGGCCTCCCGCCGTGCCGGGCTTGAGCTTTCGGGGCAGGACATCATCGTCAGCGTCGCCGGCGGACTGAGTGTCAGGGAACCGGCGGCGGACTTGGCGGTGGTGCTGGCTATTGCCTCCAGCCTGCACAACAAGCCGCTGGATTCTCAGATGGTGGCCTTCGGCGAAGTGGGGCTGAGCGGCGAGATCCGGCCGGTTCCCCAGGCGCAAAGGCGGGTAGCTGAGGCCCTTCGCCTGGGACTGGATAAATGTATCTTGCCGGAAACCGGGTTGGAGAACGGGGAAAAGCCCGATGGCATGCACTTGGCCCCGGTCAGGACCGTGCGGCAGGCAATCCAGGTTGCGCTGGGCTCGCCGCGCTCCCGCAGGGAAGTTGCGGAAATCCAGGAGACCGGCTAGAATTTCGCTCCAAAAATTCGTCTAATCCCGTTGGTGTTAAGCCCTTTGGCGGGGTTTACACGGAGCCGGACCGAAGGACTCAGGACGTGCGCTGTGGGTGCGCACATGACAGGCCTAACGAACCGGGGACTAGGCGCTATTTGAGGCGCTCAGGGTCAGCGGATGAACGTTAAGGACATCCTCAAAAGAAGAGATTAGCAGAGTGTTGCAGCCCACCTATTCAGCGGCGGCGCCGGAGATCGGCCTGGCTTCAGGTAGGGTGGGCATGGGACTCGGGAGCAAACTCGTGGTCTTCGCAGGCCACCCAGCGGGAGCCGTCCTCGTAGACCTCTTTCTTCCAGATAGGCACCGTTTCTTTGAGCCTGTCGACCAGCTTGTGGCAAGCGAAGAAGGCCTCTTTCCTGTGCGGTGAAGCGACGGCCACCACCAGGCTGATTTCGCCGATATCCACAGGTCCAATTCGGTGGGCTATGGCGATGTCTTCAATGCCGAACTCGGCCATTATCTCTTGGCGAATCTCTTCCAGCTTTTTCAAGGCCATTTCTTCGAAGGCTTCGTACTCCAGCTTCAGAACCCGTTTCCCTTCAAAGTTGTCTCTCGTGGCGCCCAAGAAAGTCACCACCGCGCCGTTGGTGTCTTGCTTCACTTGCTGGGTGACCTGCTCCGGGTCTAGACGCCGGTGGGTAATTTCTATCATTCCAGTCCTCCGCTGACCGGCGGTATCAAACACACATCGTCGTTCGGTTGCAAAACCGTGCATTCCTCGGCGTAGTCGGCGTTGACCGCCACCACAATCTTCACCTGGGACGGGGCCAAACGTGGGAAGCGCCGCCGGACCTCATCGGTCAAGTCCGCCACCGTGGCGCCCTCGGGCAGCTTCACCGTCGCGTTGTTGCACCCGGCCCGTTCCCGATACAGGGCAAAAAACCTCACTACTATGTCCATACAGCCAACTTGGCTTGGCCCTCCAGTGCGGCGAGATGAGCCATTATCGCACAGGCTGGAAACCAATGGTGGAAACAAGCGCTACCAGGTCACCGGGTTCCAACCTGAGTAAAAGACCCGTTCTTTGCCGTTGAGGGTCACGGTTTGGTTGTCTCGTACGCTGATCCAGTAGAACTGGCGGGTCCTCATCTCCCGCACAGTGTTCGCGCTGGCAAAGACTGCCCGGGGATCGAACAGGCTCCAACCGAAGTTCGGCGGGTTGTTTTGAGTAGCGGGGTCGAAATGCCATACGCGGACCAGGTTTCCGGCCTCGATCAGGGGGGCCAAGGCCACGTATGGGCCCGCAAGGGGAGAGGGCGTGGGTCGAGGGGTAGGCGTTGGCGGACCGGTGGGCCTGCTCACTTTGAAACTTACAGAAGCCAGGAGTCCGCCCACGGTGGCCACCACGGCGTGGGTTCCCTCGGGAAGCTGGGGTAACCGGTTGGAAATAGTGAATGAACCATCCTTATCCGTGGTGATTGAGGAAGATGGCAAGACCGACGGCACGCCTATGGTCAGGTTGGACACCGGGAAGAATGGGCGAAAATTCGTGCCGGTCACGGTGAATATAATGCCGCTGGGTCCTTCCTGCGGACTGATTGAGATGGCCGCGGCGGGCACCTTGTGCTCGGCGGTTGCGTCCGCGGCGGTGCCGGCCACGGTTGCCCTGACGTTATTGGTGGAAGGGATGAGGACGTTAATGGGGACGGTAATCGTCGCCTCGAACTCTCCAGTGGAGTCCGGAGTTACCCTCAGCAGGAACCTGCCGTTGTAGTCTATGTTGACGTTAAATAAGCCTGGTGAGGACAGGTTCCTGGCCGGAAAGCCAACCCCTTTAACCTTGATTACG
>JADFFS010000128.1 GCA_022568195.1 Chloroflexota bacterium | reverse complement strand
CTTTACCGCTGGTCAGCGGCATCGCCGCATTCGCCGAAGGCTCGTACAACGAGGCGGTGCGGTTGTTGGAGCCCGTGTGCCAGCAGCTGGAGCGAATCGGAGGCAGCCACGCCCAACGGGAGGTCTTTGAGGACACATTGCTGGAGGCCTACCTGCGGGCCGAGCAGTTCGACAAAGGCGAGGACATGCTGCGCACACGCTTGAGCCGCCGTGCGTCCGTTCGCGATACCTTCTGGCTGGGCCGGGCTCAGTCGGGCAACCATCAGCCAGATCAGGCCCGATCCACCTTCCAGCAGGCTGCCAAGAGCTGGGAGGAATACGGTGCCGCGTCGCCCGAGTACGACAACTTGAACCGGCTCGCCAGCCAGAGCGTCTAGCCCGGCTCGCTCCCGGTTACATCCACTCCATTTTTCACATGTTAAGAGCGAGGTGAACGGCCATGCCACTGCAGCCCAACAGAGTGGACTATAGCCCCATCATCGACCGTCCCACTATAAAGTGGCCCGACGGCGCCCGGGTGGCCCTTTGGATCGCCCCCAACGTCGAACACTACGAGTACGAGCCGGATTACAACGGGGACCGGAATCCCTGGCCCCGCACGCCCTACCCCGACGTGCAGCAGTTTTCCTATCGGGACTACGGCAACCGGGTGGGCTTCTGGCGCATGCTGGAGGTCTTGGACAAGCACAATATCCGGTGCTGTGTGTCTCTGAACCTGGCGGTGCTGGAGCACTACCCCGAAATCGGCGAAGCCATGGTGCAGCGGAACTGGGACTTCATGAGTCACGGAATCTACAACACCCGCTACCTCAACACATTAACGGAAGAAGAGGAGCGGGAGTTCTACCGGGACTGCATCGACACGCTGCGGCGGCACACCGGCAAACAGCTTAAAGGAATGCTGGGGCCGGCAATTTCGGGTAGCGAGCGCACACCGGACCTCATGGCCGAGGCAGGCCTGATCTACCACACCGACTGGATGCACGACGACCAGCCCGTGCCCATCAAGGTGAAGTCGGGGAAGCTGGTGTCGGTGCCCTATTCCATCGAGCTAAACGACGCTCCCTTGTTCCGGCAGCACTACGAAGGGGACTACTTCGCGGAGATTTGCAAGGCCCAGTTCGACCAGCTCTACAAAGAGGGGGCCGACAGCGGCCGGGTGATGTGCATCGCCCTGCATCCCTTCCTGACCGGGCAGCCCCACCGCATCAAGTACCTGGATGACATCCTCGGCTACATCATGGCCCACGACGGAGTGTGGCAGACCACCGCCGACGACATCGCCGAGTACTACATCGCCAACTACTATGACGGGGCCGTAGCCCACGCCCAGACCCTGAACCAGGCCTAGCGTAGGGGCGGGTTTGAAACCCGCCCCTACCCGGCGTCATCATCGGTACAGGAGACACCATGCCCGCACAACGCCGCTTCGGAATGGACCACGAGCACTACGAATGGTCTCCCATCACCAAACGGGGCATCCTACGCTGGCCGAATAACGCTCGGGTTGCCCTGTGCGTGGTGGTGACGTTGGAGCACATGGAGTGGAGCCCCCCTGAGGACAGCTTTACCACTCCTCTTGCCGGCGGATTGGGCGCCCGCTCCTTCCCGGATTACGCCCGCTTTTCCCACCGGGAGTACGGGCACCGGGTGGGCATCTTCCGGGTTCTGGATGTCCTGGAGAAGCATGGAATCAAAGCCACCGTGGCCATGGACGCCCTGACCGCCGAGAACTACCCATACCTGGTGCGCCACTGCTTGGACCGGGGCTGTGAAATTATCGCCCACGGCGTTTCGGCCAGCCGCATGATCACCAGCGACATGCCGGAGCAGGAGGAACGAAGCTACATCCAATCGTCCCTGGAGAGTTTGACCAAGGCCACGGGCAACACTCCGGCCGGTTGGCTGGGCCCGGAGTACGGCGAGTCCAACCGGACGCCCCAGTTGTTGGCCGAAGCGGGGATGCGCTACGTCTGTGATTGGGTCAACGACGAGCAGCCCTATCCCATGACCACTCCCAGCGGGAACCTGTTTGCCCTTCCCTTGATGCTGGAGCTGGACGATGGCGTGGCCTTGTGGGACCGGCGCGTTACCGTGGGAAGGTACCGGGACATGCTCAAGGAAGCCTTTGACACTCTGTACCTGGACGGGAGCCAGACCGGGCGGCTAATGGCCATAAACCTGCATCCCTGGATCATTGGACAGCCCTTCCGCATCGGCTACCTGGACGACGCCCTGGCCCACATGATGCGGCGCAGCGGGGTATGGGGAGCCACCGGCTCGGAAATCATCGATTGGTACCAGAAGAACCCCCCGGCGGCATGAACCTGGTCCCCGCAATACCCACGAGTCAAAGAGCGGCGCTAGGTCGATGTTAAACCGAACATGGCATTGCTCTGAAAATGTCATGCTGAGCCAGCCGCGGCGGCGAAGCATCTGGGGCGGGGCGAGGGCGATACCCCACCCTACAGATTCTTCGCTTCACTCAGAATGACATGTTTTAAGCGAATGCCATCCGGAGAAGTCGAGTCAGCCCCAGACTAGAGAGGTATTCAGATGGCGGGTCAGTTGCGCGTGGTCTATTACCTGAACCAGTTCTTTGGCGGCATCGGGGGCGAGGAAAAGGCGAACCTGCCCCTGGAGGTTCGAGACGGCCCCATCGGACCGGCCAGGCCGTTTCAGCAGCTCCTGGGAGACCAGGGCCAGGTAGTTGCCACCATTATCTGCGGTGACAACTACTTCAGCGAACAGCGGGAGCAAGCCCTGGAGCAAGTAACCCAGGCCCTGCGGTCGGCGCAAGCCGACCTGGTGGTCGCCGGACCGGCCTTCGATGCGGGAAGGTACGGCCTGGCCTGCGGCGCCGTTTGCGCCGCCGCAGAGGAGATGGGCATACCGTCGGTGACGGCGATGCATCCGGAAAACCCCGGCGTGCTGACCTACCGGCGGCAGGTCGTGATAGTGCCCACGGGGACCAGTCCAGTAGATTTACAGGACATCCTCGCCAACATGCACCGCCTGGCTCGGAAGCTGGCCGGCGGCGAAGAGCTGGGGCCAGCCCAGGTGGAAGGCTATTTGGGCCGGGGAGTGCGCCGGGTGACGGAACGGGAGGCGCCGGGGTACAAGCGGGCCGTGGACATGCTGGCCGACAAGCTAAACGGCCGGCCTTTCCAGAGTGAGGTCCCATTCCTGACCCCGGAAGCCGTAATTCCCGCTCCACCCGTGGCGGACTTGAAGCAGGCCACCATCGCCTTGATCTCCACCGGCGGGTTGATTCCCATCGGAAACCCGGACCGGCAGGTTTCCGGCGACCCGGAGCGATACTACACCTACCCCGTCGAGGGGCTGGCTGCTCTTACAGCGCAGGACTGGGAAGCCTTCCACGGCGGCTACTACAACCAGATCGCCAGCGACAACCCCAACTACATCCTTCCCCTGAGCCATTTGCGTAAGTTTGAGGCCGATGGAATCGTGGGCCGGGTCGCCCCGGAGATCATCACCTTGCCGGGCGTGAGCACACCGGTGGCCAAGTCGAAACGTCTGGGCGCTCAGATGGCCCAGGAGCTTAAAGAAGCCGGCGTGGACGCCTGTATCCTGGTGGCGACTTGAGGGACCTGCAATCGTTGCGGCGCAACGGTTAGCAAGGAGATCGAACGAGTGGGCATCCCCGTCGCCATGATCTCAGCCCTATACGCTCTGGCCCTGACAACCGGCGCCAACCGGGTGATACGGGGCGCCCGAATCGAGCACGTGTGCGGCGACCCCGATCTGGGCCCGGAGAAGGACTTCGCCTACGGGCTGCAGATAGTTAGGACGGCGCTCACAGCCCTGGAGTCGCCGGTCACGGGACCTACCCTCTTTGTTCCCGGCGAGGCGGCTCCGGCCAGGGAGGCTGTCCATGCGTCTTGAGATGGGCACCTTTCCGGTGACGGACATCGTGTGGGGCGACCGCACCCGCTGGCAAGACGGCGTGTTGGAGGTCGGCCGGGACGATATCCTGGATGAAATAAGAATGGACCCCCGCATCGCCACGGTGGAGCTGGAGCTGGCGCGGCCCGGGGAGTCGGTGCGCATCTGGCCGGTGCGGGACGTGGTCGAACCCCGGATCAAGGTCGAGGGGCCCGGAGTGATTTATCCTGGCATTTGCGGCCGTTCCATAACCACCGTCGGCGAAGGCCGCACCCACCGGTTGTCCGGCATGGGAGTGGTGGAAGTATCCGAGACTCCCTGGCATGAGGCGGGTGGGGACCACCTGTTTGTGTTTTTGGATATGTCTGGGCCCTGGGGTGACATTATGCCCCACAGCTCCCTGTTAAACCTGTGCGTGGTGGTGGAGCCGGACCCCGCACTGGGGGTCAACGCCAGGAACGACGCCGTGCATCAGGCGGTCTTGACCGTATCGGACCGCGTGGCGGCGGCCACGAAAGACCTGGAGCCGCCGGAACGGGAAGTTTTCGAGCTAACGGAAGTTGACCCCTCTCTACCCAAGGTGGTTTACATCCTGTGCCTTCACTCGCCCCAGGCCATGTCGGGCTCGCCGGACACCTTCTGCACCTCGACCTACGGGCTGACGCAGCTCACGCCGCCCTGGCTGTTCCATCCCAACGAGATTCTCGACGGGGCGATTACCGGACCCTACCGCACGGCTTTCGCCATGTCATGGAACATGGCCAACAACCCGGTGTTGCTGGACCTGTACCGCCGCCACGGCGTGGACTTCAACTTTTTGGGCGTTATCGCCACCAGGACCGAGTGGACCACCCAGCACGAGAAGGAAATGACCGCCAACCAGACGGCCAAGGTGGCCCGGATGCTGGGGGCACAAGGCGCCATGGTCACCTGGGACGCGGGAGGCAACGAGTTCATCGAGGTGATTCGGACCGTGCAAGCCTGTGAGAAGGTGGGGATCAAAACGGTCTTTCTGACCAGTGAAGACGACCCCACGGGCAGCGCTCCCACCATGCTGGAGCCCGTGCCCGAGGCCGACGCCATCGTGTCCACCAGCTTCTTCCGGGCAGACCTGTTGGGCCTGGACCCATTGCCGCCGGTGGACCGGGTGATTGGCAATCCGGAAAAGATAAGCGGCCGCCTGCGGGACCATTTCGTCCCCACTGCCGGACCGTTGCCCGCGCCCCAGCGCTACGACGACCACTACGGGTTCGGCCGCCTCAGCAGCGTGGAGTATTAGGAGCTTCGGGTCTCGCTGGCCGCCCGGGCGATCTCCTCTACATCAAGCACCATTTCGACTATTCCCACCTCGGCCTGGTAGGTGGCGGGGTCGATCTGCTCCTTGATCTCCGGCTCGGTGATGTGATAAGCGGGCAGCCCCAGGGCCGCTCCGGCCAGCGCGCCGGCCCAGGACGGGTCTCCCTGGTTCACCGTCATGGCGTAGAGCTTGGTGCTTTCGGGGGTGGGGGTTCCCAGCAGGACCAACAGGTTGTCGGTGCCGATGCTGTCTACCGTGCGTTTGATCTCTTCTTGACCTTCCAGGTCAAGGGCCCCAGCGGACGTTCAAACGAAACAGTGGGTCATCTCTAACACCACCTCCGCCCCGGAGCTGCGGGCGCAGTTGGCGATGGCGGTACCCTGGACCCCGTCCCGCTCGCCCAGCGCGATGACCCGTTTGCCTTTGAGTTGCATCGCTTCAGAACTCCTTTAAGTCCTTGGCCGTCTACTTTTTTCAATCGTTGCTAACGTTTCTCAGGGCTTCTAACAAAACCCCTGTGATGTCATCCTGAGGACCGCAGGGACGAAGGATCTCCCCAGAGGCGGATGCAGCATGTTACGACCACGGGGGGAGATTCTTCTCCTTCTGCGGAAGGATCAGAATGACAGTTGCCCGTTTTTTTAGAATGTCTTAGCTGCCCGGATTCGCCTCCAGGATGAAAGACATCCCATCGGACATCTGGGTCATCCGCCCAAGGAACAAGCTGCCCTTGGCCAGGAACATGGCCCGTTCCATTTTACCATCCCGGATGCGGTCCAGTGCGTGGCCCAAGAAGGGGACCGCCGAAGCGATGTGACCCTGAGTAGGAGAAAAGCCCGGCATCCCGTGGCTCTCCACGAACCGGGGCATCTCATCCCGGTCTATTTCCTTGTTCATCACCGCCAGGGCCGCGATCAGCCGGTAGTTGAGGTTCGGAACGTTGCCGCTGCCCGCTGGTTCGGTCACCTCGGGATTGTGCAGCTCGGTGGCGTATTTGTCGATGTCCCGGAAATTCAGGCCACATTTCTGAAGAGGCTCGCTCACCAGCTTGTCGAAAATCGCCTGCTGACCGGACCCGGCGGCGATGGTGTGCCGTCCCACCGAGTCCAGGCGCAACACTGGGCTGACCCCGTCGTCCGGCCCCACTAGAACCGCCACCGAGGCGAGGACGTCCTCCAGGATCGGCTGGCCGTGCTGCAAGTGCCCTTGGAATTTCATCCCCAGCTTGGACAGGGAGCAACCCCCGACCACCGCCACTTGCCGGAACACCCCGGAACTCACCAAAGCGCCGGCCATAACCAGGGCGTGCACCGGGCCGCAGCAAAAGGCCTTCACGTCGGACCCCGTGGCGTTTCCCAGGCCGCACATCTCCCCGATGGCCTTGGCCAGGTTGCCGCCTCCCCTCTGGTAGCGGTCTCCCACGGCTTCCTCGCCGGTGTTCAGCAGGTACTCGATGCCGTCTTTATCCGTCTCCCCGTCGCTCAAGAGCTTGCGCAGGGCCATGGCGGCGGTGACTTTACAGACCAGGTTCTCCAGGAGAACGTCCGCGGACAATGAGGCGTCCTCGTCGTGCGCGGGGTTGATGCACCCCACCAGGGTCCCGTCGCGGAGATGTAAAGGAAGGGCGGCGCCGCCGGCGGTTTGGCCTTCGGTCCGAGCTTCTATGGATGACTGTGTATGACCGGTGTCCAACGTTGCTAGATCATCGTCCGGCACCAATGGGTGGCGCGCCAGGGCTTCGCGCGCTTTAGCGGCAAAGCCCTCCTCCAGCCATACCAGGTCAAAGGAGTCCCCAGCCTTTAGCAGACCATACAGCTCCTCTTCGGGCATTATCTCCCCGTAGGGGAACCAGCGCTGTCCATCCCCATTCCACTGGAACCAGGGCCGTTCCATATCGGCCAGTTGGTCGGGGTAAAGCCCACCAAGGAAGGCCCGGTTGGGTGGATAAGCAGCCGCTAGGTCGTAGGAACGAAGGCTTCCGGTGATGTCGTGGAGCAGGGCCGGGTTGTGAGCTATCTCCCGGGAAGGTTTGGAACCGTGGCGCACCAAACCCGGGGCGTGTCCCAGAAAATACCGTACGCCTTGAATTGTCGGCCGAATTGGCGCTCCCTGCATAGCTTCCCCATGTTAAACCTGAACAGCCGAGGTTGTCGAGGCGAGACTACCCAACCGCTCCAGACCCATCGGTGATGAATTGACCGGATAACAGGCTTCGGCCGGGTCTAGGACCGGGGGACTTAGCTGCATCGGCTGACGTGTGTTACCCTGGTAAGCAGCCGTTAGTTCACCCCATACTGTCAGACTATGTTTATATGACGATAGCGGCCCGCACATGAGGAAAGCGCCGCTGGTTGTGGCGCTGTCGCTGGTGCTAGCCCTGAGCCTGTTTGACCACGGGAATGTGGCCCATGCCCAGGTGATCTGCTCCGGCCACACCAGGCAACTGGGATGGTCGGTGTACGGGAGCGACCGCGGGGACCTGATAGATTGCAGCGGGTCCACCGCCAATCTGGTCATCATCGGGCTGGGCGGCAACGACATTTTAATTGGTGGCCGGGGTAGGGACGTGATCGTCGGCGGCAATGGCGATGATTATCTGTTTGGGCTAGACGGTAACGACTTCCTCAACGGAGGAAACGACAGCGACAGCCTCTTTGGCGGCGCCGGAGATGATACCCTCAAGGCCGGCGGCGGGCCTGACCTGCTGCTCGGTGGCAGCGGCCGGGACGCCCTGTTCGGTGGCGACGGCGACGACGTCCTCTTCGGCGGCCGCGGCATCGATCTGTGCGATGGCCAAGATGGCGACGACTTCGCAGGTAGCGACTGCGAGGGGCCCGTCAACATCCCTTAACGGCCCCCCTCTTGGTTGACACGGGGTAGGGCCGAACGTATGATGCCGGTGGCCCGGGGGGCGCCCACCTCCGATGCGATCGGGGCGGTCGCTTGAAGACCCGGAGAGGTTGGTTTTAGAGCGGACCATGGACAAACTTAGAGCGGTCTGGCGCGTCATCGCCAGCTGGTACGTTTCCGGCCCCTTGCTGGCCATCTTGGGCATTGTCCTGGGGACCCTGGTCTTTTTCTACGTCTTCCCCGGCAAGCCCAAGATCGGCGTCATCGACATCCCCTTCACCATAATCAACGACAACTCCTCCTTCGTCATCAGCGCTTTCATGGAGTACGCCCGCCGCGACGACTCCATCAAGGCCGTCTTCATACGCCTCAACAGCCCCGGCGGCGGCGCTGCCGCCAGCGAGCACCTCTACTACGAGACCCGCAAGCTGAGGGAAAAGAAGCCCGTGGTCATTGTCATGAACGACATCGTGGCCAGCGGCGGCTACATGATGGCCATGGGCGCCAACTACACCTTCGCCAAGCCCTCCTCCTTCGTGGGCAACGTGGGCGTGATCCTCTCTTTCCCCGGCCGTTTCATTGCCCGCCCTCCCGGCGAGCAGGTGGTGCCCACCGGGCCTTTCAAGCTCAGCGGCGGCGACCGGCGCTACTTCATCGGCCTCACCGACCAGCTGAAGCAGGCCTTCGCCGGCATCGTCCTCTCCGAGCGGGGGGACAAGCTGAAGATTTCCAAGGAGGAGCTGCTCAGCGCCAAGATCTTCCCCGGCGTCGAGAGCGTCCGGGTGGGGCTGGTGGACGAGCTGGGCGGCGACACCGCCGCCATCGAGAAGGCCGCCAGCCTGGCCGGCGTCTCCAACTACGGCCTGGTGGACATCAACACCGAGGTCTTTCGCAACTTCAACCAGAAGTTCAAGCGCATCATCGAGCCCTTGGAAGGCACCGGGATCACCCCCCTTGGGGCCGGTCCCACCGACTTGATGGCCTGGCTCAAGGGCGGCCGGGGCCTCTCCCCCAACGGCGGGGGCTTGGAGGGCTTGGACCCCACGTCTAAGCCCAACCTGGACACCCTGCGCCGCTACTTGCTGCCCTCGGGCTTGGGGGAGAGCCAAGCGCAGGTGCTGCCCGATTTCCCCTTGAAGGTAAACGGCCCCAACATCTACTACCTGTATGTCGGTCCTTCTCAGTAAATACGGGAGGCTCTTCCTCCTGCCTCTCTTTGCCCTGGCCGCTTTCCTGGCCGCTTTTTTCTACTTTGGCTACCCCGGCGGCTACGACGCCCCCACCGTGGCCCAGGTCCCGGCCGAGAGCATCACCGCCCCTGTTTCCACCTTGGGCGAATTGCCCCTGTTCCCCCCCACCGAGAAGGGCACTCTCTTGGTGGACGGTCTCCACGGCAACGACTTCACCAAGCAGGAGCTTTCGGTGCTGCTGGCCCGGGTGGCCCAGCGGGGCTACCAGGTGGAGGTGGCCGGCCAAGCCTCCCGCTTCGGCGGTTTCTCCAGCCAGGACCCGGGCTCCCGCCTCGCCCAGTTGCAGGAGAAGCTGCGCCGCGCCGACAGCCTGGCCGTGCTGATGCCCGATTCCCCCTTCACCAATGAGGAAGCCGACTTGGTGGAGGACTTTGTTACCCGCAAGGGGGGCAAGCTGCTGCTGATTGCCGACCCCACCAGGCCCAGCCAGATCAACAGCCTGGCCAACCGCTTCGGCATCGCTTTTCAACCCGACTACCTGTACAACATGGTGGAGTACGACCTGAACTTCCAGAATATCTACCTGCGCCAGTTCGAGCCCCACCCCATCACCCAGGGCTTGACCCAGATCGCCCTCTACACCGCCGGCTCGGTCACGGCCCCCACCCCAGGCTTCGCCC
>JADFFS010000018.1 GCA_022568195.1 Chloroflexota bacterium | reverse complement strand
TGGCGGGGAGTAATCGGCATGTTCTCCAACATTGGCGCTCCGCTGATAGCCGGCGGCAGGTCCATGGGGGGACGTATTGCCTCCCAGGTAGTGGCCCAAGGAGCGAAGGCGGACGCGGTGGCCCTGTTTGCTTACCCGCTCCATGCGCCGGGTACTCCCTCCAAACCGGGGGGCAAATGGCGGGACGAGCATCTGCCGGGGCTTAGCGTGCCCACCCTGTTCTGCTCAGGCACTCGGGATGCGTTCGCGACACCCGGTGAGCTGGCCCAGGCGGCCTCGTTGGTGTCGAACCCGACGGTCCACCTGCTGGAGGGCGCCGGCCACGGGTTTGCCACCCTCAAGTCCAGCGGCCGGACCAAAGAAGACGTTTGGAGCGAGGCGGCCGGCCGGTTTTTGGAGTGGTTGGAGGTTTGCTTCAGCGCTCGTTGATCTCGAATATCCTTATCGGGCGAGAGACGCCCTCCAGCTGAATTTGATCTATCTCGGTTGAGACGACCAGATCACCGGCCGCGAGAAGGGTCCCCTCGCTCACCAGGATTTGCCCGCCGTCTGCTTGGTCCGCCAGGCGGGAAGCAAGGTTGGCCTGATTACCCCCAATTTCGGGACGGAATAGCGCTGCCTACCGGAGTAAATAGCCGGTCTATGAATCCAGGATTCCGCGGAACGGGCCTGCCATGAATGCCCTGTTCCGGTGGCCACGTCAGTACCATTTTGAGCAGGCCTGTGTTATTCTTGTTCATTGGACGTCAGGCTACGGTTGCTCGGCGTTAGTTGTTTGACATTATAGGACCAATTGTTCCAATCACCCCCCGATTCGGGATGATTGGAGGCCTCGGCCGAACGCAAAATCCCAAAACTCGACAGGCTATTATTCATGGATGCCGCCCAACTTTTTAAGTCAGACCCCAACCCAAACATTCCCGACTTTGGCCCTGGAGATACCGTGCGGGTCAATTTCCGCATACGGGAAGGGGACAGGGAGCGGATCCAGGCCTTCCAGGGTGTGGTAATCCGGCGACATAATGGCAAAGGTCCCGCTGCCAGCTTCACCGTGCGCAGGATCTCCGCCGGCATAGGGATCGAACGCATTTTCCCCATCTGTTCCCCGCTGATAGAGTCCCTGGAAGTTACCCGCCGGGGCTCGGTGAGGCGGGCCAAGCTTTATTACCTGCGTGGACTCCAGGGCCGGGCAGCCCGCATCAAAGAAAAGACCGTGCCCCGCCGCCCGAGGAACCAGCCACGCTCTGAAGCCTAACCGGAGCTCAAGGGCGCCGGCCGTAATATTTCCCTGCACCGACCCAACCATTGTGGACCTCCCGGTTTCTTCGGAGACTGTGCTGCCATGAGATACGCGGAAGTGGCGGTAGATGCCCCGGTGACCCACACCCGCACCTTTTCCTACAGTATTCCCAGCCATTTCTCCGTTGAGCCCGGCCAACTGGTCTGGGTTCCTTTTGGCCGCCGGTTAGCCCAGGGGATAGTCGTCCACCTGGCCGATACTCCCCAGGTCGAAGTTACCCGGGACATTTTTCAGCCGGTGGATCCTTCTCCGTTGCTAAGCACGGTGCACATGGACCTGGCCGGCTGGATCAGCGATTATTACCTCTGCTCACTTTTCGCCGCTTTAGCGTTGTTCCTGCCCCCTGGATTTGAAAGCCAGGTGCGCTCTCAGGTGTTCCCGGTGACCTCCGGCGTAACGGACGGGAGCGAGTGGCGCCCCGAAACCAGGGAAGCCTTGTCGGCTCTGGTGGCGGCCTCCAGCCTCAAAGAGGCCGATTTCGTCAAACTACTGGGAAGGGGCGGTCAGCGGGAGCTGGCGAAGCTCCTGGATAAGCGGCTGGTCCACCGGACAGCCGACTTGCCGCCGCCCAGGATCATACCCCGCCACGATTGCTACTTGTTCGCCGTCGGCGCCGATGGCGCCGGCGCCAAGTGGCCGGAGTATCCGGCCCGGCTGCCGCCTCGCCAAGAACGTCTGCTAGACGCCGTCCGCTCGGCTGGCGAGTCCTACCCAGCGTCGCTGGCCAACAAAGAGTTCGGCCATGGCGTCGCCAACGCTTTGGTCGAGAAGGGGCTATTGGGGTTGGAGTGGGTCAAGGTAGAACCCAGCGAGGCAATGGGCGCCGGCGACAAAGCAGCCGGCTCTAATCTAACCCTGACCGAGATGCAGGCCGACGCTCTGGCGCGCATCACAGAGGCCCTGGAGCGACCCGGCAACGCTCCGCGCAGCTTTCTGCTGCATGGGGTTACCGGCAGCGGCAAGACTGAGGTTTACCTGCAAGCAATCCAAAGGGTGGTGGCCCAGGGCCAGCAAGCCATCTTTCTTGTGCCGGAGATCGCCCTCACTCCCCAGACCCTGGAACGGCTGAGCGCCCGGTTCCCTGGCCGGGTGGCCGTGCTCCACAGCCGCTTGTCCCAGCGCCAGAAATTCGACCAGTGGTGGGGTATTCGGGAAGGGGACTACGACGTGGTGGTTGGTCCCCGTAGCTCGTTGTTCGCCCCGCTGCCGGATCTGGGCCTTATCGTGGTTGACGAAGAGCACGAATGGACCTACAAGCAAGTGGAGGCCCAGCCGCTTTACCATGCCCGGCGAGTTGCCCTGGAACTGGCCCGGCGTACAGGAGCGGTGGTGGTCATGGGCAGCGCCACCCCGGACGTGGAGACTTACTACCACGCCCAAGCAGGCAGACACCGGTTGCTGGAGCTACCCCACCGGATTGGAGTAGAGCCCGGCGGCGCAGGCAGTGAGCTGGCCCAAGTGGAAATCTGCGACATGGCGTTGGAGTTACAACAGGGCAACCGCAGCATCTTCAGCCGGGGCCTGGCGGAATCCTTGCGGGACTGCGTGGGCCGGGGCCGGCAGGCCATCCTGTTCCTCAACCGCCGGGGCAGCGCCCCAATCGTCCAGTGCCGGGACTGTGGCTACGTGGTGTCCTGCCGGAGCTGTTCGGTGGCCCTTGCCTACCATTCCGTGGACGGCCGTTTGCTGTGCCACCGGTGCAACCGGCGCAGCCGGCTGCCCGGCCGTTGCCGGGAATGCGGAGGCAGCCACATCCGCCAGTTGGGCATCGGCACCCAGAAGGTGGTGGAGGAGGTGTCCCGCTTGTTACCGGGCGTGCGGGTTGAGCGGTGGGACTCCGACGCCACCCGCGCCGGCGCCGGGCCCGGGGACGCCATGCAGAGGCTGGCCTCTGGTGAAATACAGGTCCTGGTGGGCACCCAGGTGGTGGCCAAAGGCCTCGACGTGGCCAACGTAACCGTGGTGGGGGTGATACTGGCCGACATCGGGCTAAACCTCCCCGACTTCCGCGCCGCCGAGCGCACTTTTGGCCTCCTTTGCCAGGTGGCAGGACGTGCGGGACGGGGAAAGGCTCCCGGAAGAGTATTCATCCAGACGTATACTCCGGACCACTTCGCAATTATGGCGGCGGCGGCCCAGGATTACTCCGCCATGTATCAGGAGGAGTTGCGTTTCCGGCGCCTGATGGGCAACCCTCCTTTCAATGACCTGGTGCACCTGGTTTATCAGGACATCAACGCCACCATCTGCCAGCGCCGGGCCGTGGCCACGGCCCGCCAGTTGCGCCAAAAAGCCTACGCCCAAGGTCTCACCAACGTGGAGGTTATCGGGCCGGCGCCGGGCATCCCCGCGCGAATCAGAGGACGCTACCGATGGCACACGATTCTGCGGGGAAGAAGCCTTCACCGTTTCCTGGAAGGGTTCAGCTTTCCACCCGGCACCACGGTAGACGTGGACCCGGTCCACGTACTTTAGACTGGCTTTACACTCTGGAAGCGGCTTGGATATAATCAGACACGAATTGAATCTGGAGCGGCCTGCAGCCTAACCAAGGTTCCTAACCGAGGTCAAGGGCGCGCCCGGTAATCCTATCAATCTTGTGGCTAACGCCCGCCGGGAGCCGGTAATCGAGAGGCAGAAACAGTGACAGTCCTGGACATGCGGTTTGTTCCGGACCCGATTTTGCGCCGTCAGGCCCGGAAAATCGGGAAGGTACTGCCCCGCTTGAATAAATTTATCGATGACATGATCGAGACCATGCACGCCGAGATGGGCGTTGGGTTGGCCGCCAATCAGGTGGGCTCTTTGCAGAAAGTGGCTGTAATTCAGTTACCCGATTGGGAGGAGCCCCTGATATTGATCAACCCGGAGATTACCAGGCAGGAAGGTGAACGGGAGGTGGAAGAGGGGTGCTTGAGCATTCCGGGGTATCGGGGAATGGTCAAGCGCTCCGTCAGCGTCCGAGCCCGGGCCATTGGTCTGGACGGCAAGATCATCCGCATCAAGGCCGACGGTTTGCTGGCTCAGGCTCTAGAGCATGAAACCGGCCATCTGAAAGGGCAGCTTTACATCGACCATCTGGTAACTCCGGATAGCCTCTATAAGATTACTCATACTGCCGAAGACGATAGCGAAGCCGAGGACGAGGCCGAAGCAACCGAGGCCAACCCGCCCGATAATACCGGCTCATCGCTAGAAGACAAGGCCAAATGATTGGGGACGCTCGGAAGACCACGGTGGTTGTTTGGCACGCTGCCGGTAAGGTATGTTAATTCAAGATACTGAACGGGAACCGGCTGCGGCCGTGCCGGCCGCGTTGGGGCAGTTCTTCTCCGCCCGTGAGACGCCTGCGTTTCTGGTCGGAGGCTACGTTCGGGACCTACTGCTTTCGGTTGGCTCCTGGCACGATGTGGACATTGCGGTTCAGGGCGACGCGGGCCAGGTGGCCCAAGACTTGGCCTCCTCTCTAGGAGGCGTCTGTGTTCCACTGAGCCCGCGCCACGGCATCGCCCGGGTTGTGGTAGCCCGGCCACCGCAAGACGGGCAAACCAGTGATGAGGCGCCGTCCGGCGATCTGGTCATAGATATAGTGGGTTACCTGGGGAGCATCGAGGAAGAGCTGGCCCGGCGGGACTTCACCATCGACGCCCTGGCCCTGCCACTGGGCGACGGGTCTGAGCCAGTGTCCATCGACCAGGTCATCGACCCCTTCAACGGCCGAGAGGACTTGACCCGCAAGTGCATCCGGGCCCTCGGCCCCGGCGTATTCCGGGACGACCCAGGGCGCCTTCTCCGAGGGGTGCGGTTGGCGGCTCAGCTAAAATTTCGGTTGGACCCGGAAACGGCTGCCTTGATGTCGGCCGAGGCCCCCCGGATCTCCCAGGTATCCGGCGACCGATTACGGGACGAGTTTCTGTTGCTCCTGTCCCTGGACGGCGCCCGTGGGCATTTGCAGGTCCTGGACCGCCTGGACTTGCTGTGCCGGGTAATCCCCGAGTTGACCGCGACCAAGGGAGTGGAACAGCCAAGGGTGCATTATTGGGACGTTTGGGACCACGTGATTCACTCGGTGGAGTACGCCGAATTAGTGACCAAGGGGCATCAGAACTCCCCTGTTTACTCCCTGGCGCCTTGGACCGAGGAAACCGAGCAATATTTCGGTCAGCAGGTGAGCGACGGCCACACCAGGCGCACGCTGTTGAAACTGGCGGCCTTGCTGCACGACATCGCCAAGCCGCAAACCAAGAATACGGACGAAACAGGCCGCACTCGCTTCTTGGGACACTCGGAGTTGGGTGCTACCATGGCGGATGCCCGGCTGCGGCAGTTGCGGCTCAGCTCCAGGGGAATTTCAATGGTGACCACCATGGTGGCCCAGCACTTGCGGCCCACCAATATGAGCCAGGGGGATCAGTTGCCCAGCAACAGGGCGATATACCGGTATTTTCGGGATTTGGACGACGTGGCTATAGATACCCTTTATTTGTGCTTGGCAGATTATCTGGCGGCCAAGGGCCCCGATCTCTCCTTGGACGATTGGGTGGCCCACACCCAGATGATCTCCTATATTTTACAAACCGGAACCCAGCAGACAGTCGTGCAAAAAAGCGAGCGGCTGGTTACCGGCCACGACCTGATGGACCACTTCCACCTGAGCCCTGGACCTATTGTTGGTGAGTTGTTGGACCGGATAGGCGAGGCGCGGGCGGCTGGAGAAGTCACAACTCGGGAGGAGGCGTTGGCCGAGGCAGCGGAAGCCCTGGCGGGTCCTTCCCTGGAAGGACGGGAGTAACGATGCGGGCGCGTAGTATCCGGCTATCCATCCTGGTGCTGCTGATCCTGGGGGCCTCGATAGCGGCATTGGGGTTCCAAGAGATCAACATCGATCTTCCGGGGTTTCCAGCCTTGGAACGGGGCGGCACCGGTCCCCTGGGCCTCAAGCTGGGACTGGACCTGCGTGGCGGCGGGCACCTGGTGTACCAGGCGGACACGGGAACACGCATCGACGTAACCTTCACCGACGACGTGGAGGCCCGGGACATCAACGAGGCGCTCAACGAGTTGGACGTGCCTTCGTCGGTTGTAACCAGGAGCCCGAGGGTTTACTCCATCAGGTCCGCCCTCCTGGATGTGGATACACGGGAGCAGGTCCGGACCACTCTTGAGTCGAAAATCGGCAGCCTCGAATCCTTCCAGTTTACCGACATCACCAGCCCCACCGACGACCAGATGGAGGGCGTGCTGGATATCATCAACCGGCGGGTTAACCTCTTTGGGACTGAGGAGCCGATTATTCAACGCTTCGGAGATGACCGTATCATCGTCCAGCTTCCCGGAGCCAGCGGATCCATCACCAGAATCAAATTCCTTGACCAGGTTTCCCTCGCCGAGGTGCTGGCCGTTGTAGAAGCGATGGACCTGCGAGAAACCGCCGTCAAGCAACAGGACGGCCGGTCCTTTAAAATCTCAACTAGCACTCTGAACCTTCGAAGACAGGCCGAACTGCGTAGCGCGCTGGAATCGACGACTGGAGGTCCGTTACAAGTCTTCGACGTTGCCAGCGGCATAGACGAGGCCAAGGCCCTGATTGGCCAGACCGCCCGGCTGGAGTTCAAAGAGCGGACCTGCTCCGACGATTCTTGTACCACCTTCAACGACGCGGATTTGGGCCTCACCGGCGACGATTTACGCAACGCCTTCGCCACCACCGACCCCGTCGGCGTGGGATGGGTGATCAACATCCAGTTCGATGACCGGGGCAGTGAAATTTTCTCAGAACTGACTCGGCGCATCGCCGGAGTCAACACCAAACGAATAGCGGTAATCATGGACGGCGAAGAATTGCTGGCTCCCGTGGCCCGCGTCTGGATCCGAGACGGGCGCAGCCAGATCTCGGGGAGCTCCTTAGACCCCTTCACCCGCGAAGAAGCCCGGACCCTGTCCATTCAGTTAGAATCAGGACGTCTGCCGGTGCCTCTGAAGATCATTCAGGAAAGCGACGTGGATGCTTTGCTGGGGTCCGAGTCGTTGCGTCAGAGCTTGATAGCGGGATTGGTGGGTCTGGGATTGGTGATGGTGTTTATGATCGCCTACTACCGGGCGGCCGGGGTGGTAGCCACCGTGTCGCTGGTTTTCTACTCGCTGATTGTGCTGGCGCTTTTCAAGTTGATTCCAATCACCCTAACCTTGTCCCACATCGGTGGATTCATTCTGTCCATCGGTATGGCGGTGGACGCCAATGTGCTTATTTTCGAGCGAATGAAAGAAGAACTGCGTATCGGCCGAACCCTGTCCTCCTCAATGGAGGTAGGATTCAACCGGGCGTGGCCCGCTATAAGGGACGGCAACGTTTCCACCTTGATCACTTGTTTGGTCCTGATCTGGTTCGGCGACCGGCTAGGTGGAGGTTTGGTCACCGGATTCGCCATCAGCCTGGGTATCGGAGTGATGGTGAGCATGTTTACCGCCGTCGTAGTCAGCCGCAACCTTTTGCAGGTACTAGCCTGGATCGGTCTGAGCCGCCGCATCTCCCTGTTCACACCGGAGCGCGTTCAGCGTGCCTCTGAGTCTGTGGGAGGAGGCAGCTAACCGTGTTAGACATAGTTGGAAAACGTGGCTGGTACTTCCTGTTCTCGGCGCTGCTGATTCTGCCTGGCCTGGTGTCATTGATAATCCCGCCCGGCGGCTGGGTGTCCGGGGGCTCCGGGCTGAATCCCGGCATCGACTTCACCAGCGGTTCGGCATTGCAGGTGACCTTCGAATCGAAGGTGACCGAGAGACAGGTCCAAGAGCGAATGGACCAGTTGGGTTACCCCGAGGCATTGATCCAGAAGATAGGCGCCCGTGCCGTGTTCATACGCATCAGGGAGTTGCCCCCAGAAGCGGGAGGAGAGGACCTCTCCGAGCGCGAGACCATTCAACAGGACTTGGACCGGTTCGTGGCCTCCATAGAGTCGGTCCAATTTGACTCGGTGTCGCCGATCATCGCCGCTGAAACGGTGCGCAATGCTATCTTGGCGGTGCTTGCTGCGTCGGTCTTTATCCTGCTGTACATCTGGTACGCTTTCCGGAGAGTCCCCAAGTCCTACCGGTACGGAGTCAGCGCCATACTGGCCTTGGTACATGACGTCGTCCTGGTTATCGGCATATTTTCAATCTTGGGGAGAGTCATAAACATGGAGGTCAACTCCATGTTTATCGTGGGCGTTCTGATTGTCGCAGGCTACAGCGTAAACGACACCATCGTGGTTTTCGACCGGATAAGGGAGAACGTCATCCGCTACCCGGACCGTGGGCTGGCCGCTCTGGTCAACCAGAGCATCATGGACACTGTTGCGAGGTCCCTGAATACCAGTTTCACCACCCTGTTTGTGCTGCTGGCCTTACTGCTGATGGGTGGACCCAGCATACGAGAGCTGTTGTTGGTGGTGGCCGTCGGCGTGGTGGCAGGAACTTACAGCTCCATCTTCATAGCCAGCCAATACCTGGTGATCTGGGAACGCGGGGAAATCGGCGGGTTCCTGCGCCGCCGGGGAAGGACTGCCTCGGCTGCTGCTACTACCATTGGGGCTACCTTTATGAGTCTCATCGGGCGGTAAGGGCCAGACGGCCCAGGACCCGGCGGTTGGACAACATATCGAAGGCCGTGGCGGCTTGTTCCAGCGGCAGGACCTGGCTGATAATTGGCTTCAACCGGCCTTCGGATACCATGGCCACAACCTGTTCCAGCACCGCCCGGGACACCCCCGAGGAGCCCAATACCTGGGCGTCCTTGAATATTATCTCCGCCAGGCTAAGCTCCACCGGCGTCCCCGACACCTCCCCCAGCAGCACCAAGCGTCCAAATTGGGCCAGGCTGCGCCACGTGGACGGGAACAACGGCGAGCCCACGGTGTCAATTACCACCTCGGCGCCTTCATCTTCGGTCAGGGCCAAAACCATCTCGCTGAAATCCAACTCGCTGGTGTGTAGCACCTCTTCGGCGCCCATCGGCGCCAGATGACCCAGCTTTTCCTCCGAGGACGTGACGGCTATCACCCGGCTTCCCAGGGCCACGGCAGCTTGCAAAGCGTGGATGCCCAGCCCTCCGCCAGCCCCGGTAACTACCACGGTTTCTCCGGGGGTCACCCGAGCCACCTGGGTCACCGCCTGCATGGCTACACCCATGGGACACGCGAACAAGGCTGCGCCGGTTAAGTCCATATCGGCGGGCACTGGCGCCAGGGTAAATTGGGACACGGCTACGTACTCAGCAAACCCTCCGTCTCGTCCGTGGCCGATGCCCTCTCCCTGGCGGCACCGGTGTTCCCGACCCTGGCGGCAGCGGTCACACCGGCCGCAGGCGTTGGTCAATAGGCTGACCACGTGGCCGCCCTCTTGAAATCCACTAACGCCTTCTCCTAGCCCGGCCACCACGCCGCTGATTTCGTGGCCCAGGATGCCGCCAGGCTTCACGCCCCGGCGTAGCACACCGGCCATCACCAGGAGGTCGTGGTGGCAAAACCCGCAAGCAGCCACTTGGACCAATACCTCTCCCGGTCCGGGGACAGGCACAGGAACCTCGTGCACGGACAGCTTCGGGGGCCGGCCTGTTTGTTCCAAAATCAGCGCGCGCATCATGTCTGGGGATTATAGCTTCGGTGCCTTGCACTGCCAATCTTTGGCTGCCGTATAATTGGAGCCGTCAGCCGTCAGCCGTCAGCAATTAGCCGATAGCCGCCGGCGGCTCTGGACGGAAGTTTGGGATGAGGCGGGTGGGAATCGCATGACACGCGACGGCGCCAACGATTGTTGCCCCTGACCAATTCAAGCCTGAATGCTGACAGCTGACGGCTGATTCCTCCAAGGGAGGTCAGAACTCACTCATGCAGATAGGCGCTCACGTTTCCACCGCTGGAGGCATCAGCAAGGCCGTGGCCCGTGGTGTGGAAATCGGTTGCGAGGCTCTCCAGATATTTGGCTCTTCTCCCCAGGGTTGGGCGTTCAAACCGGCGCCCAAGGAAGAGGTCGAGACCTTCCGTCGTGAGATGGAGGAGACGAATATGGGCCCCGTTTTTCTCCACGCCATTTACCTGGTCAATCTGGGATCCTCCGACGATACCCTCGTGGAAAAAGGCGTTCAATCGCTGATCAACTACATGCATCTGGCCGCCGACATCGGCGCCAGGGGTGTGGTCTTCCATCCGGGCAGCCACAAAGGAGCCGGCTACGAAGCTATCCTGCCCCAGTGCGTGGCCGCGATCCAGCGGGTGTTGGAAAACTCCCCGGCCGGGCCTTACCTGGCGGTGGAAAATATGGCCGGCATGGGACAGCACATCGGCGCTGATTTTAAAGAACTGGGCGGAATCATTGAGGCGGTAGATAATCCACGGCTTGGTGTTTGCTTGGATACCCAACACAGTTTTGCTGCCGGGTACGACTTGGCCACGGGCCCGGGAATAGAGGAGATGATCGGCCAGTTCGAAGATGCCATCGGCTTGTCCAAACTGTTAATTGTCCACGCCAACGACTCCAAGCGGCCCTGCGGGTCCGGGGTAGACCGCCACGACAACATCGGGGAGGGCTTTATAGGAGAGTCGGGCTTTGCCACCATCATGGGCCATCCTGCCTTTCGCGACGTGCCCTTTATCCTGGAGGTGCCCGGCTTCGAGGGCAAGGGGCCGGACCAACGGAACATCGATATCTTGAAATCCATCCGCCAACGGGTTGGTCTAGACAGTTGATCCACCTTTCCCGCCGGGAGTTCACGCGGTTGGTACGCCAGGCCTACCGGCATGTTCCACCATCGGTGAAATCCGCCCTGCGCAACCTGGATATAGCGGTAGAAGATTGGCCGGACCCTGGAGACCTGGACGACATGGGAGTTCCAGGTGGAAACTCCGGCACTTTGTTCGGCCTGTATACCGGTGTCCCCCTTCCTGAACGTGAGGGCCCTGAGCCCGCCTTGCCCGACCGGATAACCATTTTCCGGCAGCCCATTTTGCGGAGTTGTTCAAGCCGCTCAGAGGCGGAACGAGAGATCAGGGTCACCCTTTGGCACGAGATAGGCCATTACCTGGGAATGAGCGAGGAAGACCTGGAGCGCCTGGGATATGGGTGACCGGACCAGCCGGTTTTTTCCGTTTTTTAATGAAGCCCAGTCTCGGTTGGCCTGGTTGATCGGGACAGGTTTGGGCACGGGCCTGGCTCCAATTGCCCCCGCCACCGCCGGCAGTCTGGCGGCCTTGTTGGTCTACTGGGCTACCCCTTTCGACGGCCTCTCCTACGGGCTGACACTCATGATCGTCGCCGGATTCCCCTTGGGGGTTTGGGCCTGCGGAAGGCTGATAGGTCCCGGCGACCCCGACCCCCGGCGGGCCGTGTGGGACGAGTTCGTGGGTATGTGGGTGACCTGCTTGTTGCTGCCCAAAACCTTCCCCTGGCTTTGGTTGGTGGCGGCGTTCTGCTGCTTTCGGGTTCTGGATATTTGGAAGCCCTGGCCGATCCGTAAACTGGAGCGCTTGCCCGGGGGCTTGGGCATCATGGCCGACGATCTGTTGGCTGGGGTCTACGGCGCGGTGTTGCTGAACGGGGTAAGGGTCGCCATGGAATTGGCCTAAAATAATCTCTGAACGGGCAAGGCCCTTGAGATTGCTGGCCTATGGAGCCTGTGATATACTCGGCGTACGGCAATTTGCCCTGTGACGGTCCCTTGATGGGGAACCGGCGCACCCCGCATTGCCAGCGCATCCCGCATCGATAGAGAGGCGGCTTTCCGTATACTTGGGCCTACTTAAGGGAAACGACATTAGCGGGACTCAAGGGGATAGGGCACCGAATCCAAAGAGTGGAGTGGAAAGGCAGGAATATATGGTACAGGCTGTAGACCGGCCGGCAGAAGAACGCCCCGCAGAAGCGCGCCCGGCAGAAGCGCGCCCGGCTCCCGCCAGGGAGCCGCTGACGATGAAATCGCTTCTGGAAGCGGGCGTTCACTTCGGACACCAGACCCGGCGTTGGAACCCCCAGATGAAGCGGTATATCTTCACCCAACGCAATGGGATTCACATCATTGACCTTCAGCAAACCCTGGGCTTGATGAATGAAGCCTATCGCGCCATGGTCGAGCTGGTGGCCAACGGCGGCAAGGTCCTGTTTGTGGGCACCAAGAGGCAGGCTCAGGAGGTCGTCCAGAGCGAAGCCGAGCGGTGTGGCATGTGGTACGTCAACCAGCGCTGGCTGGGCGGAACCCTGACCAACTTCCAGACTATTCGCACCCGGATCAACTACATGCTGGAGTTGCAGCAAAAACGCGACCAGGGATACTTCCGTGTGCTGCCCAAAAAAGAAGGTGTGAAGCTAAGGGACAAGCTTAACCGCCTGGAGAAGTACTTCCTGGGCATGAGGGATATGACTGAGTTGCCCAAGGCCATGTTTGTGATCGATATAGGTAAAGAGGACATTTGCATTGCCGAAGGCCGGAGGATGGGAGTAGAGATCTTCGCCATCGTGGATACCGACTGCGATCCTTACAAGGTCGGCCACGTCATTCCCGGCAACGACGATGCGGTGCGTTCCATCCGGTTGTTTGCCGGCAGGATGGCCTCGGCGGTCTTGGAAGGCACGGCTCAACGGGAAGCGATGCTGCTGGCCGAACAAGAGGAGTTAGAGCTGGCGGAACAAGCCCGGCGGGAAGCCTTGGAGTTAATCGAAGACGACGAGCTTGAAATGTCGGACGAGGCCCGGCAACAAACTGTGGGGCTGATTGACTTTGAAGAACGGCCCGCAGTGGAGAAAGTCGAGACGGGGGCGGAGGGCTCCGACCAACCAGCCTCGGCGCCTGAAGACGTCTAGGCAGGTGTCCCGGACGGTATAGACAAGTTCGCACTGGAGGCGGATCCGGACCAAGAGGTTTAGGTACAGAGTACACTGAGTAATTTCGAGTTTGTGGACGGGTTTCGTGCCTCTACCCAGTGGTGTACTCGCAAACCGGCAACTGATTTAGGCGCTCCGGTTTTGAGGGGGAGGAATATTTGCCAGTCTCGGTAGAGCAGATTCGGACCTTGAGGGCCGAAACAGGGGCCGGCGTAGCGGATTGCAAGCGGGTCCTGGAAGAAACCCAAGGGAACCTGGAAAAAGCGGCGGAAATCCTGCGGCAGCATGGTTTGGTGCAAGCGGCCAGGCGGTCTGATAGGGCTACCAATCAGGGCTTGATCGAAGCCTACGTGCATACTGGCGGCCGAGTGGCTGCCATGGTGGAGTTGGGATGCGAGACGGACTTCGTGGCTCGCACCCCCGAGTTCAAGGTCCTGGCCCATGACATCGCGATGCAAGTGGCGGCAATGGCTCCCTCCTATCTGGACAAAACCGATATCGAAGACGGTGACGACCGCCCGGTAGCCCAAGTAAGCCTGCTCCAGCAACCGTTCATCAAGGATAACTCGAGTTCAGTCGCGGACATTATCCAGGAAGTCGCTGTTAAGGTAGGGGAAAACGTGCGGGTTCTCCGATTCACTCGTTTGGCCTTAGGGGAATAGCCTCGGCCAGGTTCTATGCGCCAGGCTCGTTATCATCGGGTTCTGCTAAAAATAAGCGGCGAGTCGTTGAAGGGCGCCGCGGGCTACGGCATTGACCCTGCGGCGGTTAACTATATTGCCCGGGAAATCGGCGAAGCCCACGCTTTGGGCGTTGAACTGGCGGTAGTCATCGGCGGCGGAAACATCTGGCGGGGCGAAAGCGCTGAACTTCAAGGTATGGACCGGGCCACCGCCGACTACGCCGGGATGCTGGCCACCATAATTAATGCCCTGGCCTTACAAGATGGGCTGGAGAAGATTGGCCTGACCACCCGGACCCAGAGCGCTCTGCAAATGCAGGCTGTGGCTGAGCCATACATCCGCCGACGGGCCATTCGTCATCTGGAGAAAGGCCGGATCGTGCTGTTCGCCGCCGGGACGGGCAACCCGTTTATGACCACCGACACGGCATCAGCCCTCCGTGCCTTGGAAATCAACGCCGAAGTGCTGCTCATGGCTAAGAACAATGTGGATGGCGTATACGATTCAGACCCCAATGAAAACCCTGAAGCCACCCGTTTTAGCACCCTGGACTACATGGATGCCCTCAACCGAAGACTGGATGTGATGGACGCGACGGCAGTGTCTTTGTGCATGGACAATAAAATGCCGATCGTGGTCTTTGACATATTCGCACCAGGAAGCATAGGCCGTATCCTTAACGGCGAACCCGTAGGCACAACGATTACCGGGGGAGGTTGATCATGGCAACATCCAACCGGAACAACCAGAGGGACACACCAGAAGCGGTTTTAGCCGAAGTCGAAAAGAAAATGGGCCGGTCTGTGGAGGCGCTGCGGCGGGAACTGAATTCCCTTCGTACCGGTAGAGCGACCCCTTCCCTGATCGAAAACGTGTCGGTGGATTATTACGGGGTCCCCACGCCCTTGAAAGAGATTGCCTCGATTTCGGCTCCCGACGCCCGGGCCATTCTGGTTCAGCCTTGGGACAAGCAGTCCATGAGGGAAATCGAAAAAAGCTTGATGAAGTCGGAGATGGGGTTCAACCCATCCAACGACGGCAACAATATCACGGTGCCGATCCCCCCCCTCAACACGGAGCGGCGCCAAGAACTCGTCCGCCTGCTCAAGCGCAAGATTGAAGACGGCAAGGTTTCAATACGCAACGTGCGAAGGGACGGTCAGGACACGCTCCGCAAAATGGAGCGAGACAAAGTGATTTCCCAAGACCAGAACCGGCGGGCCCAGGACCAGCTACAAAAGTCCACCGACAGTCACACCAAAATCGTCGATCAAGTAGGCACAGCCAAAGAAACGGAGATAATGCAGGTCTAGTCCATGCAAGTACAGGCCACCTCTTCTCAAGCAGAATCATCACCCCAGCAAAAAGTGCCCATCCACGTGGCCATTATCATGGATGGCAATGGCAGGTGGGCGAAAAAGCGAGGGCTGCCCCGCCTGGAGGGTCACCGGGTAGGGGTGGACTGTATCCAGAGCTTATTGGAAACCCTATCGGCCAAGGGAGTGCAATACGTTACTCTTTACGCCTTTTCCACTGAGAATTGGAACCGCCCGGAAGACGAGGTTCAAGGCATTCTGGAAATCCTCTACGATGCCTTGCGGGTCCAGACCCAAGCCCTGCACGAAAATAACGTCCGCATTGTTCACATCGGCAAGCGAGGCCGGTTAAGCCCGAAGCTTCAGGAAGCGATGATCTACGCCCAGGAGCTTACCTGCGGCAACACCGGTATCACGTTGAACGTGGCTTTCGACTACGGCGGCCGCGACGAGATTCTGGAGGCAGTTCGGAGAATCATCCAGGACCGGGTGCCCGTTGAAGACGTGGACGAAGAGCTGTTCCGAAGTTACTTGTTTACGGCGGACTCCCCAGACCCGGACTTGATAATCCGTACCGGCGGAGAGCTGCGCATCAGCAATTTCTTGCTGTGGCAATCGGCCTACAGCGAGTACTACCACACCCCCACTCTCTGGCCCGATCTGGACGCCCAAGAGCTAGAGCGGGTTTTGGAGTCCTTTAGCGACCGCCAGCGGCGTTTCGGCAGAGTTGACCCCGAGGACTAATCCTTGCTCCTGCGGGTGCTGACGGCGTTGGTAGGTGTCCCAGTCCTGTTAAGCGCCGTTTGGTGGGGTGCGCCCTGGCTCACTCTCCTGGTGTTGTTGGTAGCGGTTCTGGGTATTTCCGAGATTTATCGCTTGCTGCCTCCGGACATCGGTCCTCTTCCCATAGTGCTTGGCGCCTTATGGTGCGCGTCCCTGGTGCTGGGTGCCCAAGCTTCCTCAACCTTCAACAACTTTCTGCTGATCTCCGGCGGCATTTGGGTTGTTGGTGCTTTTCTGGCCATCCTGTGGCTCATTGCTTTTTACCAGGGCCGCCGGTATTTGATTGCCCTAATCTATCTGGCCGGCGGTCCGATCTACGTGGGGTTTCTTCTAGCCCACGCGGTTGCCCTACGGGAAGTGGGTTCATTTGATGAAGTAGGCTTAGATGCAGGCCGAAATTGGCTGCTTTTTGCGTTGCTGGTGACCTTTGCCACCGATACCGGAGCCTATTTCACCGGCCGGAGCCTGGGCCGCAGGCCTATGGCGCCGCGGTTGAGCCCGTCCAAGACCTGGGAAGGAGCAGCCGGGGGCCTTGTCTCTGGATTGCTGGGGGCCGTAATCCTGAGCGTTTTTCTGGACTTGTACCTTACCGGCTGGAAAGTAGCTCTGATCGGTGCTACAGTAGCCGTGGTCTGCCAGTGGGGAGATCTGTTCGAATCCAAGCTAAAACGCATTGCCGGCGAGAAGGATTCGGGTAGTATAATTCCAGGGCACGGAGGCGTATTGGACCGGCTGGACAGCATTTTGATCTCGGTACCAGCGGTTTACTATTTGGTTTCCCCGGTGGTTGGTCCATGAAGAAACTTGTGGTTCTTGGTTGCACCGGCTCCATTGGCCGTCAGACCCTGGACATCGTGCGCGCGTTTCCAGACGAGTTAGAAGTGGTCGGGCTGGCCGCCGGAAACAACGTAGAGTTGCTCTACGAGCAGATGCGGGAGTTTCATCCCCGCCACATTTGCTGCATAAACCGGCCGGCATCGATCCCCGATGGCGTGTTCTATACCGAGATGGCCGAGATGGTCTGCTTGGAAGAAGTGGACCAAGTCATGGTGGCCACCATGGGCAGCGTCGGCCTGATTCCCACCCTGAGCGCCCTGAAACACGGCAAAGCCGTGGCCCTGTCCAACAAAGAGCCCATCGTGATTGCCGGGGGCCTGATCAAGGAATACGAGAGCCGCTACGGGGGCACAGTCCTTCCGGTGGACAGCGAACCCAGCGCCATCTGGCAGTGCTTGCAAGGCGAGGATAACCAGATCCGGCGGTTGATGATCACCGCCTCTGGAGGACCCTTCCGGACTACCCCCATAGAGGAGCTGGCCCAAGTTACTCCGGAACAGGCCCTGCAGCATCCAACTTGGAAGATGGGGCGTAAAATTACCATAGACTCCGCGACTTTGATGAATAAAGCCTTCGAGGTGATCGAATCCCACTGGCTATTCAACGTACCCTGGGATCGGATTGAAGTAGTGGTCCATCCCGAGAGCACGATCCACTCGATGGTGGAATTCGAAGACGGCTCGGTGAAGGCCCAACTGGGACCTCCCGACATGCGCCTACCCATACAGTACGCCCTCTTTCACCCGGTACGCCTGCCCAATGACATGATTCCGAGGTTGGACACCGGAATACCCTACTCACTGACCTTCCAGCCTTTGGAGCCGGAACGCTACCCTTGCTTCAATCTGGCGGTACACGCAGCACAAAAGGGTGGCACGTTTCCAGCGGTGCTCAGCGCGGCCGACGAAGTGGCAGTTAGCGCATTTCTTGAGGGCCGCATCGGCTTCACCGACATATACAGCGTCGTGGAAAAGGTTCTTGAGCAGCACCAGCCTTCCTCGGCTCGGGACGCCGGCGAAGTGCTGGAAGCCGACCGGTGGGCCACTGCTCATGCCCGTGAAATTACCGGCCAGTGAATTTATCGGCCAGTGAATTTATAGGAGGGTAGACTCCTTTGGAATCTGTGTTAATTGCCGTCGGGGCCATGGTGCCCATGCTGCTGATCTTGGTGGTGGTCCACGAGCTGGGACACTTCGCCACCGCCCGTAGCCTGGGCGTCAAGGTCTTGGAGTTCGGAGTCGGCTTTCCGCCACGGGCGTTCGGATTTTACACCGGTAGGACCCGCGTCCTTATTTCGCCGGATACCCGCTTCGTCAACCTTGATGGTGAGGCGAGCCTGCGTACCGGCCAGTTAGTCAAGGTAATTTCTTCGGAGGACACGGAAGGTAACCTGGTAGCCCAGGTGATTGAAGGGCCGCGTCCCAGACGGGGATTGACGGGCCGTTTGCCAGGCAAAGGCGAACCCAGAGAAGATTTCGGCCGAGACGACTGGCTGAAGCACGACGGAAAGGTACGCGCCGTCGAGGACGGGTCCTTCGTATTGGCGGATATGCTCTTTTCGGTGAACTGGACTCTCTTGGGCGGATTCGTCCGCCTGGCCGGGGAGAGTAACCCCGATGTGCCCCGCAGCCTGGCCAGTAAGGGTGTCGGCACCAGGTTTCTTGTCCTGGTAGCCGGCCCGCTGATGAATGCCATCCTGCCCATCGTCTTCTTTACCGTGCTGCTCATGCTTCCCCAAGACGTGCTCGTGGGCCGCCTTATGGTGGGGGAGGTGAGCCCCGGATCGCCGGCCCAGGAGGCTGGAGTCAAAGCCGGGGACGCAATCCTGCAAGCCAACGGACACGAGATTGAAAACTCGGGTGACTTGATCCGGGCCATCAACTTGAACGGTGGCTCCACCATGGAGTGGCTGGTTGACCGCGGCGGTGGCCAGCAGATAATCACGGTAACCCCCCGGTTCGACCAGGATGCCGGGCGCTGGCTGGTAGGGATACTGACCGAAATGGTCGGCGCTCATACCGAGCGGCGTTCCAACCCACCCTGGGTGGCCCTGCGGGACAGTTTCGTGAATACCTGGGAATTGTTGGTGCTGGTTAAGCAAGGAATGTCCGGGGCCTTTTCCCAAGGGTCCGCTCCCCAGCTTTCCGGTCCCATAGGCATCGCCCAAATCGCCGGCGAGTTCACCCGGGAAGGGGGACTGGCCGGCTGGCTGACCATCACCATCCTGTTAAGCATCAACCTGGCCATCCTCAACATTCTGCCAATACCCATGCTGGATGGAGGCCGCTTGGTCTTCGTGATGCTGGAGTGGGTACGCCGGGGTAAGAGGGTTCCTCCGGAAAGAGAGGGCATGGTGCACCTGATCGGATTCGCCGTGTTGATCGGGCTGATTGTGCTGATTAGCGCCAACGACGTCCTCCGGCTGATCGAGGGTAGAAGCTTCTTGGGAGGGTAGTATCCCTTCTGCCTCCAACAGCCTCGCCAAGCCTCTGGAACCAAACCCCGCTTTCGTGTAACATTGACCGCGCCAGCGCCATGGGTGGCTAGGTAGGGTCAGTCTGGGGATTTCCTGGCGCCCCGATGTGGATTTGCCAGACCTGTTATGTCTCAACGCTTAGAATGCCCCGCGAATGATGCCCCGATGACGGGGTTAGGATAGGAATCGCCATGAACAAGCGCCGAGTTACCAAGGTGGTCGATGTCGGTGGCGTGAAAGTCGGTGGTACTGCCGACATCACGGTCCAGTCCATGACTAAGACCGACACCCGGGACGTGGATGCCACCGTCCGCCAGATCCATGAACTGGAGGAAGTGGGCTGCGAGATCATTCGTAGCGCCGTTCCGGATATGGAAGCAGCCCAGGCCATGGGCGCGATCAAAAAGCGTATCCACATCCCGCTGATCGCCGATATCCACTTCCACTATCAACTGGCCCTCGAGTGCGTGGAACAGGGCGTGGATTGTTTGCGCCTGAATCCGGGCAACCTGCGAAACGAAGACCAGGTGCGCCAGGTAGTCCAGGCCGCCAAGGCCCGGGGTATTCCCATCCGTATTGGAGTCAACTTCGGCAGCCTGCCGCCGGTGGGGGGCATCGGCCGCACCCGGGGCTTCTCCCGCCACATGGACTTGGTCAACAAGCTGCCCAAATCCGGTGAGGTCCAAGAGGGTGATTACAGCGTCGTCGACCACATGGTGGCCACGGCATTGTGGGAAATCAGCCTGCTGGAAGAACAGGACTTCGACCAGATAAAAATATCCATGAAGGCCTTCGACGTTCCAACCACCGTGGAGGCCTACACTCGTCTGGCCGAGATGGTGCCTTATCCCCTGCATCTGGGGATCACCGAAGCTGGCACCCTCCAGGCTGGTTCCATTCGCACCGCCGTTGGCTTGGGAATGCTCCTTTACCAGGGGATCGGAGACACCATTCGCGTCTCGCTTGCCGGCGATTCCAAGGATGAAGTGATTGCTGGGTATGAGATCCTGAAGTCGCTGAACCTCAGGCGTAAGGGTGCGGTCCTGGTTGCTTGCCCCAGTTGCGGCCGGGCCGACGTAGACGTAATCAAGCTGGCCAACGAGGTAGATGCTCTGCTCAAGTCCAGCAAGAAAAACATCAAAGTGGCCGTCATGGGCTGCGAAGTGAACGGTCCCGGAGAAGCCAAGGACGCCGACGTGGGGATCGCCGCAGGGGCCGGCCGCGCCGTCATCTTCCGCAAGGGCCTGAAGGTCCGGGTTGTGCCCGAAGAGGAAATGCTCTCTGCATTAATGGAAGAGGTTGAAAAGACGCCAGCACCTTAGGTCCACGTAGGGAAGCGATTAGTCCGGAAGATAGGTTCTCCAGGGTCGCCAAGGAGTCCCGGAGCAAGTCAACAAACGTTTGGGCATTCCGGATTGCCGGCGTTCGCGAATAATTGCCATTCTGGACCGGAAAGCCGATAAAGGCGAAGTCCGGCTGCTGTTCGTCACCACTACCACGTTGCTGGTTGCCATGACAGGCCTCCTCGGGGTTGTATTGGCCAACGTTTAGTCGCTACCAGGGAGGCTGCCCCGCCATGAGGGTCACCCGGCTGGTCACAAAAACCCTGCGTTCCGACCCGCCCGAAGCCGAGACAGCCAGCCACCGGCTGATGTTGAAGGCTGGGATGGTCTATCAGGTAGCCGCGGGTATTTACGCTTCGTTACCCTTGGCTTGGCGGTCTCAACGAAAAATCGAGAATATCATCCGGGAAGAGATGGACGCCGCCGGGGGACAAGAGCTGATGATGCCCGCCCTGCAACCAGCGGAGTTGTGGGAGCAAACCGGCCGAGACGTCACCCTGGGCGAGACCCTGTTTTCCTTGAAGGACCGCCACGGGCGCCAGATGGTGCTGGCCCCTACCCACGAGGAAGTCGTCACCGGCATCGTTCGGGCTAACGTGCAGAGCTATCGTGACCTGCCGGTGATCCTCTATCAGATCCAGACCAAGTTTCGTGACGAGCCCCGTCCTCGTGCCGGACTTATCCGGGTGCGGGAGTTCACCATGAAGGACGCCTACAGTTTCGACGCCGATGAACAAAGTTTGGACCGAAGCTACCGGTCCATTGAGCAGGCTTACCGCAATATATTCCAGAGGTGCGGCTTGCCCGTGCTGGTGGTCGATGCGGACAGCGGCGCCATAGGCGGCAAGGACTCCCAGGAGTTCATTTTGCGCACCCCCTCCGGCGAGGATACGATAATCACCTGTACCGGCTGTGATTACGCTGCCAACGCCGAGAAAGCCGAGGGTGTCTTTCCAGAGGCGCTCGCCGAACCCGAGGATTCCCTGGAAGAGGTGAGCACCCCCGGCGTCAAGACCATCGCCGAGCTGGCCCAGTTCCTGGCAATTCCTACCGAGAAAACCTTCAAGGCCGTGTTTTACATGGCTGACGCGGAGCTGGTTTTCGTGACCATTCGAGGGGACCTGGAGGTCAACGAAGTAAAGCTGAAGAACGCTCTCCACGTTGACGAGCTTCGCATGGCAGGGGACCAGGAAGTGGAGGCCGCCGGCCTGGTTGCCGGATCGGCTTCCGCCATTGGAATCTCGGGAATCAAGCGAGTGGGGGACCTGTCCATCGTCGGAGGAAACAACTTTGTCGTCGGCGCCAACAAGCCGGACACCCATCTGAGGGGCGCCAACTACCCCCGCGACTTCCAGGTGGATATCCTGACCGACATCGCCTTGGCCCAGCCCGGCCAGCTTTGTCCCAGGTGTGGCCACATCCTTGAGTCTACGCGGGGCATAGAGGTGGGCCACATCTTCAAGTTGGGGACCTTCTACAGCGAAGCGCTGGGCGCGGTGTTCCTGGACCAGGAAGGCCAACAACAGCCCATTACCATGGGTTGCTACGGTATAGGCGTGGGCCGGCTATTGGCGGCAGCCATCGAACAGAACCATGACGACAAAGGTATCGTCTTTCCGGCGCCGATTGCCCCGTATCAAGTCTATCTGATGGGGCTAAACCTGGCGGATGAAGAGGTGGCGGCGGCCGCCGAAGGGCTGTACCAGAAGCTTTGGGACCAGGGCATCGAGACCCTATACGATGACCGGGTGGACCAGACCGCCGGCGTGAAGCTGAACGACGCGGACCTGCTGGGGTTGCCGGTGCGTTTGGTGGTCAGTCCGCGCAACTTGCGGAACGGGGTCGTAGAGCTAAAAGAACGCCGGAACGACGAAGTCCAGTTGGTCCCCATGGAGCAAGTGATAGAGGCCCTCGGCCAGCTTTCTAGCCCTGACCAGGGCTAGCCCCTGAGTCTGTGTTCATTATCGCCAGGTAATACCGAAGGTTCTCCTGCAACTCTGGCGCCAGTTGCTTTCGGGAAGACGCCAACAACATCAGCAACCGCAACTGGGCAGCCATGTCCGCCGCCAGCGCTCGCTTGGCTTCGGCCACAGTTTCCCCCTCAACCGCTACCCGGAGACCGTTCAAGGGTAGTTGGGTCCGGGACTCCGCGGCCCAGTATTTGTCCACAGTGTCCATCACTATGATGGGTATATCTTTGCTCAGCTTAAACTGACCGTCGGGAGGGGAATCCGACGGACGCAGCACGTCGACCATGACCCGGCTGACGTCGCTGTGGGTGAGGTGGAAATTCGCCTTGTTCGGCAGACTGGAACCCACAATTCTCCAGGTCCAGTCCTCCGGGGTTGATCGGTCGACACCGGGATCTATTTCCACGGGGCAAGCCAGGTCCTCGGCTAGAGTTCGGTCCTCGGACTCCATCATTCCTTCTCCGGCTCGATCTCCCAGGCAGAATATACCTGCTCCGGAAGGGTGATGGGACCAACCGCCTCTTCGTACTCGCGGACGTGCTTGCTGGTCAACAGCGCGATGGCTTTGAGCATCTGCGGGCTGACCTTGATCCGGGCGCGTAGAATCGGCTCCCGCTCCTCCATTAGCTCCCCAAAAAACAGTACGGCAGAGTACAGGCTGCTGAGTATGTGCATGGAGTCGCAGTAGAAGGTTATCGGGTCCCCTGATTGTCCGTCGGGCGACTGGGTGTCACCTGGTTTCTCGTAGGAATCCTCCTGGGGCACGTTGTCCTCGGGTGGTACGTAGGGGCGCTGAATGATCGGCATGGTAGCTCTGCTCCCAAGAAATGGCTTAAAGCCGGGGACCTTCCGCCGGCTCAAGGGTTGGACGCCCGCCGAGGTGTCGGCGAAACCCCATTATACACTCCCAATCCAATCGGGCAGTGAATCCCTTGGAGCAGGTGACCGGAAGGCGCATCTACTCTCTGACTCCAGCATCCAAGTGATTGATAGCAGAGGATGAGAGCAAGAAACCATGTCAGAACTTACCGAATTTAGGAAATCAAAGGACGATTTTTTCGCCAACGACGGGCACTCTCCCCTGACACCCCCGCAGTGTGGCCGCTTCAACGGCTTGGAGTATTACCCCGAAAACTCGGACCTGCGGTTCGAGCTGACCATCAACGAGCTCGCCGACGCCCAGAAAGAGAGGGTCGACATTGCCACCAGCACCGGTGACTTTCAGCCTTACCTTCGCTGGGGTACGATAACGTTCCTCGTGGAAGGGGAATCCGCTACGTTGAGTGTCTACCAAGCGGTAGATGGAGAAGAATTCTTCCTACCCTTCGCCGATGCTTCCAGTGGACAAGAAACCTATGGGTCGGGACGCTACCTGGACGTGCTATCCTTGCATGGTGGCAAGGTCTTGTTGGACTTCAATTATGCCTACAATCCCTACTGCGCCTACAATCCCAACTGGAGTTGCCCCATTCCTCCATTGGAAAACCGCCTCAAAGTGCCGATTCGCGCCGGGGAAAAAACGTTCCCGGATGCAGCCCAGGACTAACCAGACTCACCGATCCCGGTGATAGCAGCCCACCGCCAGGGCTTCCCATTCGTGGGTTGTTTTGCTCTGGCCTATCAACCCCAGGCGCACCATCACCGCGTAAGCCAACTGTTGGCGCGATGCGTTGGTATGCCCCACGATGGCCGCACGGACTTCCTGGGCGGTGTATGCATGCACCGCCAGCCCGTGCTTCTGTGACCATTGGACCAGGGAAGCTTGCAGCAAGTCCAGGGCAGGCACCGGCCAATGAATTCCCGAAGGCAGGCTGTGGGCGACGCTGGCCGGCTGCCACTGAGCCACCAACAGGTCCAGAGACTCTACGAGCTGCCCTACCCTGGATTCGGCGTCCACCCGCCGGCGGGTAGCTGTTCCTATAGCACCGGTTTCGATGGCGCCCTCCGGCCGGAAAATGGCCCAGCCGGTTTCCCTCACCCCAGCATCTAGCGCCAGCAGGGTAGTAGCGTCATGGGGTTCGGTCATGTCTTGGACCAGGGGTTCACCCATTGAGTCGTGTTGAAAACGCGGTCTGTGTGCCGGGATGCTCCAAAGGTCCGGTTGACCTGCGGCGCCAGGGCCAGGGCCCGGTTGAGACTTGCGCTGGGCCCGGGGGGAACCGCGCCCAATACCTTTTGGGCGGGCCGCTCCGGGGGCTCGGGGTTTGGTTTCTCGGGCTGTGCGGGCCGCTGGAGCAGACCGGGTCGCTGGTACAGACCAATGTAGTAATAGGTGCCGCACTGCAAGCACAGCCAGTCACCCTGGTCCAATGCCAGGTCCCCACCGCACTTCACGCAGCTTTTAAAACGGAACCAGGTCAAGCTGCAGCCTTCTGTCCGTCGGTCGAATTCTTGGATTGGGGATGGGAGCGGTGGGCCGGGCTGGGTTGGCTTCCATCGGTCACCGCCGGTCACCGCCGGTGAGCCATCAAAAAGAGGCTGCAATTAAGATATCAGAACATACGTTCTAATACAATGCGGCCATGTCACGGATGTCTAGCCACTCATCCCCTGCTGCTCACACCTTGGTGACGCGGGTTCCGATGCGGCTTCTTGGGAAACGGCCTGCTGCGCCCGAAGCCGGCGCCCAGTCCTTGTTTAACCTAGTTTGCCAAACCTAGATGCATCAGCTGCGGCACTGATTTCCGAAGGCACTCACGCCTGAGCTTCTTGACCGGCCTGCCTACGAATCCTATAATGACGACGCAGTAAGCGACGGTTTTCGACCACCATTATGACCGGTATCGAGGTAGGCTGGATTTGCCGGAATCGCCGGATTTGACAGAAGTAACCCCGGAATCCATTCAAGGATTGGTTCAAGGAGCCTCCGCCCAGCTAGAGTCCATCGACGATCTGGAATCGTTGGAAAAGTGGCGTGTGGAGTACCTGGGCCGCCGGGGACGCTTGACCGGCGTGTTGAGAGGGTTGAGCCAGCTGGACTTGGAGCAACGCCGGGTGGCAGGCGCCTTGGGAAACCAGGCCAAGCGCCAACTCGAAGAGGAGCTGGAGCAACGCACCCGGAAAATCAACGATGCTCGCTTGGCCAAGTCCGCGGGACAGGACCGCCTGGACGTTACGCTACCGGGCCGGCTGCCGGTTACCGGCCGTCTCCATCCCACCACCCAGATTGTCAGAGAGATCTGCGACGCCTTTATAGGCATGGGTTTCACCGTGGTCGAGGGTCCCGAAGTGGAATGGGACCATTACAACTTTGAGATGCTCAACATCCCCAAGGGGCACCCCGCCCGGGACATGTGGAACACCCTTTGGATCGACCACCGCAACGAGGCCGGGGAATATCCCATGCTGCTGCGCACCCACACATCGCCAATGCAGGCCCGGGTGATGGAGAGCATGCAACCGCCGGTGCGGGTCATCATTCCGGGCAAGTGTTACCGGTACGAGGCCACCGACGCCACCCACGAATGGCATTTCTATCAGGTGGAAGGGCTGGCGGTGGACGACGGCATCACCTTTGCCGACCTTAAGGGCACGCTGTACGAGTTCGCCAAGCGTCTCTTTGGAGAGGACCGCAAAGTGCGCTTTCGGTGCGACTATTTTCCCTTCGTGGAACCGGGCGTGGATATGTCCATCGACTGCTTTGCTTGCCACGGAGAAGGCGAGGGTTGCCGTCTTTGCCGGGACAGCGGTTGGATCGAGATCATGGGAGCCGGCATGGTCCATCCCAAGGTGCTGGCGGGCGTGGGGTATGACCCAGAGAAGTACACCGGGTTTGCTTTCGGGTTGGGTCCGGAGCGCATTGCGATGTTGAAATACGGCATCGACGATATTCGCTTGTTCTACTCCAACGACCTCCGGTTTCTGCGCCAGTTTTAACGCGGACATACCCTGCGCCCGGCATGCCGCAGCCGAATGTGATTGGTGAAGGCACTGGCCCTGCATTTAGACGAAGCTTTGGAGCAATGGGAAGCCAGATTGGAACGCGGAATGTAACCCCAATGGGGAACCTAAGCGTCACTGTTCTAGGCCACCGGCAGATAGCAAAAGGCACTCCCAATGATATACTGAATCAGGTAGCTCCCTGGATCAAAATGCCCAAAGAACAGCTCCTTGAGACGACCGGGGAGCTTTAGGGATTTATGAAGGTTCCGCTTAGCTGGTTGCGGGAATACGTGGACGTGGACCTGCCCGTCGGGGAGCTGGCCCACCGCTTGACCATGGCCGGCGTTGAGGTCGGCGATACCGTCGAGATCGGCGACTGGCAGGAGTGTTTCGTGGGCCGGGTTTTGACGGTCCAACCCCATCCCGACGCAGACCGGCTGAGTCTTTGCCGCGTGGACATCGAAACCGAGGAACTGGAAGTAGTGTGTGGGGCGCCCAATGTGGCGGCCGGCCAAAAAATCTGTTTCGCCAGGGTAGGGGCAAACCTGTACAATAGCCACTCGGGCAAAAGGGAGACCCTGAAGCCTGCTCGAATTCGGGGAGTCGTCTCCCAGGGGATGATTTGCTCCGCGCTGGAACTGGGGCTGGGCGAGGATCACGACGGAATTATGGTGCTTCCCGAAGATGCGCCCGTAGGCGTTCCTTTGGACCGGTATATGGGTGACTCTGTTCTGGAGTTGGAGCTGACTCCCAACAGGCTGGACTGCCTATCCATCCTGGGCGTGGCCCACGAGGTGGGGGCCCTCACCGGCAAAAAGGTCACAGAGCCCGTGGTCTCTTACGCGGAAGACGGCCCACCCATATCCAGCCAGGTAACCATATCCGTGGCCGACCCGGATCTGTGCCACCGCTACACCGCCAGCCTGATCCAAGGGTTGAAGGTTGGCCCTTCGCCCCAGTGGCTGCAGGACCGGCTGACCAAAGCAGGATACCGGCCCATCAACAACGTGGTGGACGTAACCAACTACGTTATGCTGGAGTTCAACCAGCCCCTCCACGCCTTTGATTACGACCAGCTTAAGGACAGGACCATCGTCGTGCGCCGGGCTGAACCCAACGAAAAACTGGTCACCCTGGACGGAGTGGAACGCCGGCTTAGCTCCGAGGTACTGGTGATTGCAGACGCTCATGACCCCATCGGCCTCGCCGGGGTCATCGGCGGCGCCGACAGCGAAATCGGGCCTGACACGGTGGCGGTGCTTTTGGAGTCGGCCACCTTCAATAGCTATAACAACCGGCAGACCGCTCAGGACCTGCGCCTCAGGACCGAAGCGACCCTGCGGTTTGAGAAGGGTCTGAGACCGGAACTGGCTCCCATCGCACTCAGGCGCGCGACCCAGTTGATCCAGCAAGTGGCCGGCGGACAGATTGCTCAGGGCATCGTGGACGAATTCCCCGATCAGTCCATGGCCGGTCAGACAGTGGGGGTGAGCATCGGGCGGCTCAAGAAGATCCTGGGCATGGATATCGGCATAGAGAAGGTGGAGGAGGTCTTGGAGTCTTTGGGATTCCAGATACGCCGAGTGGATTCCACCAGCTTGGAGGCCGATATTCCTTACTGGCGCAACGACATCACCATCGAGGAAGACTTGGTGGAAGAGGTGGTGCGTATCATCGGTTACGACGCCGTTCCCACCACCATGCTGTCCACGCCGATACCATCCCAAAACCAAGGGTCAATGACCTCCCTGGTGGGCAGGGTCAAGGATGCCTTGGTCAGCGCCGGCTTGCAGGAAGTCATCAATTATCCACTGGTCAGCATGGAAGACCTGCGGCGGATAAATCACACCGACGGCGACCGTCCCCCCCTACGGTTGGCCAACCCCATGAATGCGGGACAGGAGTACCTGCGCCCCACATTGCTGGCCAGCTTGCTGGCAACACTGGCGGCGAACCAAGGCCATGGGGAAGGTCCTTTCCGCTTGTTCGAAGTGGGCCGCGTATTTACATCCCAGGGAGAGCAGCTTCCTCAAGAGACGGAGGTGGCCGCGGCGGTGATGGCGGGACGCCGTTGGGACCCCTCGTGGTTGGCCGACGACAGCTTGTTGGACTTTTACGACGCCAAAGGGACCGTGGGGATCGTCTTGGCGCGGTTGGGAATCGACGCCACCTTTGAGCCAGCCGACGACCCATCTTTCCACCCCGGGCGTTGTGCCCGTATTATGGCGGATCAATCACCCCTGGGTCTTGTCGGTGAAGTACATCCAGACGTTCGTGACCGCTTCGACCTGAAGCCCCAACCGGTGGCGGTTTTGGAGCTGAATTTGCAGGAACTGGAACGGCGGCTTTCCCAGACCGATCGCCAGGTCAAATCCCTCTCCCGTTACCCCGCTGCAACCCGGGACCTGGCCCTGGTAATTCCTGCTCATGTGGCCGCCGGCGATGTGCAGGAGATTATCTCCCGTCATCGCTTGGTGGAACAAGTGGAGTTGTTCGACGTTTACTCTGGCGATAATATTCCAGCAGGAACCAGGTCTCTGGCCTATCACGTCCAATTCCAGTCCTCCGAGCGCACCTTGACCACCGAGGAGGTTAACCGGTCGCTGCAGGGCTTGTTGCGTACCCTGGAGCAGCAGGTGGGAGCCTCGCTACGAAGTTAATGATAGAGGTTGATGAGAGAAGCTGATGGGAACGGAGGGAAATAATGCCGGGCCATAGCCACCAGGACAGCCACGCCCACCACGATGACTCCGGAGGGGGCCACGGGCATGTGCACGAGGATATGTTCAGCGTGGAGGAGGCTTACGAGAGGGTGATGGCCGCCTTCGCCCCGCTGGAGGGGGTTGAGACGCCCATACTGGACACCCTGGGACAGGTACTGGCCCAGGACATCGACTCGCCGCTGGACCTGCCTCCCCTGGCCAATTCGGCCATGGACGGGTACGCTGTCCGTAGCGACGACATCAAAGGAGCCTCGGCCGAGGCTCCCAAAACCTTGAGCGTGATCGGGCTGGTGGCGGCGGGTCAGGTGTCATCGCAGACTGTGGCCCCAGGGACCGCCATCCGCATCATGACCGGCGCTCCCATCCCCGATGGGGCCGATACCGTGGTCCCCTTCGAGGAGACGGACGAGGTAGCACGGCGCCAGTCGGGGCGCCCCCTGGATCAGGTGGAGGTCCACTCCAGCCTGGCCCGAGGGTTCCACGTGCGTCCCTCGGGGGAGGACGTCAAGAAAGGTGAGCGGGTTTTGGAATCGGGGACCGTCGTGCGAGTCGCGGAAATCGGTGTCATGGCTTCGCTGGGGCTGTCCAAAGCTAGAGTCATCCGCCGCCCGGTGGTAGCGATACTGGCCACGGGAGACGAGCTGGTGCCGGCCGACCAGCCCTTGGAAGAGGGAAAGATATTCGACAGCAACAGCTTTACCGTAGCCGCCTCGGTGGCCGCCTGCGGCGGTGTGCCCCGCATCCTGGGCATCGCCCGGGACAATCTAGAAGACCTGCACCGCAAGCTGTCGGAGACCGCCGGGTCCGACTTGGTGGTTACCTCGGCCGGTGTTTCCAAGGGTGACTACGATATTGTCAAGGACGTGCTGACGGAACGGGGCAACATAAACTTCTGGTCGGTGAGAATGCGGCCGGCCAAACCCTTGGCCTTCGGCCATCTTCGCCAGGATGGCGGCCGGCCGATACCCTTGTTGGGTCTGCCGGGCAACCCGGTGAGCGCCATGGTAGCCTTCGAGATGTTTGCCCGTCCCGCCATTTACACTATGTTGGGCAAGGTACGGTTGGCCAGGCCCATGGTGGAAGGAATCCTGACAGGACCGATCTACAATGGCGACGGCCGCCGGGTTTACGCCAGGGTAGAAGTCACCAAAAAGGACGGAACCTACTACGCCAACCCCACGGGCCCCCAGGGTTCTAATATCCTCACTTCAATGTCCCGCGCCAACGCTCTCGCCATCTGTCCGGAGGACCTGCCCAGTAAAGAAGCCGGGGAAAAAGTCCAGATTATAATGTTGAACTGGAACGAAGAGGTTGATCTATGACCAGCGCCGAACCACAAGACCCAGAAGAATCCGAGCAATCAGAAGAGGAGTCCCAGCCCGAAGAGCCCCTCTTTTATCGTATTAGCTTTGACCGGTTAGCCGAGCTTAATCGGTCCGCCATCGTATTGGTAGCCGAGCGGAGGGGGCCATCTTGCCCATCCCTGTCCAAGCCGATTCAGGAGTTAACCAATCCTAGACAGCTGGTGGATGAGATCGCCAAATATAGCGCCAAGGATGAGGGGTTTATTCGGACATCCATGGGCATCCAGGAGATAGTGTTCCGTACCCTTCTGGCTCGCCGCAACCAGCCCACGTCGCTCACCGACCTGCATTATGAGCTTACAGAGCGTTGGTCCACGCCCATACGGCCAATCAACATCACCGAAGAAGGACTGCGGCGAATCATGGAAGGAGACGACTTCTACGGGTTCGCTCGGGTCGTCGCCTAGCCTAGGGCGCCGGCTTGAAAGCCTCTGGTGCTTCTTGGATGAGCTCAGCACCATCCAGACTTTCCAGTACACTGTCACGCGCAGTTATTTGCGGCCGAAATCTGAAAGGACCGGCTGACTTAGGTCCCAATTAGAAGGGGTGTGGCATTGCCACACCCCTTCTAATTGCTCTCAAGGTCTGGGAAAGATTAGGCGGCGGTTTGCTCAGCGGAAATCTCTAGCAGCTTTTCGAAGGCCGTTTGGTCACGTACCGCCAAGTCAGCCAATATTTTCCGGTCCAACTCCACTCCGGCCAGTTTCAGGCCGTGCATGAACCGGCTGTAGGTGGTCCCTGATTGCCTGCAAGCAGCGCCGATGCGGATGATCCACAAACGGCGGAAGTCTCCCTTCCTCTCTCGCCGGTGGCGGTAGGAGTAGGACCAAGCATGGAGCAGGGCTTCCTTAGCCCATTTATAGTTGCGGTGGGATGAAGCATGGAATCCGCGTGCGGCCAGCATGACCTTCTTGTGGCGCGCATGTTTAGTAACGCCCCGTTTAACTCTGGACAAGGTAAGTCTCCGAAGATAAATGTAGTGGGTTTAAGCGTACGGGAGCAACCGGTTGAGGCGGCGAACATCGCTGGCGTCAACCATCAGCTTGTCGGCGTACTTACGAGTAACTTTGGTTGGCTTCTTGCGGCGCAGGTGGCTGCTCATTCTCTTCATCCGCATCAACTTGCCGGTTCCGGTTACGTGGATACGGGCGCGGGCGCCCTTATGGGTCTTAAGTTTTGGCATCGGCTAGATCTTCCACCTTCTGTTCGGCCTTCTCGGTCTTCTCGGCAGGTTTGCTCTGCACGGGGTTGGGGAGCAGAATCATGGAGAGGGCCCGGCCTTCCATAGCTGGGGGTTTTTCCAGCCGCACCTCATCTTTGAGGTCATCGGCCACCCGTTTCAGCACAGATAGCCCAAGTTGCTGGTGCGCGGCTTCACGGCCGCGGAAACGCACCGTCAGCTTGACCTTGGCCCCGTCGCCAATCAACTCCCGGACTTTCCGGGTTTTGGATTCCAGGTCGTGGGATCCTATGTTAGGCCGAAACCTAACTTCTCGCATGTCCGTGTTTTTCTGACCCTTCTTGGACTCTCTGTCCTTCTTCGCGGTCAGGTAGCGCAGTTTTCCGTAGTCTAGCAGGCGACACACGGGAGGATCGGAGTTGGGGGCCACCTCTACCAGATCTACATCGGAATCGCGGGCAAGTTCCATGGCTTGACCCACTGCCATCACGCCCAACTGGCTCCCATCCTCGGCGATAACTCGTACTTGAGGGGAAGTGATCCGCTCGTTTACCCGATATTGCCTAGCTATACTCTACCACCTCCGTTAGATTCGTCAAAAAATTCAGCAATCTAGGCTCGATTCACTCTACCACAGGGCCATGGGCGCGTCAATCTACGTTATTTCGGAAGAAAATCTGTTCAATGTGGAACTTTTCGTCATGTGACGTACTCCATGGGGCGTGCCCTGCGCTGGATTTACTTTCAAGAGACCCCAGATGGGGATGCGCGGAGCAGTTGGTAGATGGCGTCGGTTCCAAAGTCCAGGGCCTCCACCGGCAGGCGTTCATCGGGGCCATGTATAGTCTGCATGAAATTGAATCCCGGCGGCAATCGCATGGGTGTAAACCCGTAGGTTTGGATGCCCAGCTTGGCAAAGTACCGTGCGTCGGTGGCCCCGGGCAGCAGCATGGGTACCGGCGTCCCCTGAGGGTCGGCCCGCCGCAAAATGCCCGCAAGCCGGTCGAACAGGCCCATGTCCGGCTCGCCGGCGCCGGGATCGTGGCGCACTATCTCCAGCTCCACCTCTTCGCCCTGTTTGCCGAGGATGCCACGGAGTTCAGCTAGAACATCCTCCGGGCAAAAACCCGGCAGCAACCTGGCGTCTAGGTCCACAGATATCTCGCTGGGGGTCACGTTGATCTTCTCGCCGCCGCGCACGATGGTAGCGTTGACCGTGTTGTGGAACAAAGGCCGGAACTGGAGGCCTTTGTCACCCATCAGCTTCAAACCTAGATTGGTCAAACCGGGGTTGAGGACCAGTCTCATAGCCCAGGACGCGGGTGGGGGCAGCTTGGAGCTGATGGCGCGAATCATTTGCCTGGTAACCGGGGTAACGTGTACCGGTAACCGGCAGTCCTCCAACCGGTTCAAAAGCCGGGCTAGCCGGGACATTGCGCCGCCATTCCCGGCCAGTGCAGCGTGGCCGCCGGTACCCCTTACCGTGGCCCGAAGCTGGCAAACCTGTTTTTCGGCCACCATTATGGGGTAAAACCTGCGCCGGCCGATGTTGTAGCTGAATCCTCCAAACTCGCCAATGGCATACCGGATACCGTGGAACAACTCGCTGTGCTGGTCCACCAGGTAGGAAGCGCCGTAGTCCCCTCCAGCCTCCTCGTCGCTGACCACGGCCAGCACCACGTCGCCGGGCAAGGTGACCCCTTCGGCTTTGGCTCGCAGGAAGGCCAGCAGCATCATGACAATGCCGCCTTTCATGTCCAGGGCTCCTCGCCCCCATACGTAGCCGTCCACCAATTCCCCTTGAAAGGGCGGGTATTGCCAGGCTTGATTCGCGGTGGTCACCACGTCGATATGACCAAAGAGTAGCAGGGGCGGCGACGTACCTTGTCCTTTAAGCCGGGCGATGAGGTTGGGCCGGTTTGCGTCACGCCCCACGATGGTGGAATCACAGCCGGCCTGGTCCAACAAACCTTTTATGTAAGCGACGCACTCCCGTTCGTTCCCCGGGGGGTTGGTGGTGTCGAAGCGAATGAGGCGTTGCAGCAGTTCTACCGGTGGTGGCGGCACGCTGGCGCTGTTACTGGCCGGGGAAACCGACACTGGGGAATCTCCTATCCAGTCCAAGGCTTGATTGTGGTGGACCTCCGTCCCGGTCCCGGCGGTCCGTCCCAATTATCCTGTTTTGGGCAGCCGCAGTCACGGGATGCAGGCCTGGTAGTCAAAAGAGGGTGGGCGCCCGATGCGATGGTATTCAGCGCTGTTGCGGGGAGTCGAATCCCTCGTCCAGGGTCCGTAAGAACTCTTCGATGTTGGGAGACAGCTTGGTCAGTTCGCCGGTCTCCTCGTTTTGCTCCCGATCGTATCTTTCCTCCAAGCGTTGGAGCAAGGAAGATACCCCCGAGGCATCGTTTACGATGTTTTCTAGGGCTTTGTACTGCTCTCGACCCCTCTCGGGCTGCTTGAGGCTCTCGGGCAGGTCGTAGAGGCTGCACAAGACTTCCATCAATCGGGCTGCGCCGGTGAAGTCCTCGTCCACCTGAAAGTACTGGGGCAGGTGTACCACGAAGGTCCTGGTTTCTATGCCCAGCGCTTCCGCCTGTTGCGATATGAGGTAGGTGATGGTGGTCGGCCCCTCGTAGTTGCTGGGCCGCGCTCCCACCAGACGGTATTCCTCTTCCGCTTGGGGCTGGTTGGCCCCGCCGGACACCAGGAGCGGCCGTGTGTGCGGCACCATGTCGTACATAGCACCCAGGAGCATGTACCGCTTCGCCCCCAAGAACTTGAGAAGCTCAACCATGGACTCGGTGTAGTCTTCTCCATAATTGTGGGGCTCCAGCAAGTGGGCGAAAACCAGGTCCGGGCTATCCTCCCGGATAACGTAGCGGATAACCGTGCTGGGGATTGACAGCCCTCGGCGCCCTTCCTCGATGTACGACCGCGGACGGTACCGGGTAAAGTCGTAAAACCGGCCTGGCCGGGCCAGGCGGCCCAGCTCCTCGGCCTGGTAGTGGCGCTCTATCCGCTCCAGGCTCAGAGTACCCACATTGCCAACGTCTATCCATGGCCTGAGAACCGCCAGAACGTGAGGGTCCTTCAACTCCGGTACCGGCTCATTGATTTCGAATTCGCCGACTCGCATAAGTCTAGTTTGACAGCGTAATATCCTATTTACAAGGCCTGGCTGGACGGCTATAAACCGGTTAGCGGCAGGATGGGATCTTCCTACCTGAAACACTACCCACTGGAGCCTGGAGTAGCGCCTTTACAGACGGCAGTCCACGTCCTTCATAACGGTGACGCCGACCGGTCAACACTGGCCCATTTGAGTCAGGCGCCCTTCCTTCCACGCCACTTCCCCGGCTCTAACGGTTAGAAAGGTGTCCAAGCGGACCTTACCCTCTACCTTGTTCGCCGCCGAGTCGTGCCAAACGAACCGCCCCTCCCGCAGGTCGTAGACCGCCGCGTCTCCGGACATTCCGGGCGCCAAGGAACCCAGCGAGTCTTGCAGGCCCAGTACCTCGGCCGGGCGGCTGGTGGCGGCCGCCACCGCATCCTTCAATGGTAGCCCCATGGCGTGGAACTGGCTGATCAGGTCATTCATCAGATAGACGGTGCGGCCTGGGGGCGGAACGTGCAGGTCTGTGCTGATGGTGTCCGGGGGAAGCTCCTGTTGCAGGGCAGCCTTGGCCACCTCGAAGTCGCAGTGGATGCCGGCGTGGGCTAGATCCATGATCACGCCCCGCTCGGCGGCGGCCCGCACTTCCGGGCGCACCTTGCCGTTCCGGTCCAGTATGGACTCGTGGTCGCCGTTGAAAGCGTGGGTGACGATGTCTCCCGGGCCCAGGTACTCCAGTACTTGGGGCAGTGGTATGGGTGTGCCGCTTACGTGGACCATTAGCCGGCTGCCGGACTGGTCCGCAGCGGCCCGAGCTTGCTTCATGGCTTCGGGGG
>JADFFS010000127.1 GCA_022568195.1 Chloroflexota bacterium | reverse complement strand
GGTCGGCCCCCGCTTCGTCCAGCCGTATAATCGTGTCCCGCTCGGGGGGCACGCTGCAGACCATGATCCGAATGGACTTGGGGTCGCGCCCCGCGGCCTCGGCAAGCTCGTCTATGGCCGCCCGGCCCATCTTTACCTGCTCGGGCGTTACTCTTATCGGCATCCAGCCGTCACCCCAGGCGGCGACGCGTTTGAACACGTTGGGCGCGTATCCGCCCAGGTATACCGGCGGATGGGGCTTCTGCACCGGTTTCGGTGAACTTTTCACCGGCGGAAAATCGTAATATCTTCCGTGAAACTCGGCCTCGTCCTTGGTCCAAAGCTCCTTCATCGCCAGGATGGCTTCCCTGGTCTGCCCCCAACGGTGCTCGAAGTCACCGCCCATAATCTCAGTCTCTTCGGCCAGCCACCCGGCTCCGATGCCGAAGATGAAGCGCCCGTTGGACAACCGATCTAGCGTGGCTATCTGCTTGGCTTGAATCAAGGGATTGTGCTCCGGCACCAGGCTGATGGCGGTGCCCAGCTTGATCTTCTCGGTGACCGCCGAAGCCCGGGCCAGTCCAATGAGCGGGTCGCCCATGTCGGCCATGGACGGTGGGATGGAGCCATCGGCGGTACCGGCGTACTTGGTGTTGGTATGAACCGGCACAATGGTGTGTTCCGGAAGCCAAAAGGACTCAAAGCCCAGCGACTCCGCTTTCTTGGCCAGGACAGCAACGTCTACCGAATCGCTGGAGATAGCCGTGGAAACTCCGATGTCCATGAGGTCGTCCTCCAAGCGTGAGATGAGCAGATGGTAACACGCGGTCTAGCAGTGGTCGAGGCCAAGGGACCCGGCCAACCACCTATACCTGGAGCAAGGTGGAAACCGGTCTGAGTTCCTGAATCTGGGCGATCTCTCGCACGGCGACTTCCTGGCCGTCTTTATAGACTTGATATGCGCCCGCCCCCGGCCGGCAAGCAATCACCCTGAACCCGCCGTCGACGAACACGATCGCGCAGTGATTATCTATGCCTATGCCCATCGCTCGGTGCCTCCGGACCATTCTCAGGAAGTCCTGCTTACGTTTGACACCGGCGGTTTCGCCGTCGAAATGGGGGCAGGCCAGAGAGTCGATCAAGCCCATGCCCTTTACCCGGATATAGCTCCAATCGTCGGGGTGGTAGAACGCCATGGAATCGCTGTGCCCGTAGCTGAACCAGCAGATGGCCCCCGCGCTGACCCCGGCAAGCACCGTGCCCCGGTTGTAGGCCTGCTCTAGCAACCGGTCTACACCCAGCTTCCTCCAGCGCCGCATCATCTTGAGTGTATTGCCGCCGCCAACGTAGATTAAATCCGAGGAGAGTATCGACTCTTCCAGCTCAGCCTCGGACGGAGCCAGATTGAGCAGATACAAGACCGCGGTCTCACACCCGAGTTCTCCACAATAGATCTTCTGGAAGCCCTCCCAGTACTCCACGGAGTCGTAGCTGGCGGTGGGAATAAATAGCGCCTTGGGCCGAGCCCTGCCGGTCAACTCGACAACCTCCCGGTCGATGGGCAGCGTCTCTCCCTCGCGCATGTCTCCGCCACCAACGGCGACAATCTTACCCACGGGCCTGCACCATTAGTTGACGGTTAAAGCTGTTCCCATCTTGGTCAATGTCTCACATCCATCGGGCGTAACGACAACGGTGTCGCCCAAAGCCATAGCCAACCGGCGTTCCCAGTCCAGCAAAATCATGTGCATGAAAATAACCATGTTCGGCTCTACCACCACCGGATTGTCCGCGTAGATCATCGGCCAGTCCATCCACGTGGGCGGATATAAAGCGCCCAAGCTGTAACCACAGGCATTCAGCCTATGTTCTCCAAATCCAGCGCCCTCCAGGGCATCGGCGTGGGCGCTGAAGATATCTCCGAACGTGGCGCCGGGCCGGCACGCCGCTTTGCACGCCTGGAGAGCCTCCGCCGCCGCCGAGTGCATCTGGACCTGCCGGGGGTCGGGCTCACCGGTGAGAATCGTGCGCATCAAACAGGAATGATAATGCCGGTAAGTCCCGCCAAACTCCAACTGTAGCTGGTCGTTCTCACCAATAGTGTTATAGCCCGTAAAGTTCCGGACCATCAGGGCATTTTCTCCGGAGCCGATGATAAACCGGGAGGCGGGATAGTCACCTCCACCCAGGAACACCGCCGATTGCATGCCGGCCAGCACCTCCTGTTCAGGCCGCCCCGGCGTGGCCAAGCGCTGCGCCGCCGCCAGGGCATCGTCGGCCAAGGCTGCCGCCCTGCGAACGTATGCCAACTCGGCGTCACTCTTCACCAACCGCAACCGGCTTACCAGGTCAGAAGCATCCTGGTAGGTAGAAAGCCCATCCAGGGCGGCTCGCACGAACTCCCACCTCCGGCCGGTCAGGCACCATGCCTCCAACTCCACGCCCAGGTGCTTTCCCTGGCACCCTTGCTCTTGTAGGATCAGGGCCAGGTCCTGGCCGGGATTGCTGTGCGCGCCATCCACCCAGATACGTATGTCTTCAATCACCGATGTCAGGCGGGCCTGGCGCAGGTCGGCGGACCTGGTCAACAGGATCAGCCTGCCGTCGGCGCCCAGATACAGGCACTGGAACTGGGAATAGCCGGTGGTGTCGTACCCAGTCAGGTAGTACATGCTTTCCTGACGAAAAACCAGCAGCGCCGCCAGACCCTGGCTCTGTAGCTCGGCAACCACCTTCTCTCGCCGGGAAGCAAGTTCCTGCTCGGTGAAGTGTAAGGCCATCTCTCTCCCCCTTCGGCCGCAGCGCGGCTTCGCATCAAAAGCGCCCTCAGCGCGTCACCCTGAGCCTGTCGAAGGGTCTCCCCCCGTTTAGCCACGCGAGGAAGATCCTTCTCCTTCTGCGGAAGGATCAGGATGACAGTTTGGGGCTAGGCCCGAGCGCCGGTGCCTTGTCTACCCGTCTCTGATCTTGAGGAGCTATAATTCTAGCACCGAAGAATGACCGAGACACCGGCTCAGCCCAACAGTGCAGGATATCGAATGCGAGGTGTTCCATGGCAATAATCAACTCGGTGCTGGGTCCCCTGGATACCGCAAACCTGGGGTTCACCTTGCCCCACGAGCACTTGATCGACTCCTCGGCCGGGATCAATGCCACCTATGACGAGTTGCTCAACCGGCAATGGGCCCTGGAAACAGCCGTGGCGGACCTGACCCAGGCCCACAGTGAAGGCGTTGACACCATCGTCGAGGTATCCCCGTTGGATTTGGGCCGGGAAGTGTCGCTCATGAAAGAGGTATCTGAACAGAGCGGGGTGCAGTTCATCTGTTGCACCGGCTGCTGGTTGGACATTCCCCGGAGCTTTTGGGGAAGGTCTCCCGAGTTCATCGCCGCGCTGTGGGCCAGAGAGATCGAGGAAGGTATCGAAGGCACCGGCATCAAAGCGGGCATAATTAAAGTGGCGACCAGCGATCCCATCACCGAGCATGAAGAGTTGATGCTCCGGGCCGCTGCCAGGACCCACCTGCGCACCGGCGTGCCAATCACCACCCACACCCCGCCCCAGTCACGGGTCGGCGAGCGGCAGGTTAGCATCCTGAAAGAGGAGGGTGTCGAGCCCCACCACATCTACGTCGGCCACATCAACGTCACACCGGACAAGGACTACCATCGAGAGTTGGCCAGACTGGGTGTGTGGCTGGGTTGGGATATAAATAACCCCTTCGGCCGGCCTCACCTGCCTCCCTGGCAGCAGATGATCGACTACTTGAAAGAGCTATTGGACGAGGGCCTGGGCCGCAACCTCATGCTCTCCCATGACTGGAACGTGGTGATCACCCGGATCGCCTCTCCCGGCTTCCCCAGCAGGGAGGAGAACCCGGACGGATACCTGTGGCTCACCCGGGCAGTCCTTCCAAGGCTGAAGGAAGCGGGGGTATCTCAGAAAACCATAGACCAGTTGATGGTTGACAACCCCAGGCGGTACTTCGAAGGCGAGCGCCCTCTGACCTGACCCAACCCGCCGACCTGACCGAGATCGAATTCTACCCGTAGGCCCTTCCCTTAGGATTGGCTTTGCATCAAAAGGGCCAACAGCATGTCACACCGAGCGAAGCGAGGGGTCTGGGGTGGTGGGTTTGCTCTTGCCTGGGGCAACCCCGCCCCAGATTCTTCATCGCTTCGCTCTTCAGAATGACAGTTTTGAGGCAAGACCCTTGGGATTGGGACCACGAATCTGGTCCCACCTCGCGGTAATCACCGGACCACATTCTACGTTCCCCCGAGTTCGTATTACCCATGCTTTGTGTCCGCCGGTGGAACCTTTTTGCTCTTGGCGCCGTCTTGAAAATGAACCTTTCGCCCGGCCGCTACGAATATATGCTGTAGAGAAGACGTAAGCGGGCCGCGGCAACGGGAGGAAAATTGCAAGAGCAAGAGGCTATCCGCCAATGTCAGGCTGGGAATTTGGCGGCCCTGGGAGCGCTCTTTGAGCTGCATCACCTGTCCGTATTTCGGACCTCCGTTGGCATCGTCCGACGGATTGATTTGGCCGAGGACGTTACCCAACAGGTGTTCATCGAGCTATTCACCGCCATCAAGCGTTACGACCTCCGGCGTTCCTTCCCGCCGTGGCTCCACCGGATTGCGGTGCGCCGCAGCCTGGACGAACTTCGGCGGCGGAAAGACCGCGATGTACCAATCGAGGCCGCCGGCGAGCTTCCGTCACCGTCCACTTCACCCGAGCAGGCAGCAGAACAATCGGAGCTAAGGGCGAACATTCGGGAAGCCCTGGGGTCCCTGGAACCGAATCACCGGGCGGCCGTGGTCTTGCGCTACTACCAGGGGTTCAATGAAGCCGAGATGGCGGTGGCCCTGGGCTGCCGCCGGGGAACGGTGAAGTCTCGGGTCCATTATGCTCTGCGCCGGTTGCGCGAAATCCTTGCCCTGCACTCACCTTCTCTATATGACGAAATGCCGTACCAGCCGAGCTCCTCCCAGTCTAGCGACGCGCTGACCGGTTGATCTAGGCCTCCATTCCAAACCTCGGAGAAGAAAAGCGATGACAGGAAACTACGAGTCCGAATTGAACGAGCAACTGATCCAGAGGGCTTTAGCAGAAGAGCTGGACAGCGTTGCGCCCAGGAGCGACCTCTGGCCGGCGGTCCAAGCCGGAGTGCAGCTTCCGGCTCCGAAGTCCCAGAGACACTGGGTGGTACGACCCCTTGGCACGGCGGCGGTATTGGGCGCCTTGGCACTGGTAGCCCTTTTGGTCTCCGTGCCGATGGTGACCAAGTTCTCGGGCAGCGGCTATTCTTCAGCCTCCCAGACCCTGGAGGACACCAGACGGTACCAGCGTGGGCCTGTGCTTAGTCCTACCGCTACTGCCGCTGGGCCCCAGGCGTCCTCCGTGGAAACACTAAGGAGTTTCTCCTCAGGGTCGAGAATCGCTGGACAACAGGGGTCCCCCGGTGAAGCATTACCGTATTCCACCGGCGGCTCGGCAACGGTGAACGACGCTCCCTATGATGCCACTTTCTTCAAGCACTACGGGGTCAATCCCTTCATCGATACCGAGGAAGACCACCTGTCCACCTTTGCCATGGACGTGGATACGGCGTCTTACACCGTGGCCCGCCGCTTCGTCAGGGATGGACACCTACCGAACCCCGACTCTGTTCGGGTGGAGGAGTTCATCAACTACTTCGCCCAGGAGTACGAGCCACCGGTTGAGGGCGCGTTCGCCATCAACATCGAAGCTGCTCCGTCACCCTTCGGGGGCGAGAGGCACTGGCTGATGCGCGTCGGATTACAGGGAAAGGTCATCACGGCGGCAGAACGCAAGGATGCGTCCCTGGTGTTCGTCATCGATGTCTCCGGGTCCATGGCCCGGCAGAACCGGCTGGAACTGGTCAAAAAGGCCCTGGGATTACTGGTGGAGGAGCTACGCCCCACCGACGATGTCGGCTTGGTGGTCTATGGGTCACGGGGCAGGGTGGTCCTGGAGCCCACCAGCGGGGAAAACAAGGAAGCGATTCTAGCAGCGATCTCTAAGCTCCAGCCGGAAGGCTCGACCAATGCCGAGGAGGGTCTGCGTTTGGGATACAAGATGGCCAGCCAGCTGGTAGAGCCGGGGCGCATCACCCGTCTGATCCTCCTCTCCGACGGCGTGGCCAACGTGGGCCGTACCGGCTCGGACTCCATATTGAAGGAAGTGCGCCGCTACGCCGACGATGACATACCACTCTCCACCATCGGATTCGGCATGGGAAATTACAACGATGTGCTGATGGAGCAGCTCGCCAACGACGGCGACGGTAACTACGCCTACGTGGATACGCTAAGCCAGGCTCGCCGGGTATTCGTCGAGAACCTGACCGGCATGCTGCAGGTCATCGCCAAAGACGCCAAGGTCCAGGTGGACTTCGACCCCAACGTGGTCAGCCGCTACCGGCTACTGGGCTACGAGAACCGAAGGATTGCCGACCGAGACTTCCGTAACGACTCGGTGGACGCCGGCGAAGTGGGCGCCGGGCACACGGTGACGGCGCTGTATGAAATCAAGTTCCATGAGGGCGTCCAGGGCCGGATCGCCACGGTTTCCCTTAGGTATCAGGACCCCGACACGGGGGAAGTGCAGGAGATCAGCCGGGAGTTCCACCGTAGCGAGCTTACGACTGTGTTCGAGCAGGCCTCGCCTCGCTTTCAACTAAACGCCGCCGTGGCCGAGTATGCCGAAATCCTTCGCGAGAGCTACTGGGCCCAGGACAGCAGCCTGGAGCAGGTGAAGGTATTGGCGCAGCGGGTCAAGGGTTTGTTGGCCGGTGACCCGGACGTGGCGGAGTTTGCCGGCCTGGTGGACCGGGCGGAGCGGATCGGACCTGACTAGGCCTTAGAGACACCCCTTTCCGAGATGGCTCTATCGCTCTTGACCGCCTGAACTGGCAAATAGAGCAGGCGCCGGTGGTAGAATAGGCTACTCCCTCCAAGGTAGGTGGCGCCACGGTGACTTCAACGCTACCCCAGTTTACTTGGTTGAACCCTACCAAAGTGATTTTCGGCCCCGGCCGCCTCTCGGAATTATCGACGGTTATTGGAGAGGCAGCCGGGGCTCAGGCGCGGGTGTTCCTGGTCACCGGGCGTCGGAACCTGCGAGAACGCGGCGTCTTGCAGCAGGTCGTAGACAGCATCGGCGTTACGCGGGTAACGCTGTTTGACCAAGTCACCCCCTTCCCCGCGCCTCAATTGGTTGCCGATGCATTGGAAGCATGTCGCCAGTCTTCGTCCCAAGTGGTCGTGGCCATCGGCGGCGGGAGCGCCATCGACGTGGGAAAGATCGTGAGTATTCTCATGACTCACGAAGGCTCCTGCCAGGAATACCTATCCGGGGAAAAGAGAATTTCCCACCACGGGCTCCCGTTCATCGCGGTGCCCACCACCTCCGGCAGCAGCAGCGAGGTCACCTCCGGGGCGGCGGTATGGGACTGGGCAGCCAGGCGCTCTATCAACTTGAACCATCCCGAAATGTTCCCGGATGTAGCCATCGTGGACCCGGAGCTTGCCATGAGCATGCCGAAAGAGCTGGCCGCCTTGACCGGGATGGACGCCTTTACCAGCGCCTTCGAGTCTTACTGGTCTAAAGAAGCGCAACCGGTGGCCGACGCGTTGGACCTACAGGTTATCCGGTTGTTTGCCGCCAACCTGGAGCGCTCCTGTAACGACGGAGACCTGGAGTCGCGGTCGTGGTGCTCCCTGGGCGCCACCATGTCGGGTGTGGCTTACAGCAACAGTCACCCAAACGTTTGCCACGCGATAGGCAGCCCGTTGACTCTCTTTTGGGAAGTGGCCCATGGACAGGCGGTGGGCGTCACCCTGCCGGCCATGTTGAAGTGGACGGCGCCGGCGATTTCTCACAAGCTCCCCGCCTTGTGGGACGCCTTGGGTGTACAGGGTCTAGAAGAAGCCACCGGACGGATCGTTCAGATCATGGAGAACTGCGGGCTGAAAACCAACCTTACCTCTCTGGGTGTCACAACCGACGGCTTGGAGACCCTGGTGGAGCACACCCGTTGGGACCGGGTCAGCGCGCTGCCAACCCCGCTGGGGCACGACGACCTCAGGGGATTGCTTCAGGATTTGATGTAGAGTCTGCTATTATGCGTTGGTATCGACTATCCCGATTTATCCAGACCCCGGAGTAGGAGGTCAACAATTCATGGCAACGTCAGGAGAAGGGACGGTTAGCTCCGAGCAGTTCAGGATGATGGCCGAGTTGGCCGGACTGGGATTGAGACCCGATGAATTGGAAGAGCTGAAACCCCTCTACGATATGTACCGCCAGTACGTCAACTTGCTGCATTCCATTGATTTCGAGGCCGAGGAGATCGGCGTAACCTTCCACCCGGACTGGTCTCCTCAGTAGTTTGACGCCGGGTCCATACCGGACGTCCTACGGTCGAGAGAGTAAACATGAGACCAGACTTACCAGCAAAACCCACACCATGTCATTCTGAGAGAAGCGAAGAATCTCCCTTCACGCTGGGGGCAGATTCTTCGTCGCTGCGCTCCTCAGAATGACACTCGACGGTTTTTGTCGAGCCACGAGAAATAAACGGAAGCAATACCAGGGAACTTGGCACGGGAGTAAATCATGGCAGGCGTTGAAACCAACCTTTATCATTTGACCATCGACCAGGCCGCGGGACTGATTCAGCGGCGGGAGCTGTCGCCGGTGGAGCTGACCCAGGCTTTCCTTAGCCGCATTGAGGACACCGACGACAAACTACACTCATATATCAAAGTGGTGCCGGAACTGGCCTTGGCCGATGCCCGGATGGCCGAGGCAGAGATTATACGCGGCGGTTACAAGGGGGCGATGCACGGCATTCCCTTCGCATTGAAGGACCTGTACGATACCGCCGGTATCACCACCACCGCCGGCTCAAAAGTGGATATCGACCGGGTTCCCACCGAGGATGCCACCACCACCGCCCGGCTAAAGGCCGCCGGCGGTATCCTCCTGGGCAAGCTGGCCATGCACGAATTTGCGCTGGGCGGGCCGGACTTCACCACGCCCTTTGCTCCGGCCCGGAACCCCTGGAACCTGGACCACATCACCGGAGGCTCTAGCAGCGGCTCCGGTTCGGCGGTGGCCGCCGGACAGGCCATGGGTGCCCTGGGCTCGTGTACGGGCGGGTCCATCAGGGGGCCTGCGTCTCTGTGCGGCATCGTCGGACTCAAAGCTACCTATGGGCGGGTCAGCCGGGCCGGCGTGGTGACCCTGAGCTGGTCCCAGGACCACTGCGGTCCATTGACCTGGACGGTGGAGGACTCAGCCCACATGCTCCAGGCCATCGCGGGGTACGATCCCAAGGACCCCACCACCAGTACCGCGCCGGTGCCCGACTACTCCTTGGCCTTGAAGGAAGATATCAGGGGTATGACCATCGGCGTGCCCCGCCACTTCTTTTTCGCCAGTCACCCCAACGTTAACCCCGAAGTGCTGGCTATCGTCGAAAAAGAATTGGAGGTCTTGCAGGAGTTGGGGGCGAATCTGCAGGAAGTTACTATACCCAGCCTGGAATATGTTCGCGCCGCCAACTCCGTAATCATGCTTAGTGAGGCCTACGCTTACCACGAGCCGAACCTCAAGTCCCGGCCCCAAGATTTCGGCGAGATGGTCCGGGCCCGTTTCCGCATAGGCGGGCTTTTTAGCGCCAGCGACTACGTCCAAGCCCAAAGGTGCCGCAAGCTGGTCATCAGAGAGTGCGCCGAGGTTTTCAAGCGGGTGGACCTGCTGGTCACGCCCACCATGACCCAGCCGGCGGCGGCCTTCGAGGGATACGACGCCAGCAGCACCGTCCGGGGGCCAAGCTTCACAGCGCCCTTCAATCTGACCGGGCTTCCCGCCATCTCGGTCCCGTGTGGATTCACTGCGGCAGGGCTGCCGGTGGGGATGCAGTTTGCGGGCAAGCCCTTCGATGAGCCCGGCGTGTTGCGGGCAGCCTACACCTACCAGCAACACGCTCGTTGGTTTGAGCGCCGCCCACCGATTTAGTGCCAGCCTTGATCGGCTCGAACCGCCCTG
>JADFFS010000287.1 GCA_022568195.1 Chloroflexota bacterium | reverse complement strand
ATGAATGACAGACCGATTTATTCACAAGCTCTCAGAATGACAGTTGCCGGTATTGTTAGAGGATCTTAGGCGCTTTCCAAGGCTTCGATAAACGCTTGAACAATCGTGTCGTTGGACTGTCTCAATACGGTTGTGTTCACCGTCAGCCGGGATATCTGATCGGCGCCTTCGTCAGGATACAGGAAAATGTCCCTGCGGCGCAGACACTCAACCAGGCGCTTTTGGTCCACGCCGGGGGCAAACGCCAGAGGAAATATATTGGAGCCGTGGTCGAATTCCCTCACCTCGATACCCTGCAAATCGTTGAGCTTCTTGACCAGGTCCCTTCCTTGAACCAACGCCTTGTGGAACCGTTCTTCAAAACCGTGGGCTCCCTGCAACGCCAGGCCCGCCACGAAATAGGACGACGCCAAACCACCCCCGAACATCCTTCTCGTGTGGAGCATACCATCCAGGTGCGAGAAATCTCCCGCCAGTATCGCTCCAAAGGGCGCACCGAAATACTTGTATAGCGATACATAAACCGTGTCGAATAAAGCCGAGTACTCTCGTGGACTGACGCCCGACGCCGCCGACATCATGTACAGCCTGGCCCCGTCCAGGTGTGTGCCGATTCCTTGCTCTCTGCAAAAGTCCGTAATGGCCTTCATTTCGTCGAAGGGGACGACCTGCCCCATCTGGCGCCGCACGGGGCTTTCTATCATCACCGCCCCGATGGGACTGGCCACCCTCCCCCCGGTGGACTCGGCGACCGCCTGATTCAGTTCCTCCAACGTGAAGTAGCTTTTGCCTTTGGCCAATGGAATAAGATTGATCCCGCTGAGCTGAGTAACGCAGTCCCCCGAATCGTGGTAGAGGTGGCTCTGCTCCTGGACCACGGCTCTCAGCTTGCCGCCGCACAGTGCCCTGATGGCCAGATGATTGGCCAACGTTCCTGTTGGCATGAAAATGGCTGACTCTTTCCCCAGGGCTTCCGCGAAGTACTTTTCCAGGTCCGCCACGTTACCGCCCAGCGAGTAGGAATCAGGTTCCAGCCCGATTTCCGCTTCCACCACCGCTAGCTGGCGCAGCAGCACATCCGGCGGCAACGGCTCCCCATCACCCCTGAAGACTACCGCAGTCTGGCCGCCTTCGGAATCACGGTTGATGTCCGGGTTTTCGATATCGGTCTGAATGGGTAAAGTGGACATCGCTTCACTTCCTGGCGCCGGGAACGCCCAAGTTACCAAGATGGTACCGGGCCAGGTATGGGCAGTCAACTTGTGGACACGGCTCCCCGGCCCACGTTACTATCGCCCCATCATGCCAGCGACCGGCTAAAACGTCAGATCGAACGGCTCCTGGACGAAGGAGAACAAGCCTTGACCGATCAGGTTCGACAGGTTGTCCGCCAACGGGCCCGCGAGGTTCTGGCTTTTGACCCGGACAACACCAACTGGACGCCACGCAACGTGGGTCAAGCTGGAAGGTATGCCACCTTATTCGTCCCGCCGGCCTGTGGCTAGAAGCACAAATTTAATCCCTGCAGGCTTGGAAGATACCGGCCGCTCCACGCTATGAAAGTCCTTCTCGACAGCATGGGGCTCCAGGCCCAGGTTCACTTGGCCGGCCACAGGCGCCTTGCCAGGTTCCTATCTATTCTGGAGTCCATCCCCGATTGCTCCGTGAGCTTCTCCTCCGGTCCCACGCTGACGTGGAAAGAATTGCGGGACCACACCGTGCTGGTTATCACCACCCGGTATCCGGCGGAGGTCGCCTACTCCGGCCAAGAACTCACATGGATTTGGGATTTCGTTCGGCTGGGAGGAGGCCTGTTGCTGATGTCCAACCACGGGGACCTGCCTGGGAGCAATCCCCATGACATGACCCAATACGACGCTCAGGTGGGCCACCTGTTTGGGGTCAACATAGAGTGCAGCTGGTTCCAGAATCCGGCGGGCGTCGAGCTTTCCGTGTTGTGTGGGAAGGATTTTCTGGCCTCCCATCCGATTATCGGTGGGCACGGAGAGGAAGATGCGGTAAAGACCATCGTGATAAACAATTGCAGCAGCATCGTGGCTGAGGGTTTCGGCCACCCACTGGTATCTCTGTCCCAAGACATGGTGGACCTGCGCAACGGTAACTCGCCTCAAAACCGCTTGTTCGCCCATGCCCTGGACCCACAAACAGCCGGTAGCCTGTCGATCGAAGGCCGGTTGGTGACCGTGGCCGACTCGGGCTTCATCGGCGACGAGGGCACCACCGTGCCGGGGCCGGGGCTGATAGGCCACGGAGACAACGCCCAGTTCGTCAAAAACGTGGTGCGCTGGCTGGGACGGGAGATGGGCTGATTGCCAAAAAATAGGGGCCACCCCGATGCAATCGGGGTGGCCCCGACCCCCTCCAGTCACCGGCTGAGTGAAGAAGGAAGTCTGGTTAAAGCTCTACCTCCGGAAAGATGTTTGCCTGCTCGTTCTCACCACCCCGGTTGGAGAACTCCCATGGCTCGAACATCCGGCCGGTGCCGCCCTCGTCCTCGATGTCTACCAACTGGGCCGGGAGCGAACTGACCTTGTTGGTGTA
>JADFFS010000126.1 GCA_022568195.1 Chloroflexota bacterium | reverse complement strand
CCAAGCGGACTTCTACCCAAGGAATGATCTTCGACGAGAGCCAGGAGGCTGGTAACTACCCGGTGTCCAAGCGGACTTCTACCCAAGGAATGATCTTCGACGAGAGCCAGGAGGCTGGTAACTACCCCGTGTCGAAGCTGACTGCTCCCCAAGCGATGATCTTCGACGAGAGCCAGGAGGTAGGCGGGTTATAAACAAAGTTTCGTAAATAGGGTGTATAGGACTCTAATGGGCCCAGGGGTTACTCCCCTGGGCCCATTTTTTGTTTTCATTGTAGTTCGACCAACTTAACGCCACCAATACCGCTAGCCCGTGTTTCTGGTGGCGTTCATCCCTCCCCCGTTTCCCCGTCCAAAGGAAGCCACGGGTTGAAACTTCGCGGCAGCCAACACTTTCCACATTGTTTCAAACACTGGGATAGTGGCCGGGGGCTGAATTACCCACCGGCATATATCCGGTTCAAGTTAGCGTGGCGTGATGGGTCAAGGTCACGGCCCTGCAACGCCGGGTGGTCGGGACCATATCTGTGGACGCGAAACATCGAGTTGCCCACCGTTGCGGCGTCCCCGCCCAGGCCCGTGTTGCCCGCGGAGTGAAACGGGTGAATGTACTCCCAAACGATCTCTTTGTTGGGCGTTACCTCGAAGGCCCGGCCGGGAGCGCCCTCGCAAATCAGGGTGTTCCCGTTGGGCAACCGTTCCGCGCCGCTGATGTGGTAGCTGTAAAAGGAAATCGGTGGGTCGCCAAGATATTCCCAGGCTATCTCGTTGTTGTTGGGGTCCACCTCGATAACGCGAGAGAACGAGGCGCCAACATGATGGGGGCCGTTGTCGAAAATAAGCACGTGCCCGTTGTCCAGGTAGGTGGGATTGTGCTGATGGGAAATTTCCCCAGGCCCCCACTTCCAGGTGAATTCCCCGCTTACACGGTCAACGATGCCCACGGTGCTGGTCTGCCGGAAGCTGACCAGCAGGTCCCCGTCTTTGGTCACGTTCAACGAGTTCTGGTGGGTCCACTCATACCGGTTTTCCAAGAAGCAGATCACGTCCTCTTCGACGTTCAAGTGTTCCCAAGAACGCCAGCTATTCACCGTTTCTCCTTGGGGAGTCACCTCGTGTACCACGTCCCCCAGCATGGGCTCCGATGCATCTTCGGGCTGGATGCCGCCCTTGACCTGGGCGGCCAGCTCGGCGGGCATCTCTTGAAACTCCAGCACCAAAGTGTTGCCGTTGGGCAGCCGCTGAAAGTCGTGGTGCACCATGGGGTTGCGGTAGGCCCACACCAGGTTGCTGTCCCAATCCAGCTCGACTATCGCCCCCACGGCGGTCCTGGCGCCCCTAGACGGTTGGTCTGCTCCCCCCGTGTTGGCCCGGTTGGTTCTTGCCAGCAGGTGTCCATTATCTAGGAGGTATCCATAACCCAGGCCTTCATCCAGGTGCCAACGGTGGCAGACCCGCCCCTCCATGTCGATCAGGTAGGAGTCGGTGCTGCCTCGCGAGTTTGCCGTCAGGGTGTAGCCCCGGTAGGCGTGCTGGGGAGCGTAGTAGATCAGCCCCGTCGGATGATGTGTGGACCAACCCATGGTAATTCCCGTCCTCTCTAAGATTTCTGGTTAGTATGGGCGCGGCCGGCCTCAGCTCATAGTATCGGCGTCACGATTTTCTGGCCTGCGACCAGCGTACATCGGGCGACAGCACCGTATCCGCCTTGCCTACCCATGGTTGTTTAGCTCATACCGCTGATTATAAAGAACCTATCCAAGCGAGCCTATTGCGTAACCACCAGTGTCCCCTCCATATCGCCGGTCATCCGCGCTTTGGATCGAAAAGTGAACTCACCGGTGTTGGTTGGCCGCAACTCGATCAGTAGTTCGCTGAACGGCAAAACTGTGTGTTTAACTCCCAACTCGTCTAGCTCGAATGTATGTACAAAGAAGTCATTGTTTTTAACCACGAGCCGCGCCGTTTCCCCCACCGGTATTTCCAGACGGTCTGGCGCCAAGTAGCTGTTCTTCATTTCCACCACGGTCGCCCCGGATTCAGCTTCAGTAGATACGGTGGTTAGCCCCGTGATATGGAGAATGCCCGAAACAATAACAAGCACCAGCAAGAACACGGCAAAAGCTCCAAAGGTCCTCTGCTCGGCGCGTGTGGCTGAGGTTCGTGTGGTGCCGCGGCGCTGCTGAACAAACGCGACAGTGGCCCCCACCGCCGCCAGTAGCGCCCCGACTGTCAATAGAAGTGGCAGGACGAAGTCGAAAAAGCTGTGGGGATAGCTGAGAGCAAGGATCACAAGCCACCCCCACAACCCTAGATTGACTAATCCCCATAGCGCAGCGGCCACCAATGCCCACTTGCCAAACCGCCACATCAGGCCAGCAAAGATCACCGACAGCACTATGAAAATGATAAAAACCCCTATTGTAGATGCCTCACCGTCGATCATGCTGAGGACGGCGAAAAACAGGGTCACCAGGGCATAAAGCAGGAGCCCTGCGACAGCGACCCGCATGTACAATGGGTGCGTCTTCCACCCACTGGTTGCTGGCGTCCTTTCCGCCATTGAGTCCCTACCTTGCAGGTTGTCGGCCTTTCGAGTGCCGATGACGGAGTCTTGTCTTTGAACAAAGATTTTGCCGCATCTACTGCGACCCTGTGTACGAGGTACCGGTCTTAGCCCGCGGCCACGCCGTCAATGCGGACGATCCCCTGCTCCACCAAGCTGTCATACAGCCGGCCCAGGACGGCTTCCTTGATGAGACATTCCTTTCTTGTTCACCTTTGTTAACGGGTTTGGGGGATTTGATTCCGCCGCCCCGCCGCCATCAGGGCGGTGGCGAACTTCTAACGTGCGATACCGTTGGCGATGCGTTCCAGCGCCGCATCCCCGGAGGACTTCATGTGCTCGGCGATGCCCGCAACCATCTGGCCGGCGGCGGTCTCACCCCAGAACCAGGTGTGCAGCTCCGGCGGCTCGGTGTCGGGCCTTTGGGCCATGCGGGCCTCGAAAAAGAAGGCTTTAAGGTCGTCCACGCAGTAGCGGATGAATTGGGCTAGGGGCACGTCCTCGGGCCGCTCCTTCATGTCGACCTCTTCGCCCCGGGCATAGCTCTGCATGAACCTGACCATCCCTCGAAAGCGCCGCTGGGGTATGCCGCTCAGTCCCACTGCGCTGCGGCCGCCCTGGGCTTCCACCCAACGTTCGTAGAATGCCCGCAGGGCGGTAACCTCATTGGCCGGGTCCCCCTTGATGGGGTCTGCGGAGCCGGTTATCGAAGAGGCCTGCGGCAGGTCCGTGGTTCCGGTCTCTTCCGGGAAATCTTCCAGCACCGGGCCGGCCGAACGAGACAATAAGTCAAATGTTGCCGCCAACACCCGGTGCTGGAATTCAGCATCGTTGGGCTTGCCCAGGGGGTAGCCATAAGGGAAGGGCACGAAAAGGGCGCGAGAGGGTTTGACCTTCTCCGCGTGCTCCCGCACCAGGGCAACAACCAGAGTGCTGATACCATGCTCCTCGAAAACCCGCGCCAGCACACTCACGGTGTGGGTGCACAGGGGTCAAATGGGGACCAGCAACGCCACATCCACGCCTTGGGCGCGAAGAATCCGGGCCACTTCAGGGCCGCTTTCCTCGATGATCTTACGTGGGTCCCTGTGGGCGCCCATGAAGGAGTAGTAATTGTCGGCCAGGCTGCCTATGGCCCCCTGACCGGCCAACTCCCGGAGCCGGTCGATGGGGAACGCCAGGTTGATGTCCCGGTAGACGCCCGAGTGGTCGAATCCAATGCTGGTGTGGCTTTCGATGATATCTGCCGCTTGCGCGCTGGAGGGTATGACCCGGTAAGAGGTGTCCCCTCCGCGGAATGGACGGTCGCCGCGCAGATGAAGGCCGGCGGAAGTCACCAGGGTCAGCTTGCTTTGGGACAGGTCCTTTGCCATGGGTGCCCACGGAGCGTCATCGTGTTCCAGGCAAGGGAAATACAGGGCGCTTTGCCTTTGGATTTCACTCAATTGGTCTAGCCTTGGCATCTCTAACTCCTGCGGGTTCGTTGCCAGGCAGATCGCCTGGGTGCCCTGGGTGCATAGGCGTGGCATCCCACGCCCTGGTTACCTTGGATTCAGGTTGGGGATTTAGGTTGGCAGTATAGTTGGCGTACATTGCTTGGTCAACCTGGAATGCCATAGGTTTATGCTGGTGCGCCAGGGGCGGCGGTGGTGTGTTGACCGCCTTTCCAGGCACATCTATAATCGGGCCATCCAGGTGCCCGGCATGATTTTAGGAGCCGATGGCCCGGTGTTTGGGACCGGCGTAGAGGAACTGTCGGCCAAACGATTTCATTCACGATTTCAACCACAAGGAGGTTCCCGTGCCTGTTAACCTTGAGAGAATTGGACACTGTGCCCTTCGGGTCCGGGACGTTGAGCGGGCCAAGAAGTTTTACATCGACGTACTGGGATTCCAGTTTATGGAGCAAGACCCTGACCACGGCGGGGTGTTCATGAGCCTGCCCGGCGACGGGCACACCATAGACGTTACCCCGGTGGACGATCCGGAGAACGCCGCTCCAGCATCGGGCGGCAGAGACCGGGTGGGACTGGCCCACATCGCGTTTCGGGTGTCAAGCTACGAGGGACTTAAGGAGGCTTATGAGGGCTTGATCGCCAACGGGGTCGAGGTGTTGCGGTTGATGGACCACGTTAGTCAACGCAGCATCTATTTCAACGACCCCGACGGCAACGGGTTGGAGATTTACTACGAATATCCCAACGCCCGGGAGCTCTTCCTCCGGGGACGCGGCGACCAGGACCTGCCATTCACCTTCGATGATCCGTTGCCCCAGGGGGCGGCGGCAAACGACTAGCACTACTAAAGACGTTCCGCAACTTGAGGACCAGCACATCTCACAGTCCGTCTCCCAACAGGTGCTAAACTGACCTCCCGGGGAATTTCTCCAGCAGGTCATTCATCATTGTTAACCGTTGGTAACATTTAGATTCGAGAGGAGGCACAATGGCCACACAAACGCAGGAAATCAAAAACATGAGGCTCATTTCTCATCATGACCTGAACGGGTACGGCAACCTGGGAGAGGGCATAGCGTTGCATCAGACACCAGATGGCCGCCGCATCTTTTACATGGCCCACGTAGGCCCGCCCAAAGATGTCACCAGCGTGGATGTAACCGACATCGCCAACCCCAAGCTTATCGCCCAAACCGACTTGGAATATCCGCACCTGCGGTCCAACTCCCTGTCCATCGTGGGTGATACTATGCTGGTGGCCTACCAATCGACGGATCCCAACCAGCCCGGCACGGGGGTGGGAGTCTATGACATCCGGAACGCGGAGGAGCCCCGGCGCATAGGGTTTTGGGACGCTCAGGGCCCCCAGTCGAGAGGTTGCCATTGCTTGTGGTGGACCGACGGTGACTACGCACATCTATCCACTGGAACGCCAGACTCCCGGCCCACCAACCCCAAAGACGACCAGTTTTACGTGATTCTGGACGTCAGGGACCCCACCAAGCCCGTCGAAGCCGGCCGCTGGTGGTTCCCAGGCACCCAGGAAGGGGATGATGCGCCTCCGCCTGCCCGTCTCCCCCAATTCGACGCCGGCCATAGCCTCCATAATGCCAACGTGTACCCGCAGAGGCCTGACCGGGCCTACTGCGCCTGGAAGGACTCAGGGGTGGTGACCCTGGACATCTCAGACAAGGCCCATCCAACGATGGTCGCCAACATAAACTACGCCCCACCCTTCCCAGGTTTTACTCATACCGTGCTGCCCCTCTTCGGCCGTGACATGCTGGTAGTTTCCCAGGAGGCGGTCAGACCGGGCGGAGAGGACTACCCCAAGCTGGTTTGGCTGATGGACAACCGCGTTGAGACCAACCCGGTTATCGTTTCGACACTGCCCATGGCCGACACCGACGACTTCTTCAACCGGCCTGGCCGGTACGGGGCCCACAATCTTTACGAGAATCTGCCGGGGGCCACGTCGTCCATCGATGAAACTTTGATCTACGCAACCTTCTTCAACGCGGGCATCCGGGTGTTCGATACATCCAATCCCTTCCAGCCCGAGGAGGTTGCTTATTTCGTGCCGGAGATACCGGCGGGAGCCGAGGCCAACGGCATCAACGACGTTCATGTGGACGAAAATGGGATCATGTATGTGGTAGACCGGATCAAGGGCGGCCTGTATATCCTGGAACTGAACCTCTAGGCTCTTTGAGTCGCCGCAATTCCGGCGAACCTCTGCGGTCAATGGCAACAACATGGCGTCCCGATCGAATCGGGACGCCATTATTTATCGGCAATCTCGGGTTCAGTTATTGGAAAAGGGCCAGACACTTGGGTGCGTTGAAGATCCAGGTCTCGACCCAAACCCTGGAGGAGGCTATCAGTACGCCCTACAGGTAAGCGAGGGATGGCGGGGGTTTATCCTGGTGGCCTACCATCGGGACTGGCGCCTGGAGTATACTGTCCTGCGTTTGGCGGGTCAGCGGCAGACCCCGAAGTTCTGGAACCTTGACGGGTCTCCGGGATAAGCGGCGTCTGGAAGCACAGTGAGAGACAGGGGTAGCATGCGGGATTCACATGTTGAGGCCTCTCGCGAACCCGTTGGGGAGGCCGTGGGCTCGGCCATGGAACGAAACTTGGTCCTGTGGCTGACCAACATTTCCCACGCGGTCAACCATTTTCAGAACCAGATGGTGGCGCCGCTGTACCCCGTGATCATGCCGGAATTGGGCTTTGGTTACGCCGAGCTGGGAGTACTCCTGGCGGTCCAAAGCCTGTTTGGCGGCGGGACCCAGGGTCTCTACGGCTTCGCCACGCCCTTCCTACCCCGGACTTGGCTACTGGGCATCGGCAATGTCGTCCTGGGGCTGGGCACCTTGGCTACAGGCTTCGTCAGCTCCTTTGGTGGCTTCCTGGGTACACGGAGCGTGGCGTCCGTCGGCGCCAGCGCGCAGCACCCGGTGGGCTACAGCCTGCTGGCGGGCTACTTCCCCAGCGCCCGGGGCAAAATAATTGGCCTGAACAGCAGTATCTCCAATGTCGGCAGCTTGCTGGCGCCCCTAACCGCAGTCAGCATGCTCCTAATCATGGGCTGGCGGCAGGTCTTCATGATCGTCGCCGCTATGAGCATCGCCATGGGGCTCGTATACTTCCTGTTCCGAAAGCGCGTTGATCCTGCCACCGGCCAGGGGTCGACCAGTAGAGCCAAGTTGCTCCAAAGCAAGGCCAGCTACCTGCGGGTCTTTCACAACAGGAACATGATCTTTGTTTCTCTGGTGATGATGGTGGGAGGGGCTGGAAGGGGCGGCGGAGGGATGGTGGCCTACATGGCCGTACACTTCGCCAACGATTTAGCTCTTTCCACCTTTATGGTGGGCGTGGCCATCGCCGCTATGCAGCTTGGGGGAGTGGCCGGTCCCGTTGGGCTGGGATGGCTTTCGGACCGGACTTCCCGGACCGGGGTTCTCCAAGCGTCCCTTTGCCTATCGGGTCTGGCGACAATGTGGGTGGCATTTCAGGGAGCTTTCTTGCCGCTCCTGTTGTTGAGTTTGGTGATTTACGGGACGGTCACCCGCTCCCGCATGACGCTGACCCAGGCGCTGGTGGCCGACTCTCTTCCCGAGGCGGACCGCGACGCAGCATTCAGCGTTTTCTTCTTTCTGGGCTTCGCGTCTGGGCCTGTCTGGGCGCTGGCGGTAGGGTTTCTCATGGCGGGCTTTGGATTCACCATGGCATTCTCGGTGCTGGCAGTATCTTATCTGGCTGGAATGATGTTGATGTTGTTCGTCACGGACCCTAGACGCACTGCTCCGGTCCAAGCCTAGAATGATATAATCGAATCGTCAGTCGGAGCAGCCGCCGGATACTGGTTACGCCCTCGCCACCGGCTAACCACTCGGCATCAGCCACCGCCCACCGGCGCTTTGCGCCCCGGTAGCTCAGGGGATAGAGCGGCTGCCTTCTAAGCAGCGGGTCGTGGGTTCGAATCCCACCTGGGGCGCCATTTGGTAAGCGGTAGCCCTTCTGCGAAGCTAAATGCGGCCCAAGCAGGAGGGCTGCAATGGTTTCCAGAACATCTAGTTCGGATGTTTGTGCACCTAATGTTAACCGCGAATCCATCTCGGATGAGGACCTAATCCGTGGGTTTCTCTTGGCCCTAGGGGCCGGGGGCCGCAAGGAAAAGACCCTGCACATCTACGAAGAGAGCATCCGCATGCTCTCCGACTTTGCCCGGAGCCTTGGCCTCCCCAGCCTTGCCACCATGGACCGCATCCACGTGCGCCACTGGCTCACGTCTCTCCACTAAAAAGGCAACAAGCCCGCTACGACCTCCGTGCGTTATCGCGGAATGAACCGCTTTTTCAGTTGGTGTGTTGAGGAGGATGAACGCGTCGACAATCCCATGGACCGGGTTGACCCACCCAGGATACCAGAGACGATTCAGGCGTATTACCAGCCCCAAGAGGTCGAGGCCGTTGTCAAGGCTATAGGTCGAGCAACACCTCACAACCTCCGGGACGCTGCCATGATCATGACGCTCTACGATACGGGTGTTCGGGCGGCGGAGCTTTGCGGGATGAAGGTTGAGAACCTCAATCTGCGAGAGGGGACCATCATGGTGACCGGCAAGGCCGATAAACAGCGGCGGGTGTCCTTCGGGCAGAAGACGGCCCAAGCCTTGGAGCGGTATCTCAGAAAACGTGGGGTTAAATCGGATTGGCTGTGGCTTGGATCGGCCGGCAAGCCGTTGATCGTCAACGGGCTCAGGATGATGTTGCAGCGCCGTTTTGGCGACGCTGGAGTCAAGTTCAAGGGAGCCCATGCCTTCAGGCGGGCGTTCGCCATGGAGTACCTGGCTTCCGGGGGTCAAGAGGGAGATTTGAAGGAGCTTGGCGGCTGGAACAACTACGCCATGGTCACCCGGTATGCCAAAGCCAACGCCGGGGAAAGGGCCATCGCCGCCCACAAGAAGCTGTCCCCTGGTGATCGTCTTAACGTTCGATGAAACCTGCGAAGGCGAAGATCAGTCTCATAACCGATTTCCTTGTAGGGATTCCCAGAAGACCCGGAGCATTCAACGACGGTCTCAGACAGAGGTGCTGATTGCTCAAGCCAGATGACGTTATCTCTTTCTCGGACCAAATCATCTATGGTTCCAAACAAACCTGGGGTAAGTTCTGGACCCAGAGAGACATTGATGGGTTCTACTACAACGAGTTCATGAATCAAACGTTTCAGCTTGCACTTGGAGAAGCCCGTAGAAATCGGCAAGGGCACCAAGAGCCTCCCCAACCGTGTAGGTGGGACGACGCAAATGCCCAGGAGTTATTCATAACCCCATGGGGTAACCGGGGCATTAATATGCCGGATATAGATGCGCAGTTGATAGGTTCCGAGGGACCAAAAGGGTCTCACTGGGATCAGGGAAAGGAATTCAGAGACCTGTTCGAAGGATTCTGCCTGAATGAATCGTACCTATACAATACACTGCTCCATGGCACCCCTGTGCCGTTCATGAGGCTGTGGGCGACCGCGGATGACAATCATCCGCTACCGTCTTCTTATCGGATAGAGATCTATTCTTCTCCGATTGGCGAGCTAGAAAAGCAATGGATCAAAAGGGCTTACGGGGATTTCTGGGGCTGGCAACGTCCGGAGCCGCCAGCGGGCGCTAACATTGTCGTCAATTTCCTCAGCGATGGACCTCCCCGAATAGAAATCCTGTCCCACCCACCTTATGCATCTCCAAGCGTGTATGCGCAGGTAGTGAAAGAAGCTATCATCAAGCATAAGGCAGAACTGCGGGGACTAGGAGGCATTCCGCTCTAACGACGATCAGGGAATGGACAGTCTATTTATTGACCGAAAAATGTGATTTTGGCAATAAGGATGCCATCAAACTATGGAACGAAATGCTTGGTGACAAGTTCGGTAACCAGCGGGGTACCCGGTATAATCTTGAGGAGGATTCCTTTGAAACCGACCCTGGACGTGATCTGCCTCGCAGCGTATTAGTGACCAGTTCCGGAGAGACACAATATGCGGGAGACAAGGCGGATCTCGAAAAACGGATAAACTTTTACCGAAGGACGATACCTGGGGACAACCTTCCGATGTAATCTTAACTTTTAAGCCGCCCAAATCCGGTCAATATACGTGCCGCTCAGGTTCCTCCAAGATAGAGGACATGAACGGCGTTTTTGATTTCCAAACTGATCTGTATCTGCACCTATCGCCCATCTGTAACGCGGCTGCCGGGGGCGG
>JADFFS010000017.1 GCA_022568195.1 Chloroflexota bacterium | reverse complement strand
GGGTCCACCACGGCCACGTGGATCGCCCCCTGGGGAAAATAACGGTGGCTGGCGCCCAGGACGAAAGCGCCCTGGAGGATGTTCTGGGGCTGGATCTGGTGGGTCAAATCGACGATGGTGGCGTCGGGGTTGAGACCGAGGATCACCCCCTTCATCACACCGGCGTAGGGGTCGGAGGTACCGAAGTCGGTGGTCAACACTATGGGAGGGGAGGACATGGCAGCGTTATTCGATTACCGGGACGAAACGCTTCGCCCGCTATCCCAAGCGGACGCTTAGAATCGAGATGCCCAGGAAGACCACCGTCAGGATGATGGTGAACTGGAACAGGGTCTTTTCCAGGCCGCGGCGGGTCCTGACCGTCGACTGGGCCGACCCAAACAAGCCGCTGCCGCCTTCTTTCACCTGGATCAGGATGACCAACACAATCAAAACAGAGACCAGGATTTGGCCGATATTTAGATAAACGCCCACGAGATCACCTCAGGAAGCTGTCCGGATTCACGAAGAAACCAGGGGAGGAGAGGAGTTGCTTTTGAGAGCTTCCAATGTTCGCCGCACCAGCTCGCTTGCCAGCTCGGGTTTGGCTTGGCCCCGGGTGATTTTCATCACCTGCCCCACCAGAAAACGCGACGCTGTCTCCTTCCCCTGCATGTAGTCGTCAACCGCCTTGGGATTGGCTTCGATGGCCTGGAGCACAGCTGCTTCCACAGAATCGGAATCGCTGATCTGGGAATAACCCCGGTCCTGTACGATTTTAGCAGGGGCCTCTCCGCTTTGGAATGCCTCCTCCAGCACCGTCTTGGCCATGGTGACGCTGATTGTTTCGGAGTCGACCAGGCCGATCAGCTCTGCCAGGTGCGCCGGGCTCACTTTACTCTCATCGATGTTCATGTTTTCCAGGTTCAGCAAGCGGCTCAGGTCCCCCAATATCCAGTTGCTGACGTTCTTGGCAAACCGGTCCAGGGCATCGCCCGCCGGCTGTCCCGGTTGTGGGCGCGCAGCCACCGCAGCTTCGTAAAAATCGGCCATAGCCTTGCTGCCGGTAAGCAGACCGGCGTCGTACTCGGGTAGGCCGTATTCCTGAACCATTCTGGTACGGCGCTGGACAGGCAGTTCGGGAATGCGGTCCTTGATCTCCTCGACCCACGCAGGATCGATGACCAGGGGAGGCAGGTCCGGCTCGGGGAAGTAGCGGTAGTCGTGGGCGTACTCCTTACTTCGTTGGGAGACGGTAATGTTGCGGTCGTCCAGCCAGCCCCTAGTTTCCTGAATCACCCGGCCGCCCTCGTCCAGTATCTTCCGCTGGCGCTCCACCTCGTAGTTCAGGGCCATGTACACCGACCGGAAGCTGTTCATGTTCTTGACTTCCGACCGGGTACCATATTCGGTGCTGCCTTTGGGTCGAAGGCTGATGTTGGCGTCGCAGCGGAAACTACCGTCTTGCATATTGGCCGTGGAAACTCCCAGGTATTGCAATATGGAGTGGAGAGTCGTCAGATAGGTCCGGGCCTCCTCAGGAGATGACAAGTCCGGCGCGCTGACCACCTCCATCAAAGGGACCCCCGACCGGTTGACGTCCACCAGACTGTAGGAATCCCCGTTGGAAGAAGCCAGGTGTTGCAGCTTGGCCACGTCTTCTTCCAGGTGCACTCGCTCTATGGCTATGGGGGAGGTATGGCCGTCCACTTCTATGTCCAGGTGTCCGTCAACCGCCAAGGGCAGGTCGTACTGGGAGATCTGGTAACCCTTCATGAGGTCCGGATATGGGTAGTTCTTGCGGTCGAATTTGGAGTAGCTGGGAATCCGGCAGTTCAACGCCAGGCCGGTCATGATCGTGTATTCCACCGCCTTGCGGTTGATGACGGGCAGCGTGCCAGGCAAGCCAAGACACACGGGACAAACCCGGCTATTGACTGCCGCAGTCTGGTAATCGGCCCGGCAAGAGCAGAACATCTTGCTCTGGGTCAGGAGCTGAACGTGGACCTCCAAGCCGATTACGGTTTCGTATTGCATGATAGCCCAACGCGGGGGCTGCTTCCTTCTGGTGATTAGGGTTGGCCGTTGCCCTGAAAACGTGGCGTCCGGTGGTCGAGTCTGTGCCGCAGCGTTTCTACCAGTATATCAGGCGGCCTCAGAGGCAACATAGCTACTTTGGCTGGTATTCAACCATATTGGTTCGAATCATGGGGCGAGCCAATCGCCTCTGCTTCCGTCCCGCCGCCCCTGTTCAGGGAGCGCGGCTAATCACAATGGCAATGGAACTAGGGCAGTCAGGCAGCAGTCACCGGGGCGTTGGCGCCCAGAAACTGGAGGATCCACTGGCGCACGTCGTTGGGAGACTGCTCCGAGGCGTGAACGTCGTGGTAGACCGAGCCGTCCAAGCACTCTTGCAAATACCGGGCGGCGGAGGTGGCGTGGGCGGCGTCGGCGCCGGGAATGATCACCGACGGGACTTTGAGCGCCATCAACTCCTGCCTGGCGTCAAATTGTTGTTGGATATTCCACTACGCCACCAGTGGACTGCAAAAGCGCCTTGGCGGTGGCTCCGATGTCCGACGGCGTGGGGATGATGGTTGCTCCCGCATCCTGCAGCGCCCGAAGTTTGGCGTCGGCCCGGGCGCTTTCTCCGGTAATTATCGCGCCGGCGTGGCCCATGCGTCTCCCGGGCGGCGCCGTGGCGCCCACCACCAAGGCGCACACGGGCTTGGTGAACTCTTCCTGAATGTAAGTTGCCGCCTCTTGCTCCAAAGTGCCTCCGATCTCTCCGATGAGCACCACCATGTCGGTTTCCGGATCGTCGTTGAATAGGCGCAGGACATCGACGAAGGTGGTGCCGATGATGGGGTCGCCGCCGATGCCGACGCAGCTAGATTGGCCGACGCCCAGCTCGCTCAACTGAGCGACGGCCTCGTAGGTCAGGGTGCCGCTGCGGGATACGACCCCCACTCGTCCGGGCAGGTGGATCGAACCGGGCATGATCCCCACTTTGCATCTGGCTCCGGGGGTGATTGCCCCAGGGCAGTTGGGGCCGATCATGCGAACGGGTTTGTTTTCCAAGTAGCGGGTAACGCGAGCGACGTCCAACACGGGCATTCCCTCGGTGATGCAAGCGATCAGGGGAATTTCGGCGTCGGCTGCCTCGGCGATGGCATCCATGGCGAAGGCCGGGGGCACAAAAATCAGAGAAACATTGGCCTGAGTCTCCCGGATCGCGTCGGATACCGAGTCGAAAACCGGGACTTTATCCTCGAAGAGCTGCCCTCCCCGGCCTGGCGTGACGCCAGCCACGACATTGGTGCCATAGTCCATACAGGCCTTGGCGTGGAAGCTTCCCTCCCGGCCGGTAATACCCTGCACCAAAATGCGGGAGTCTTCGTTCAACAGAATGCCCATTTCCACCCTTGTTCCCCATAAAAATCACCCGAAAAATCACTGGCAAAATCACCACGGGTCTGGCAATAGAGAGCGCTCAACCGGCGTGCTGTATAGCCTCGGCCGCCTCGAAGAGGGTATCGGCGAAAGTAACAGGCAGTCCAGAATCCCGCAGAACAGCCTTTCCTTCCTCCGCGTTAGTACCCATCATGCGCACTACCATGGGCAATGAAGCCCCCCTGTTCCGATAGGCTTGAACTACTCCCCTGGCAGCTATGTCACACCGCAGGATACCGCCGAATATGTTGACCAGAACCCGGGTTACTTTGGGGTCGGACAGGATGATCTCCACGGCGCTGGTTACCTTTTCGTCGCTGGCGCCTCCGCCCACGTCCAAGAAGTTGGCTGGGGTGGCTCCAGCGGCCGTGGCCACGTCCAACGTTGCCATGGCCAGACCGGCGCCGTTGACCAGGCATCCAACGTCGCCGTCCAGGTTAACGTAGGCAATATCCAGTTCGGCGGCCCTGACCTCAAATTCGTCCTCTTGGGTTGGGTCGCGCAGGTCCTGGAGATCTTGGTGGCGGAACATCGAGGCGTCGTCCAGGTTTAGCTTGGCGTCAAGGGCAACCAACTGTCCCTGGTTGGTCACGACCAACGGGTTGATCTCCACCAAGGAGCAGTCCAGGTCCAAAAACATGCGGTAAATGGCGTCCATCACCTGGCCGGCGCTGCGGTAAAGGGAAGGATCCAGCTCCAGTTTAGCCGCCAGTCGCCTGGCCTGGAAAGGCAGGAAACCCATCGCCATATCCACCGGCTCGGAGTAAATGTCCTGGGGCCGGGAGGCGGCAACCTCTTCGATATCCATGCCGCCCGAGGCGCTGGCCAGCATCACCGGACCTCGAGAAACCCGGTCGATGGTCATGGCCAGGTAAAGCTCCCGCTGGATGTCGGCCAATTCCTCCACCAGCACCCGGCCCACGGGTACGCCCCGTGCGCCGGTTTGGCGGGTAACCAGGTTATTGCCTAGGAGCTGACCGGCTACCTGCTCCGCTTCTTCGGGGGAATCAACGACGCTGATGCCCCCGGCTTGACCCCGGCCGCCGGCGTGGACTTGTGCTTTAACTATCGCCCGCCCTCCCAACTCCTGGGTGGCTTGGCGGGCTTCTTGAGCGGTGGCGGCGACTCGGCCCTTGGGCACGGGGATATCGTAGCGAGCGAAGATCTCCTTGGCCTGGTATTCGTGGACTTTCATAGGTTTATACTGCGAGTATCAGGTCAGGAACGAGGCTTTCGAGCAGGCGCTGGCGGGAAGGGCATGATAATCGAATCCGAAACACCGGCGCCGTTTTCGGCAATCGAACCGGCGGTGGGTTGTGTTGGAACAGGCTGGATGACAGGTAGAATGTATGTGATTTTCCTGCCGCCGTCAAATGGAACGGCAGCGTAAATCAAGTAGACAATCTTTCAACAGGGTCCCATAATCCGAGTCCAGGTTCGACCCGGCGGACTTGGTGCGCCGCTTTCGTGCATGGTAAGTCTTGTGGGACGCGAGGAACGGAGGACAGTCATGGCTGGGAACATTCGCTACAACAAGGTAATCGACCTACTAGAACAGGGTAAGCCGGTGTTTTGCTCCGGGTTGGTGTGGAACGGAAATGTGGATGACCTTACTTACGTGGCGGACGCCGACTACGACATGGTAATCATCGAGATGGAGCACGAAGGCTTCAGCTTCAACAACCTGCGGACCTCGCTCCAGTTCATACTGAACCGCAAGCGCCTCTCGGAAAACGGCAACCTCCAGGCCGACCCGGTGCCGCTGGTGCGGATACCGCCAAACTCCAGGGAGAGCAGCCAATGGGTGATCAAACAGGCGCTGGACACCGGAGTATACGGGCTGGTGTTACCGCACCTTAACACTGTACAAGATGCCCGCGCCGCAGTGGTGGCAGCCCGGTACCCGCAAGTGCCCGGAGTAACCGACTTTGAACCGGAGGGACAGCGTGGCTGGTGGCAGCGCATCGCGCCACGCTATTGGGGCTTGACGGCCCAGGAATACTACGACGCCGCGGATCTGTGGCCCTTGGACCCCGGCGGCAACATGCTTCTGATGGGCATCGTTGAAGAGCCGGAAGGGGTGAAAAACCTGCCGGACATACTAAGGCAGGAGAAGGGCATCGGGGCCATTTGGGCGGGACCGGGGGACATGTCCGTGGCCATGGGCCACCGGGGAGATTCGTCCCATCCCGAGGTCCAAGCGAATCTGCTGAGGATACTGGAGGCCTGTCAGGATGCCGGGGTGCCCTGCGCCACCGGGGCCACCGCCGAAGAGGTGCCCATGCGCTTGGAGCAGGGCTTTCGCATCATCATCACCTCTCCGGTTAAGTCCAATCCCGGACTGGCGGAAGGCCGGCGCATTTCCGGGCGTTAGCGGTTGATTTGGGAGTTTGCTTACGGTGCGGGCGCCACCCCGGTACCGGGACCTTGCAGGAATTTGAAGATGTCGGCTTCCGAGGAGAGAATTACCGTGGTCTGCTGGCTCAAGAATTTTCGGTAGGCCTCCAGGCTACGCCGGAAGGCGAAGAATTCAGGGTCCTGCTCCAAGGCCTCCGCCAAAATCCTGATGGCCTCGGCTTCTCCTTCACCCCTTATCTGGTTGCCCTCTCGATCAGCGTTCGCCAGGATGATCTCGCGTTCCTTGTTTGCGCCAGCCCGGATCTTCAGGTCCTCCTCGTCTCCCTCGGAGCGGAACTTGGTGGCGATTCGGTTGCGCTCGGCCCGCATACGGGTGAATATGGTGGGGGTCACGGAGTCGGGGAAGTCGGCGCGCTTGATACGCACGTCCACGATATCTATACCAAAGGGCTCATCCCGTTCGACGAAGTATCGGACCCTGAATAAGCTGCCCACCTCCGGAGTTTCATCAGGCTGGAAGGCGAAAGCGGCGCTATTGGTGGCCGGGTCAAATCCGGTCACAATCACATCGATGCCGGGGGTCTTTCCTCCGTCCGGCCCTGAGGTTATGTTGATGTCGCTGGCGGTGATTCCCGTTTTGGGGTTCCGGTCCAGATCGGCGTTGTCGGAGTCCAAGACTTCCTGGGTCAATCGAATGTTGAAGGTGACGGCTCCGCCCAGGTCGGGAACGGTTAAACCCTCGGTTTTCTCGTTGGCGTTGATGCGCAGTCTGACTCCGGCAACCACCGCTTCAAGCAACGCTGAACGGGACTCGGTGCCTTCGATCAGTGGAAGCCCCTCGTCGGTTTCACCCGGGATTGGCTTTGCCCCAATAATCTCAAACCGGTCTCGCCTGGCGACTTCAGCGCGTAGGGCGGAGGTTACTATGTCTCCCAAACGGCTGGTTGCGTTGTTCTCGGTCTGAAGGGTCTTTCTAAACTGCACGGGGTCGATGATGCGGTACCGCGCGTAGGAGTCAATCACCAGGTTTTGCTTTTCTTTGTCCGGCATGGCTACCGGCGGGGCGTCGATTCGCAGGACTCTGCGGTCGAAACTGATGACGGTGTCGATAAAGGGCACCTTGGCATAGATACCGGAAGTGGTCTTGACGGCCACTACTTCGCCGAAACGGGTAACTATCACCTGCTGGGTGGCGTCGACTATGTAAAGGGCTTTTATCTGGCTGTGACCCGGGTAGAGGAAAATGAGGGCTACTATTACGATGACGCCCGCGACTATCAAAAGCTTCATAAGTGCCTCTATAAAATCTAAGCCTAGGGATTAGGGCCTGGGCTGAGGGCCAAGGGGGATGGGGGTTATCCCTTCCCTGCCCCCGAGGATAAGCACCGTCTGGGCATCGGGCGACACGATGATTTTGGTGATGCCGGGCAAGATATCTTCCATAGCCTCCAGGTAGAGACGCTGGCGCGTCACCTCCCTGGATTTCTCGGACCTCCGATACTCCCGGAGCACCGAGGTAAACCGGTCCGCCTCACCCTGGGCCCTGGCGATCCGGGCCTGGGCGAAGGCCTCGGCTTCTTTTATGATCCGCTCCGCGTCGCCCTTAGCCCTGGGGATGATGTCGTTTTCGAAGGTACGGGCCTGGTTGATCTTGGTGTCCCGCTCCTGGCGTCCCCGCAGCACGTCGTCGAAAGCGTCCCTGACCTCTTCCGGGGCCTTTACATCCTGCAACTGCACGTTAATGACGTTTATACCAGTTCTGTAGTCGTCAAGAATTTCCTGCAACCGCTCTTTGGTTGCGGCGGCCACCGATTCCCTCTCCCGCACCAGCACATCGTCGATGGAGCGTTGGCCCACCACCAGGCGCAGAGCAGCCTCGGCGGCGTCCTTGAGAGTGCGCCCTTCCGGCCGGCCTGGCTCGATGGCACGGCCCGGCGTTTGTTCTCCGGGGTCATCTACCGTAAACAGGAAGTCGGCCAGGTTCTTGATGTTGTACTGGACCACCATGGCCACGTCGACGATATTCAAGTCCCCGCTGATCATCAAAGCTTCATCGGGGAAAGCGGAGATGGCGCCGGTGTCAGTTCCTCGGAACCCTAGCTCCATACGCTTGGTTTCGGTCACCTGCTCGACGTTGGTTTGGCCTATAGGCCCCGGCCACCACCAGTGGAGTCCGGTATCGTTGATGGGAATTCCTTGGACCTGGCCGAATAAGCGTAGCGAGGCAGCTTCGCCGGGACTTATGGTATAAATACCCGAAGCCCCCCAGAAGACAACCATCAACGCGATGATTCCAACCACCAGCAAGCCCACGCCGGCGCCACCCAAGCGACCGGCAAACCGGCCGAAGTTGGCGCGCAACATGGCCAAGATTTTTTGGAAGTCTACCTCGGGTGTCCTGGGTCCTCCCTGTGGGTACATAAAGAAGCGTCCTTAATGTAGTTTTTGCTCGCGATGCGTTAGCTGAAGTCTGGAATCGGTAACGCTGAAACCTCAATAGATTCTATCATCAACTTGGTTCGTGAACCACTGCGACCGGGCCCGTGCATGACCCGTCCGCGCTGTACAACCCAATTTTAATCCGCGGGGCGCTGAGGTATAATCCCCGACGGACCCGGCGGAATGATCTATCCCACCTTGATCGCTAACCGAAAGCGAAAAAACTCTGGGACTGTGCGCCCCATGGAGGCTAGGCGGTATGGCTGACCTCGGTATGACTGTAACGCCCGGGGAGGGCATGACCCGAATACAGGTTACTTGCGAGCACCAAAGCGGGCTTATCTACGTTGTACCCGCGGAGCGTAGCTGGGTGTGTTCTGCAGAAAACATACCGGCCCATGCCCTGGCCGGCTTCTTCCGGGAGTTGGTCGCCTTAAAGCATCCGGGGGTACAAGACCTGATGCAACAGTGGGGGCTTTATTACCGGCAGTTGCCCTTGGACGGCGAACAGACATCCGAATCAGGGCAGGCGGCTTCAGGCAAGTAACCCCGTTCAACCGTCGGAGTCACCGGCGGCCGGCGCAGGGTCGGTGCTGCTGGCCAGCGTAGGCGCCGGTTGAGGCATGGCTGGCTCTGGCGACGTGGGAGAGGAGGGCGGCGTATCGGGTAGCACCGCGGGGGTGCCCGGGTCGCCCCCAAGCTCTTCATCGTTGAACAAGCGGTTCAGGTTGTCGCCTGAGATGGTCTCGTGCTCGATCAAGTACTCTGCCAGCTGAACCAGTCTCGGCTTTTGAGCAATCAGGATTTCCTCGGCCTTGCGGTAGGCCATGTTGATTAGCGCTTTGACTTCCTCGTCGATCTCCTCGGCGACCTTGTCTCCGTAGTCCCGCTCTTCGCTGATTTCCCGGCCCAGGAACACCAATTCCTGTACTTTGCCGAAGGTACGTGGCCCCAGGTCCTCGCTCATGCCGTATCGTTTGACCATGCTAAGCGCCACCTTGGTGGCCCGCTCCAAGTCGTTGCTGGCGCCGGTAGTTACTTCGTCGAAAATCTGCTGCTCGGCCACCCGGCCTCCCATGGTGACTGCCAACATGTCGCTGAACTGGTTCTTGGTCCACAGGTAGCGTTCCTCGTCCGGGATCAGCGATGTGTGGCCGCCCGTGTTGCCTCGGGAGACGATTGAAATCTTGTGTACCCGGTCGGCGTTGGGCAGCATCCAAGCCACCAGGGCGTGGCCGGCCTCGTGATAGGCCGTCATCTCCTTTTCCCTGGGGCTGATGACCCGGCTTTTCCTTTCGGGTCCGGCGATTATCCGCTCCACCGCCTCTTCGAAATCGTCCATGAAGATGGATTTCTTGCTGGCCCGGGCCGCCATGATAGCCGCTTCGTTAACCAAGTTGGACAGGTCGGCGCCGGTGAATCCAGGGGTCTCCTTGGCCAGGTTGTCCAGGGTTACTTCCGGCGCCAAGGGCTTACCGGCGGAGTGTACTTTCAGAATAGCTATGCGGCCTTTGATGTCGGGAAGGTCCAAGGTCACCCGGCGGTCGAAACGTCCGGGCCGCAACAAGGCCGGGTCAAGAATGTCCGGGCGGTTGGTGGCGGCGAGCACGATGATGTTGGTGTTAGTCTCAAAGCCATCCATCTCAACCAGGATCTGGTTGAGGGTCTGTTCCCGTTCGTCGTGGCCCCCGCCCAGCCCGGCACCCCGGTGGCGTCCCACGGCGTCGATCTCATCAACGAACACTATGCAGGGAGCGTTGCGCTTGGCCTGGCTGAAAAGGTCTCGCACCCGGGCCGCACCAACACCTACGAACATCTCGACGAATTCGCTGCCACTGATGTTGAAGAAAGGCACTCCCGCTTCGCCGGCAACCGCTCGGGCCAATAGGGTTTTACCCGTTCCCGGCTGGCCGACCAGCAAAACGCCCTTGGGAATCCGGGCGCCCAGGACTGTGAAACGCTCCGGATATTTGAGGAACTCGACAACCTCTTGGAGCTCGGCCTTAGCCTCGTCTATCCCGGCGACGTCGTCAAAAGTGACGGACGACCGGTTGTGGGTCGACATCCGGGCCCGGCTGCGGCCAAAGCTCAGGGTTTGGTTATTGCTGCCTTGGGCCTGTCGCATCATGAACAGGATCAAGCCGCCGAAGAGGATCAGGGGCAGGAAGTTCAACATCAGGCCCAGGAGGCTGTTCAGGCCGCTTGAACCCTTGAAGGTAACTTCAACCCCACCGGGAGGGCCGATCTCGACACCGCTACCCACCAGGAGGTTAATAATATCGGTGTCCCTGCCGATTGTACTTGTCATCCGGTCGGACCCGTTCCTGCTGTTGACCCTTGGGATTACGGTCAGATTCTTGCCGTCAACCATGATCTCGCGGATCTCGTGGTTTTTTGACATAGCAATAACGGTGGTGAGAGGGAGCTCATTGCGTCCGCCAAAGCTTGGCAGCAGGGTATAGAAAATGACAATAACCCCGATAATTACCAGGAGGTAAACGAAACCATTTCGCAGCCACCTGTTGCTTCCCATTGTTACCCCTTAACAGTACACGGCCCAGCGCCCGAATCTGTCTACCCTATTATGATATAGGAGAGAATGTCGAAATGCAAAGCATGTGGGTCCAAATCAAGACGCATGGGGGGGCGCCACGATACAATCGGGGCGCCCCCCCTATTGCTCCATTGAACAGGATATGCCGGTGTCAGCAGTTGGCGGGAACACATTCCCGCCGGAATCCCTCGAGGCTTATCTTTCTACCAGTGCCAAATGGAATCGTGGGAGTCGTACAGGTCAGCTACGTCTCCTCGGCCAATGACCTGCAGCCCGTCCGCCAGTTCCTCTAGCCGGATTCCCCGGTCTTCCAGGTCCTCGCGGACCACGTAGGTAGGAACCTGGGCGGCAATCAAGTTGCTCACGTCGGTGTCGAGAGTGGGAGGGACATCCAGTTTAACATCACCGAAGCTGAGGCCGCTGGCGTCCTGTCCCTTCACGCCGTAGTTTACGGCGTTTCCCCGCAAAAGGATTGAGATATCGGCGCCCGCGTCTTTAACCATGTGGCTTATCCACAGGATGGTGTCGTCCTGCTCTTCAAGGGTTCCGTGATAGGCCCGCTCGACGATGGATAGAATCTTAGCCACGGCGACCTCCTATCTTGTGCCCATGATGAGGGTATTATCGCTTTCGTTTGCCCACTTGACCAGATCCCCTGGGCCACCGCGGCGAGGTCCCTCGATCCAGTCTAGGGCTCCCCTTTCGTCGACACACATCCCGCAGTTGATCCAGTCCACCTTGCCTGTAGCCATCAAGCCGGCGACGAAATTGGCGGTTGTAGGATGCTTTTGCTCCTCTAGAGTAGTGCCCTTTACAGGGTTGGGATGGCCCTTCTGCTCTTTCATGGTGAGGCTCACCGCCCCTTCGTAAGCGAAAACGTTGACCTCGTGCCCTTTGCGGACCGCAGCATCAATTATTCGCATGGCGGTGGTAGTGGTAGCCGATTCGTATGGGGAATCCATCAGTGCGATGGTAAGTTTTGCCACGACATACTCCTTCTTCTTAATAGGCGATTTTCAGTCAGTGCCACACGATTTTAGTGTCTTTTTGTACCAGCCTGTCTACCAAGTTGTCTACGTTGGATACCGTTACACCTTGCTCCAGTCTGGTCGTAGAAATGCCCCGCTCCCGAAGAGAAAAATCGTCGGCCTCTACCCGCACCGAAGGAGCCTTCTGCTTCAAGCTCATCACAGGGTTGTCTTTCACGTTGCTCCTGGCACAGAACACGCCGTTCTGAATGAGAAACAGGGTAACGTTGTTTCCTTTCCCCGACAGGTCGCCGGCCAGGTCGTACATGTATTTAGTATCGGCGAACTCAAAGGGGTCCCTGGACTCGATTAATAGGTACTCTGCCAAAATCCACCTCCTGATCGTTTGAGGTTTCCCACCCATTTTACCGCAACGACCGTCGCTGCTTCGCCCATTGAGATGCGTGCATGGGCAGGCAGATGCAAGCAGCCCAATCCTACCCGCACGGCCGTGTGCTGTCAAATATACTCAGCTATAACCGGCGCCTTGCGAATTGGCGTCGGCGAGGTCCGGTTACCGAATAATGATTCCGTTCCCTAGCCTTTCGTAATAAATTTGTTACAACGTGGCAATCTCAGCGTAACACTTCGGAAATGCTGATGAAATAACTCTGTCCTAAGGTGGACATACCTGTTGTGTGACAGAAGGAGAAGGTATGTTCACAAAAGACTTGATTCTCAGTCCCAACGCCCAAAGGTTACGGCGCATACTCCCCTTCGCAATAGCCGGGTTGTTGGCAGCGGGCTTTCTGGCCGGGTATAACGTCGCTTTCGCCCAGGAAATCACCGCCGAGGACAAACTGGGCAAACAGGGCGCCAACACCATCTGGATGTTCGGAGCGTTTCTGGTGTTCTTTATGCAAGCCGGCTTCGCCTTTCTGGGCGCCGGCCTGATCAGGGCAAAAAACACCACCAACTACATGACCAAAAGTTTCATGGACTTCTCCATCGCCTCGCTGTCTTTCTGGGCCTTTGGCTTTGCATTGATGTGGGGCACTTCGGCGGCGGGCATTGTCGGCACCACCAACTTCTTCCTCCTCGACGGCGGCGCCGGGCAGACCTACGTGGATTGGGTATTTCAGATGGTCTTTGCCGCCACCGCCGCCACCATAGTGGCCGGCGCCATCGCGGAGCGGACCAAGACTCAAGCCTATCTGGCTTACAGCTTCATGATCGGGGCGATTATATATCCACTGTACGGCCATTGGGTCTGGGGAGGCGGCTGGCTGGGGTCGCTGGAGGGTATCGGACTTCCAGCAGCGGCGGACTACGCGGGTTCCGGCGTCGTGCATGCCGTAGGAGGGTTTGTGGCCTTGGCCGCCGCCGCAGTGGTGGGGCCGCGGATAGGCAAGTTTAACGCAGACGGATCGGCCAACTTGATCTCCGGGCACAGCGTACCCTTTGTGATAATCGGCACCTTCATCCTGTTCTTTGGCTGGTTCGGGTTCAACATCAACCCCGGCGACTCCTTAGGGCTCAACGCCATGAACACCCTTATGGCCGGCGCCACCGGTGCGACCGTGGCACTGTACATCCAGTTGATGCGCACCGGTAAAACGGACATATTGATGGCCTGCAACGGCGCCCTGGCGGGATTGGTGGGTATCACAGCGCCGTCCGGATATGTAGAGCCTTGGTCCGCGGTGGTCATCGGCGCCGTCGCTGCGCCGGTGATGATGGGGTCGGTCATGTTTATAGAACGGGTGCTGAAGATCGACGACCCGGTGAGCGCCATCTCGGTGCATGGCACCACCGGCCTCTGGGGCTTATTGGCGGTGGGTATATTCGCCAACGGTAACAACGGCGTCGAGGGATTGGTGGCGGGAAACGTGCTTCAGATCGTTTCCCAGCTGATCAGCATGGGTGTTGTTCTGGCCTGGGGTCTGGCCACCGGGTTTGCGCTGTTTCTCATGTTGAAAGTCACCATGGGGGTCCGAGTGACCAGGGAGGAGGAGCTGGTAGGGCTGGATATATCCGAACACGGTCTGCCGGCCTACCCCGCTGAGGTCCAGCCTGCCGGTGCGGCGGGAGACTAAGGGCCTCTAACATAACCGCGGAGGCGCAGAGATCACAGAGTAGGGAAAAGCTTTAATCTGATTCCTCTGCGTCTCTGCGGTGAGTTTGTATAGGCGCTCTAAAACCTGTTTCGAAACTCGGCTGCCGCCGTCTTCCAACAACCCCCCGATCGGCCAATGTGAAAAATGTAACAAAGAGTTAACAAGTTAGCAAAGTATCTGTAACACCTGTGCATAAAATGGTATGTAGAGAAAGCTATTTGGAGGCATTGATTGATGGAAGCGATCGTAGCAGCGGGGGCGTTCGTGGGGTTGTTCACGATGTGGGTGGTGCTCCCCAAGATACTCATCAAAAGGAGTAATCGCTAAGTCCTGCCTCCGCTCCTCATTAGTAACCTCGGCATCCTCGATTGGCCCACGCCGGCCCGGTCCTCGCCAGCGTGAGCCAATCTGCTTTTAAAGCATCGGCCGCGAGGAGGAACTGGGAATGAACTCAGGAGACATATCGTGGGTCCTGGCTAGCCCAGCCTTGGTGTTGTTCATGACCGCCGGGGTGGCGTTTTTTACGGCGGTCTGGTCAGGCGAAAGAACACGGCAGCCACGGCGCATCCATGGGCTGGGCGTTTGTAGTGACAGCACTTATAATGCTGGCGTTGCGATACACCATCGGCCTTCGGGTGAGCCAGGAGGAAGAAGCCATCGGATTGGACATTTCCCAGCACGGTGAATCGGCTTACGAGCTGTAAACCTGGCCGCTGGGAGAGCATGTGGCGGCGATTCAGCCGGCAAGGAATTCGGCTCAGGAGGATGTACCATGACCCCCGCAGAGACTGTGGAATTCTGCCGAACCAGAGGCATTGGCATCATAGACCTAAAGTTCACCGACCTGCCGGGCACACTCCAGCATCTGTCCATCCCGCTCAGTGAACTCACCGAGAAGAACCTGTCTGACGGTTATGGGTTCGACGGCTCCAGTATCCGGGGGTTCAAGTCAATCGAGGAAAGCGACATGTTGCTGATCCCCGACACTGCAACCGCCGTGGTCGATCCGTTCTGCCGCATTCCCACTCTTTCCATGTTCTGTAACGTAATGGACCCGGACACTCGGGAGCTTTACGACCGCGACCCCCGGTACATTGCTCAGAAGGCCGAGGAATTTCTGCCGAAAAGCGGCCTGGCTGACCTGAGCTACTGGGGCCCGGAATTAGAGCACTTTGTGTTCGATTCGGCCAGGTTCGACCAGAACGCCCAGAGCGGCTACTACTACATAGACTCGGACGAGGGGGCCTGGAACTCGGGCGCTGAGAGATCTTTGTCGGGCGGCCCTAACTTAGCTTACAAACCACGCTATAAAGAGGGCTACTTCCCGGCTCCACCCGTGGACACGTTCCAGGACCTGCGGTCGGAGTGCGTACAGAAGCTGGAGCATTTCGGGATCGTGGTGGAAAAGCATCACCACGAGGTGGCCACCGCCGGCCAGGCCGAGATCGACATGCGCTACGATACCCTGACCAAGATGGCCGACAACGTGATTATCCACAAATACGTGGTCAAAAACGTCGCCCGGGCCCACGGCAAGGTGGCAACCTTCATGCCCAAGCCCATCTTCGGCGACAACGGCTCTGGGATGCACACTCACCAGAGCCTGTGGCGCGACGGCACGAACCTGTTTTACGATGCCAACGGCTATGGGCTGATCAGCGCCACCTGCCGGCACTACATTGGTGGCATACTGAACCATGCCCCTGCCCTGCTAGCTTTTATCGCCCCGACAACCAACTCCTATCGCCGCTTGGTGCCTGGATTTGAGGCGCCGGTAAACCTGGTTTACTCGACCAGGAACCGCAGCGCTTGCATCCGGATTCCGACTTACTTCTCTACTCCGGAATCCCGCCGAATCGAAGTCCGGCTCCCAGACCCGGCTTGCAACCCCTACCTGGCGTTCGCCGCCATGCTGATGGCCGGCCTGGATGGGGTTATCAACGAGGTGGAACCCCCGGACCCGGTGGACGTCAACCTGTACGATTTGTCGCCCGAGGAGTCAGCTAAGATACGGCAGGTGCCCGGCAGCCTGGAAGCGGTGCTGGATGCACTGGAGGGTGACTACGAGTTTTTGACCCGGGGCGGCGTGTTCACCGATGACCTGATCGAGACATGGCTGGACTACAAGCGGGCCGAGATGGACACTGTAAGGTTAAGGCCCCATCCTCACGAGTTTGCTCTGTACTTCGACGTTTAGTACCGGGCGCCAGCGCCTGGCCATGGTTTGGCCCGTCTTTTGCCATGACGTTCTACATTGGCCTTAACGACTGCCGCAGGCTACAATAGGGACAATTGGGGTCTACGACGGAGGGTTAACATGCTGGAGGAGCGGGCGGCCGAGCGCGAATTCGTGTTGCGCAGCGCCCAAGAAAACGACGTTAAGTTCGTGCGCTTGTGGTTCACCGACATTCTGGGCAGCCTGAAAGGATTCGCCATCACGGTAGACGACCTGCAGGATGCCATTGAGCAGGGCGTCGGTTTCGACGGAGCGTCCATCGAGGGGTTCGCTCGGATCAATGAAAGCGACATGCGGGCCTTTCCCGATCCCACCACCTTTGTCATCCTTCCCTGGCGTCCCCGGCAAAACGCGGTGGCCCGCATGTTCTGCGACATCCGGACTCCCAAGGGAGAACCCTTCGAAGGCGACCCACGGTACGCCTTAAAGCGGAACCTGGAGCGGCTGGCCAAAGTGGGGTACACCTACTACGTCGGGCCGGAGTTGGAGTTCTTTTACTTCAAGGACTCGGAATCTCCCCAACCCCTGGACAAAGGCGGGTATTTCGACCAGCTTTCCGCCCCGCCCGCAGCCGACCTGCGCCGTGACACGGTGTTGAACCTGGCGGAAATGGGCATCCCCGTCAAGTATTCCCACCACGAGGCCGCCCACAGCCAACACGAGATTGACTTGCAGTACACCGACGCCCTGACCATGGCCGACACGGTAATCACGGCCAAGCTGGTCATCAAGGAGTTGGCCCAGCTTCGCAGCGCCTACGCTTCCTTCATGCCCAAGCCTTTGTCGGGAATGAACGGCTCTGGAATGCATACCCACCAGTCCCTGTTCCGGGGCAACGATAACGCCTTCTTCGACCTGGACGATGAACACCACCTATCGATCGTGGGAAAGCGCTTCATCGCCGGGCTGCTACGGCACGCGCCGGAAATCACTCTGGTAACCAACCAGTGGGTCAACTCCTACAAACGGTTGGTGCCCGGCTACGAAGCGCCCGTGTTCATCTCTTGGGCCCACATCAACCGGTCGGACTTGGTCCGTGTGCCAGCCTACAAGCCGGGGTACGAAAGCTCCGTGAGGATCGAATACCGGGCCCCCGACCCGGCGTGCAACCCCTACTTGGCTTTTAGCGCCATGCTGGCCGCGGGCCTCAAGGGCATTGAAGAGGAGTACCCAGTGCCGCCGCCGGTGGAAGGCAACGTGTTCGCCATGTCCTCCGATGAGCGCCAGGCTCGGGGAATCAAGACGCTGCCCAGCAGCCTGGGCGAAGCCATTACGTTGGCCGAGGACAGCGCATTGCTCCGGGACGTTCTAGGGGAGCATATTTTCGACAGCTTCATACGCAACAAGAAGATCGAGTGGGAGGAGTACCGGGCTACGGTGACCGACTACGAGATCTCCCGCTATCTCCCGATGTTATAACCTCAGGGCGCCAGCGAGACACCCCCCATCCAGGGACAAACAATGAGTCCTCGCCCCCGGTAATGGCCCATCATCCCAAGGGCAAAGACCTGCCCGCCTCCACGGACTCGTAGGCTTTCAACACCAGCGCCAGATCTTCCAGACCTTCTGCGCCGGACATCTCAGGCGCACGTCCCTCGCGGATGCTGTCGACGAACTCCTTAACCATGGGCGCCAGGCCATAGTGGTCCTCGCCAAGGGTTATGGTTCGCTCCGACCGGCCGTCATCATGCTTCAGCCAGGAAGAGCCGGCCTCGAAATAAATACGGCCTTGGCTACCGGTGATCGATACCCACATTGGACCGGCCCGCTGGGCGTTGGTCCAGGAGTGGTTGATCACCCCAACAACGCCTCGGGCGGAGCGCGTCACCAACACCAGCCCGTCCTCGGCGTTTAAGCCAGGGGTGGACCGGGGTAGCTCCAGGGCGTAGATATGGTCCGGTGTGCCGGCCAGGTAGCGAAGCAGGTCCACCTTGTGTATGCCTCCGTCTATGAAAACGCCGCCACCGTTGAGGTCGCGATGATTGCGCCAACGGCCTGGGGAAAATAGAGCCTCCTCTTGGAGTTGAATCAACCTCAGATGCCCAATGACGCCGTCATCAATCAGCGCTTTGGCCCGGCGGGCCGGCGCCATGAACCGGTAGTTTTCGGCCACCATTAAGGTGACTCCGGCCGCACCGGCAGCGTCGATTATCGCCCGGCCTTCGTCCGGGGTCCGCGCGATGGGTTTCTCCACAAGGATGTGCTTACCGGCACTGGCGGCCATTGCCACGTGGTCTCGGTGCAGGTAATGGGGGGTGCATATGTACATGGCCTCTACATCAGGGTCGGCGGCGGCCTCCTCATAGGACCCAAAGGAGCCGGCGCCGTTGAAGGCGTGGGCGTATTCCGAGGCACGTTTCGCGTCCCGGCTGGCGAAAAATAGACGCACCTCGCCGGGTAACATCCGCATCGCTTGTGCGAAGGTTCGAGCGAAATCCCCGCATCCGACAACGCATAGTCCCAGGGGCATCGCCTTTCTCCTCACGCGTTGGCCCCGATGCCATCGGGGCCAAGGCGCTATTTGGCCGGCTGCACCGTCAGGGTGTAGGTAGCGGGCTGCCGGGTTTTGGGCGCCAAGGCCGCCACCGCCACCACCAACCGGTTACGGTCTTCCGCCGCGGGAATATACATCTCGCCGGAGTTGGCCTCATCCAGAGCCATCTGCCTGACCCTAGGTTCGGGAGCATCCTCGATCACCTGGACTATGAAATCCTGCCGGACCCGGTTGTCGGTCAAGACAAATCCGGCGGGCTCCCAACCGTGGATCAGCGAGTCAGGGCCGGACTCAAGGATGAATATCTGCCGCAAGCAAAGACCGACGCCGTTAATCGCGTCGTCGGTGACGTATTGGAAACGGAGGCGGACTTCTCGCCCGGCATAGGTTGTCAAGTCCACGGACTCGGTTATCCAGCCGAGGCTGTCTCCAGTGTAGCCCGGGCCATAGCTGTTGCCCACCGGATTTTCGGGCGAGGTGTTAGGGGTTTCCAGAATGTCCCAAGTGCGCCCGTCGTTGGTCGAAATTTCCAGATAGGCGTAATCCCATTGGGCCTCGAGGTTGTACCAGACCTGGTAGTTCAAGGTCGCCCGGTCCAGGTCTCGCAGGTCCAGGGTCCGGGTCAAGGTCGAGTTGATGTTGTCCCCGGCATTGCTCCACCAGCAATTCTGAGAGCCTAGGTCGACCGGTAATAGGGTGTTTACCGATTGACCCCGGAACCGGAGACTCAACGGCCCGGTGAGGGAGGTCAACTCCACGTATTCCACCGAATACTGGGGTATCTCGGACTCAAAATCTCCAAACCGGTCGATGAACTTCCTGACCCTGGCGCCCACGTCTAGCTCCGAGTATCCGTAGACTCCTTTATCCTGGTCCAGAAAGTTGGCCACTATCCAATCCCGGAACACATCCCGGAAGGTTACGCTGTGCCCTGACGCCTGCAAGAAGGCGTCTATACCGGCAACGCCGTCCTCGGGGGTAGCCACCAACAGCTTCAGGCCTTCAGGCGGCCCATAGTGCTCGGCCAGGTAGTGAAAGAACAGGGAAGCCGCCCCATAGCTGTTCAGGCTCTGTCCGGGGTTCACCGGCCAATTGACCAAGGAGGTCGGCCCGGATTGAAGGAACCGATGGATGCTGTTAGCCCCGTATCCGGCCACCGCTACCGCCAGTTCGGAGAGTCCTTCGTTGATCCAGGTGTCCTCCGAGGGGTCTTGGTTCCAGTGGACCGCATGCTGTAATTCGTGGGCTAGGACTTTCAAGTAGGCGGCGGTGCCCATGGAGTATGCCTGCGTGTTGATGTAGATCACTTCTCGCTGATTGCTGAAGGGAACGATGCTCTGGGGGTATTCGTCGCCGGAACTGTAGTAACCTCCGGTGCTCTTTAGCCGGGCGTTGAGTACGTTCAAGTGGGGATCGTTGTCGATCCCCGGGGATGACTCCTTTCCGAAGGCGCCGGTTACCCTGGGGTAGATTTCCTCCTCGAATCGAGACGCCGACCGCTCCAGGTCTACTTGGGAAATAGACTGGCCGTCCTCGATGTACCAGTAAGCGTGAGGGGTAACCAACCTGAGCTCAAATTCGGACTGGTACATCTCCAGGGCGCCCAGGTCCACCAGCCAAAAGGTGTCCTTGCGGCCCAGGACCCCGATGGTATCGGGGCCGGCGAGATCAACCACCCGCGGCACGTCTCGGGGCGTGCCGGGCACAAGCTCGGCGGCCAGTTGATAGCGGTCGGCGTCGGGCGGGTCGGGAAATTCGCTCCTCGGCCCGGTTGGGATCGTGGCGAGGGGCCCGTATGTTGGAGATCGTTGCTGCGGTGAGCCGAGGCGTGGGACGGGTGAGGGAGCCAATGGTTCTTCCTGGGGCGCACCGGTTGCCGATACAGGTGTTGGGACGCCGGCTGATTGTACGGAGGTAGATAGGGGAGCCGGTGTGGAAGCGCTCCTCCTTTCAATAGACGGTGCATTGCTTTGGTTGGGGGTGGCCCCAGGACCCCGATGCAAATCGGGGCTGGCTGTGTCTCCGCTGGTGCATGCGCCCAGCAGTACGACCGCCACCCCGATTACCATCGCCCCGATGGAGATCGGGGGAAAAGCCTGGTTCATGATTCGGCTCCAGTTTGGCCCCGAGGTCATTAGCTCGCACCGGCGGATGGCCCCGATGCCATGGGGGCGATGATGCCGCCACTACTCGACTGACTGCAACTCATATTGAGACGGCGGCGGTCAATTGAAACGGTTCATGGCCACGTCGATGCCTTCTTCCAGGAGGCAGTCCGCCGCCGCCACGACGTTCCTCACCACCTGGTCCATGGTCTTGGACTCGTCTTCCAAAAAACTGCTGAGCACATATTCAACCACACCGATACCTGCGGGCGGATGACCTATACCCACACGAAGCCTGGGGAAGTTGGTGGTCTTCAAAGAAGCAATGATGGAGCGCATCCCCTTGTGGCCGCCGTCGCTGCCCGAAAGACGAAGGCGCAGGCGGCCCACCGGCAGCTCCATGTCGTCGTAGATGACCACCAGGTCCTCGGGCTGGGCGCCGAAGCGGGTCAACAGGTAGGCGATCCCCTCGCCGCTGTTGTTCATAAATGTTCGGGGTTTTGCCAGTACAATTTCTTGGCCGGCGTGGTGTCCCCGGCCCAAAACCGCCTTAGCACGCCGGTCCGAAGCTGGGATTTCCCAACGCCGAGCCATCAAGTCCACACACCGGAAACCAAGGTTGTGCCGTGTTCCGGCGTAGCGTGCCCCAGGATTTCCCAGGCCTACTATCAATCGTATCTTGGGCAATCGCAACTCAGGCAAGCCGGTGTTTATGCCAGCAAATTCCGCAGGAAGTCTAGCAACTCCCCGTTGAGGGTGTTGGACAGGGCGGACAAGTCGCTGGCTTGGACCATGGCTAGAAAATCGTCGAGGCGTTGGTCGGTGTTTCCATGGAGAATACGTTCCACCAAGAGGTTGCTGAGCCGCCGGTTCTTCTCTCCCAGTACGCTCTCGATGGATGCACCCAGGCGGGCTAACTCCTGAGAGGGGATGGACCATTCGAGGCTGAGAGAACACCTTGGGCAAACCGGCACGGTCTCGAGGTCCAAATCCGGCGGTGAAGCCGAACAGAAATCTGGTCCCCGGTCCAGGGATTCCAGGGGCTGGGAAAGGTCATCGCCGGTGGGCGCTCCCAGCTCGGCCAGGGTATTCAATAGGCCTTGGGCCCCCATTTTCCGTTTCGCCCCGTCAAGCTCAAGTTGATAAGAGGGCAGGCCCTGGTGCACCACCTGATGGTGTCTGCGATAGACGGCAGCGTAATCCGACTTGAATCGGGACACCTGGGTGACCATGGAGTCCCAGCCTCGTGAGGACTGGAGCAGCGGCCCGGTAGATAGAGCTGCCCGCAGGGACTGGCGCAGGATGGAAAGATCTGGCAAATCTTCGGGTACCGCCGCCCGGTCCAAGTATTCCCGTGCCCCCAATATGTCTTCCTTGGATTGGTTCAATTGCGCCAGGTGATGGAGGCCGGCCAGGTCCGTTTGCAACTCGCGGTAGTCTGTGTAAAGGTTCCTCAACGATCGGTACACTGCGGCGAGGTCGCCGCCGGACACCTCGGCCAGCCGAGACAAGGGGTTAGCGTATGCCGTGGTATCTGCCAGCGGGGCATCTTGGTTGACCAACGCTAGAAAGCCCTGCGCCAGGTCCAGTTCCTCTCTGAGAGAGATGACGGCCTCCAACAAGACCCGCTCTTGTGCGGCGTACTCCTCTCCCTCGGCAATGGCGGTCAGACCCGGGGAAAGTGCCCAAAAATACGGGAGGGCATCGTTCCACAGAGGCTCGGACTCCGGTCCAATGCTGGTAGCCCATTGGCCAATACGCTGGTCCCAGAGACACGACGGCACCAAGTCCCCGGTCAAGCGGCCACCCGGTAGCGGTCGGCCGTCGACCATGGTGAGTTGATGGTCCGGCGTCAGTTGTATCTCCAGGGGCGGCGACTCTCCGGTGAGATACAAGACCAGGTAAAGAGTCGCCAGCGGCCCGGTCAGGCCGGTTTGATGGGCTAGATAGTGATGCAATTCGCCCCATTTCACGGGGGTGGGCTGGCTGGATAACTGGTCGCGAATCAGGCCGGCGACGGGACAGGAAGCCAGGTTCGTGGGTAGGGGAGCACCCGAGGATGCCAGCCCAAGGCCAGGCCCAAATCGACTCAATGTATCAGCAGACCCGCCGGGGTGGCCGAATAAGGCCGCATGCAATTTGGCCACATCGCCGATGGCAATAGGATGTGGAAAGTCAGACGCGTCGATGGGCAGATCGGGGTAGGCGCTGGCAAGGAGCCATCCCGCCAGGCGGGAAAACCAGGCTACAGGTTCCAGGCCTGCAAAGATGCTGGCCGGATCGGGGTGTTGGCCGGCCCCTGTCAAGATCTGCCCCTCGGAGTAGCGCACTGACTCCTCACCCAAATATTGGGTCTCCAATTCTTCCTGATGCTGCCTCATGGTGTTGCTGATCAGGTCCGCTTCCGGGTGCCGCTGGCCCAGGTACAGGGCCTGGGTTTCCCTGGTGGTGGCGAGTTCGCCGGACAGTCGGGTGCGCAGGCGGGTAAGGCCGGGCGCAGGCTGGCAGACAGCGACGCGAGGGTCTTGAATATTGGGACCCAACCGCGCGTTCCGCCGGCCCAACAGTACGATACGAAAATAAACATCTTCGGTTAGTGGCTGGCTCCAGGAGTCCGACCACCGGCCGGACCGTATGACCTCTCCTGAGTACTGCAACCCCAGGTGGTCAATGGTGAAGGGCACAGCTTGCCCCGGCGGGAATTGTTCCATCCAGACCCGGGGCTCTCCGTGCAGGGTCAACTGACGGGCTCCGGGTCCAGTTGGTTCAGCAAGTCGACGAAGGCGGCTTCGTCCAGTACCGAGGTCCCTAGGCGATTGGCAGCGGCCAGCTTGGAACCAGGCGATTCGCCCACCACAAGGTAGTCTGTCCGCCCGGTCACAGAGGAGGTGACACTGCCTCCCATGGACTTGATTCTCGATTCGGCCTCCCGGCGGGTGAATCCGGAAAGCGTGCCGGTGACCACGAAGTTCTTGCCGTGTAGGGGTAGGCTGCCGCCCCGATTGGAATCGGGGTGCTGGATTTCGTGAAACAGCTTGACACCCGCTTGGCGCAATTTTTCGATAACCTGCCGGTTGTAGGACACCGCGAAGTAATCGGCGACGCTCTCGGCGATCTTGGGTCCGATGCCCGGAATCTGGGTCAACTCCTCCCCGTTGGAAGCCTCGGCGGCGGCGGCCAGATCGTCCAGGCTGGCGTACCGTTGGGCGAACAAGTCGGCGATCTCAGAGCCCACGTGGAGGATACCCAGGGCGAAGAGAATCCGGTACAGGGGACGGCTTTTGCTGGCTTCAATATTGGCCAAGATCTTGGTTGCCAGCTTGTCGCCCATCCGGTCCAAATCCAAAAGCCGATCCTTTTCCAGGAGATACAGGTCGGCTACGTCCTTAACCAGGCCCTGGCCGATCAGGATGTTGCACCATTGCTCGCCCAGGCCATCTATATCCATGGCGCCTTTGCTGACGAAGTGCTTGAGAAGCTCGAAAAACTGGACCGGGCACGAGGTGTTGGGGCAGCGGTGCATGGCCTCCGACTCCGGCTTGACCACCTGGGTGCCACAAACCGGGCACCGCTCCGGCATTTGAAACACTTTCTCTTGGCCGGTGCGCCGTTCCACAATGGGGCCGACCACCTGGGGAATCACGTCCCCGGCCCGTTCAACAATCACCCAGTCGCCGACGCGGATATCCTTCCGGTGGATGTCCTCTTCATTGTGGAGGGACGCTTGTCTCACGGTGGCGCCGCTGACCACCACCGGCTCGAGAATGGCGTAGGGGTTGAGGCTGCCGGTGCGCCCCACGTTGATGCCTATGTCCAGCAGGCGGCTGACCGCCTGCTCCGCCGGGAATTTGTAGGCGATGGCCCATCTGGGCTCCCGGCCCACCACGCCCAACTTCTCTTGCAAAGCGAAGGGGTCTACCTTGATCACCACGCCATCAATTTCGTAGGGCAGGTCGTGGCGTTTCTCCAGCCATTCGTGATAGTAATCGTTGGCCTCGGCCATGGTACGGCATCGCCGGTTGTTGGGATTGACGCGAAAACCCAGGCGGCTGAGCCACTCCAGGCTTTCCCAATGGCCTTCGGGACGAGCTTGGTCCCCTGTATCTCCCAGGGCGTAGACCCAAATTTGGAGATTGCGGGACGCGGTTACTTTGGGGTCCAATTGGCGGACGCTTCCCGCGCCGGTGTTCCTGGGGTTGGCGTACAGTGGTTCGCCTAGAGCTTCCCGCTCCCGGTTGAGCCGCTGAAATTCTTCCAGCGGAAAATAGACCTCGCCCCGTGCTTCCAAGTAGGGCGGCGCTGGTAGATCAGCAGGCAGCAGGGTAATCGGGATGCTACGGATGGTCCTCAGGTTCAGGGTAACGTCCTCTCCGGTGTTCCCGTTGCCCCTGGTCGCTCCCTGGATCAAGGACCCGTTCTCATAGGCCAGGCTTACCGCCAAGCCGTCGATTTTAAGCTCGCAAATCAGGTCGAAGTCGGCGTCATCCAGCAAGCCCTTCACCCGCCGGTACCAGGCCTCCAAGTCTTCCTGGTTGAAGGCGTTGGCCAGGCTCAGCATGGGCAGCCTGTGTTGTACCTGGGAAAAACCGGCGGCCGGTGTGGCGCCCACCCGCTGGGTTGGCGAGTCCGGGGTAACCAGCGCCGGGTGCTCGCCCTCCAGCGACCGTAGCTCGTTCATCAAACGGTCGTATGCGGCGTCGCCGACTTCCGGGTCGTCCAGCACGTAGTAGCGATGATTGTGATGGTTGATTTCTTGCCGTAGCTCCGCCACCCGTTGGGTGACGTGGTTATCCACCATCGTGATTCCTCTGCCGGTTAAGGGTTGTATTCTAAAGTATAATATCAATCGGTCAGGGTAGGTAGGGTTCTCGGATTAAGACTTTCCAACAATACTGGCAACTGTCATTCTGATCCTTCCGCGGAAGGAGAAGAATCTCCCTCCGGGGGACCGCACATGCTGGACCCGTGGCTGGGGAGATCCTTCGTCCCTGCGGTCCTCAGGATGACATAAGTGGATGTGATGTTGGAGGGCGAAGTACGTACAGCGTTCTGGATTCAATACGAAAGGGGCGTCAGCATGGCGGAAACCCAAACTGGTCAGGCGATAGCCGAAGAACGCCGGGGATTGCGCAGCACGGCGCCGTTCATTTTGAGCGGCCTCAGCGGAGGCCACGGGGTCTTTCACTGGTTTTCTCAAAGCTTCTTTGTCATGTTGCCGGAGGTGGTCGCTACCTTTGGCCTGAGCGGGCTTCAGGTAGGCGCAATCGCCACCACGCGAGAGGTGGTGTCAGGCATTATTGCCCTTCCGGGAGGAGTGGTGACCGACATGGTCCGGCGCCAATGGGGGTTGGTGCTGGCTGCATGCATGGCGTTGTTTGGCCTGGGCTGGCTGGTAATGGGGATAGCGCCACTCTACCCCTTGCTGTTGCTGGGTATGGCCATCGTTGCGATGGCGTCCTCCATGTGGCACCTCCCGGCCACCGCGGCCCTGTCGCACCAGTTCGCCCACCGCCGTGGATCGGCCCTATCCTTTCACGGGGTCGGCGGCAACATCGGAGACGTTCTGGGCCCGGCCCTCACGGGCATCCTGCTGGGTGTCTTGACCTGGCAAGAAATTCTCAGTATCTACGCGGTGTTGCCCTTGTTCTTGGCTTTCCTGGTCTTCTGGGCGTTTCGAGACATCGGCCGGACGGGGTCGCAGGAATCCCGGTCCACCGGATTCCAGGAACAGATGTCTCAGACCAGTCTCTCGTTCAAGGAACATCCACGGTTGTGGGGAATCATGGTGGTGGCCGGACTTCGGGGCATGGCCCACGTGGCATTTCTTCCTTTCCTGGCTTTGTACCTGGGGCTAGATGCAGAACTGGGTTACGGCAATGCGGCCGTGGGTCTGCATATCGCGCTACTTGTGGGTGTAGGCATCGTGTCCACCCCGGTTATGGGCTATCTGTCCGATCGCTTTGGCCGGAAGCTGGTGCTGCTCCCTGGGCTGATCAGTTTGTGCGTTCTGACCGCGCTGCTGGTGCCCTTCGGTGAGGGGATAGGGCTGATCATTATACTGGCGTTATTGGGTATATTCCTGTTCAGCGACCAGCCCATCCTGACCGCGGCGGCCCTGGATATAGTAGGAGAGGGGGTAGTAGCCAGCACGCTGGGGGTGTTCTCTTTTTCTAGATTCGTGCTGGCGGCCGCATCCCCCCTCATCGCCGGCAGGCTGTTTGATTCGTTGGGCGTCGAAGCCACCTTTATCTACATCGCCGGCATTTACCTCCTGGGGACGGTGGTGCTGCTGGCCGTGCCGCTGGCCGCGCCACGCCACGCCGCGGGAGATGGCCACCACGGGCACGGGCATGGGCATGGCCACGACCACGAGGATGAGGACGGGCATGGGCACAACGACGGTCATGGTCACGGCGGGCACTAACCCCTAATTGCCGATTGGCCAGACAGGTGTGCGCAAGGGGGGCGGGGGCGGTAAAGGCGGCTAGAAGCCTGCCATAAGCTCTTTGGCGGTGTTTAAGGTGGGTGTGGGTGAAGGGTCCACGCCTCGCAGCACGGCAAGGTAATAGCTAACCAAGTCACCCAGCAGCAGCATGTCCAACAGTTGGGCCAGGGGCGGCCCTTCCGACCCCTGCAATACACGGTGTTCCACCCCTGCTCGGCGTAGGAGTTCAGCAACCACCAGGTAGGGCTGGCCGGTCTCCTCGCGCCCGGCGGCGGGTTGCAGGACCACCGCGATTAGCTGCTGACTGAGGATAGGCGAAGCGCTGTACGATTCCACCGCGTTGTGCAATAGCTCCGGGATGGATTCAAAGAAAGCCCAAACCTTGGCATTTTCGTTGAGTTGGGTTTTCCAGCGGCGGGCCACGCCGGAGAAGAGTCCTCCTCCGTACACCAGGGGAAGCCTATCCTGTAGTTCCAGGGCCAGTTGTTTGGCGCGATTGTTGCTTGTGGGAACGCCGGGTTCCAGAGAAGAGACGCGCCGGCTCAGATCGCCGATTGCGGTTGCTACGTCTTGGTCCGTGGTCGAAACAAGGTTGAGGCGGTTCAATATGCCCAGGACCAGCATCAGATTGTAGCCCACGGCGCTGCGAGGCTCACCGGGCGCGTTGACAGGTACCACGGGGATTTGGGCGGCTTGGGCCTGTTGGGCCATGTCCCCCCCGCCGGTTACTGCCACCACCGCCGCCCCAGCCTCGACGCTTTGCCGGAATAAGGACAAGGTCTCCGCAGTGTTCCCAGAGTAGCTGCAAGCCAGGACCAAGGTGCGGCCGTTGGGCGTGAAGGGCAACCGAAAACCTCGCACCACCGAGACCGGCAGAGTCCCTTGCAGCGAGGCCAGGTCGGCCGCCAGGTCTCCGGCAATTGCTGATCCACCCATGCCGGCAATGATTACCTGATCGCTGCCAGTCCAATGCTCTGGCAATGTTACGAACTGGACTTCTCGCCAGGCCGCTTGGCATTGGTCGGGCAAACTGGTCAGCCGCCGTCCCAGTCCTGAGGGATCAATAGCCGAATAGGTCTTGGGGTCATCGAGATCGTGAATGTCTGGCAATCTTGGTGTCCTCAGAACGGGCCGCTGAGCAGGTCCAAGAGCGATTGGCCGAGCATAACGACCAGCCGGTCCTTGTGCTCGGCTGAGATATTGCGCAGAACGAAATCAGGCATCAGTCGTCCGCTGGTGTGGAGGTCGCTTCCGAGCGAGCCGCCCGGCGGACGCTGCCCCGAAATAGCGCCTCGATCCGGTACTCAAGCCAGTTTCCCAGCCGGCGGTCGAGCTGCAAGAGCCAGAACGCCGGTTTGTGGGAATGGACGGAGTTACCGGACGGAAAAATGTAAGCCGCGTCGAATCCGTGAGCGACGCGGTAGACAATAGAATAGGCATAGCGGGACAGGTGGTTGGCCACATGGTCGGTGGTTACGTGGGCCAAGTGCCCCAAGACTGCCCCCAGCAGCAGGGGGTTGAGAAAGACGAAAGCCCAGACCGCCAGGCCGACTAGTGAGTATTCCCAGGCGTGAAGCAGGACGAATATCTGGCCATCTTCCCGTTTCACGTAGCGATGGTAGTAATCGTAGAGATGGTCTACGTCCATCAGGACCCCGACGCCTAGGGCGATGCCCGCGGCGGGCATGGACCCGGTGGCGGCCCATACCCCACCAGCGACTGCGCCGGAAACAACGGTGTGCCCCAGGGGACCCATATCAGGCTTGATAAACCGTTGTCATCGGCGTTACAGGGTCCGTTGAGGAGCGCCGCTGCCTAGCTTCGACTCGGGGTTGCCGCTACTACCACTGCCTATAGCTTTTGACAATCGTGGCAGACCCTGCCAGCGACGCGGGAGGCGCCGGCGTTTGCCCCGGTGGTCACGGTACGCTCCTGCTATCACCATGGCCAGCTTGATTGAGTCGTGCCGGGTGGGCTTTTCCTCATCGATGACATCGGCCCGAACGCAGACCGCTTCGTCGTCCCACGACGCCCCCGGTGGCACCAGCTCCACCGGGTGGCCCCGATAGCCGTCGGGGTGGGGTTGGAAAATACGATCGTTGGCAATTACTATGTCCACCGCATGCTCCCCTGCGTAGTACCGTATGGCATTTACGTGATCGGCCACGGAGAAGCCGGCGGTCTCGCCCGGATCGATAGCCACGTTACAAACATACATCCTGAGGCCTTTGGCGCCGGAAACAGCGTCAGCAATTTCCCGAACCAGCAGGTTGGGCACGATGCTGGTGAAAAGACTTCCCGGTCCCAAGACTATGAGGTCCGCTTCTTCAATGGCGCGCTTGGCATCCGGGTGCGCTGGAGCGTCCTGAGGCAAGAGCGCCACCTGCCGAAGCTGCTCGTTGGCCGTGCCCACCCGGGACTCCCCGATCAGTCTCTGGCCCGAAACCGTGCGCCCAACTAAGGTCACATTGCTGGAAGTCGAAGGAACGACTTTGCCACGAATTGCCAATAACTGCCCGGCGATCTCCACCCCTCGGTAAAAGTCTCCACCAATGCTGGCCAGGGCGGCGATCAAGATATTGCCGAAGCTATGGCCGTCCAGTTGGCCGTTGGTGGAGAAACGGAAATCCATTAGCTGCTGCATGACGACTTCGGAGTCGGCCAAGGCCACCAAGCAGTTCCTGATGTCTCCGGGAGGAGGGATATCCAACTCGGAGCGAAGCCTGCCGGAACTGCCCCCATCGTCGGCGACGGTTACCACGGCGGTAAGATTGGAGGTGTAATGTTTTAGGCCGCGCAGCAGTGTAGGGAGGCCGCTGCCCCCTCCGATGACCACAATGTTTGGACCGGAGCCGAGCACTCTATCGACGTACAGGGAGTCCAAAATCGGCCAATCCCTCCGGTGGCTTCGGGCGCCGGCCAATGACGCGAAGAGCTTGACCGAAGCGCCACCAACGAGGAGGACTCCGATGCTGATGAACACCCCGCTGCGAACAATCGTCGGGGCGTCACGAAGGCTGAGAGTGCCCACGAAGGAATATAAACTGGGACCCAAAGAAATCTTCAAGGAGAAGATTATCCCCAGGGCCAGGGCAATGAGTCCCAGTCCGCCCAAAGCGAACCAACGCTTCAGGGAAATCCCAGGAATGAGGAGCACCAGCAAAGAGTTGGTCACCGGGTATTTGCTAAGAAGCCTGAGGACGGTTCGCATCATGGTCATATCAGGTGGGAGAGCGTTCGGGGTGCTGCTTGGCCTTTCTCAGGGTCCCGTGGGCCAACAGACCCCGATGCCGTCGGGGCCACACCTGGGCCACTGAAACCAAGGCCCGCCTCCTCGGCCACCTCCCTCCACCCCATCTATGGCTGTCGTAAACCGTTAGATACCTTCTAATTATCTTCGGCCACTTTCCGCTTAGAAAAGGAGAGTGGCGATGTTGCGATTTGACTCGTGGCTTTCACAACCTTGTCGGCGTAGGGGCTTCAGGTACGGATTGTATTCAGGCCGATAGACACTGTCAAGCCAATTGATTAATTTTAGCCACCGGCGCTCACGAAATCCGAAATTCTCGGTGGCCCCGATGGCATCGGGGTGGCAAGCACTGTCCAGATGGTTGGGTAGGCAGAGCCGGCGCCGTCAGCTCGTATGATACCATAGGCCAACTTAGCCCACTTTGAGCGCCCTTCAGGAGGAGCCGCCATGGCCAGACCCCAAGCAGCTAGGCTGGACCGGGTTCAGCCACCAGCGACGTTGGCCGCAGGAGAGCGGGCCAGGGAGCTGGCCCGGGAGGGGCGAGATGTTATTGACCTGGGCCAGTCCAGCCCTCATCACGTCACTCCGGCCCACATCGTAGAAGCGGGAATCAAGGCCCTACGTGATGGCCACACAAACATCGGTTCGGCCCGTGGGCTGCCGGAGTTCCGTGAAGCGATGGCGGAAAAGCTGGCCAGGGACAACGGTCTGGAAGTGGACTCCCGGGGCGACGTTCTGCCGACGCCGGGCAGTAAACAAGGACTTTACTACGCCTTGAATGCCTACATCGGGGCAGGCGACGAGGTCCTTATTATCGAGCCCACCTGGGTCAGCTTCCGGCAACAAGTGGAGCTTTCACAGGGTACTCCGGTGGAGGTGGCCCTAAGCGAAGAGGAGGAATACAACCTAAGCTACGACCTGTTGAAAAAGTATGTCACTCCCCGGACCAAGGCGGTGATAATCAACAACCCAAACAACCCTACCGGGCGGGTTTACAGCCTCCGGGAACTGGAGGACGTGGCCCGCCTTGCCTCGGAGCATGATCTTCTGGTGGTGTGCGACGAAACCTACGAGTATTTCTTGTACGATTCCAACCGGCACCGGACTCTTGCCGCAGTCCCTGGAATGTGGGAACGCACCCTCACCAGCTATACCTTTACCAAGGCGTATTCTATGGCTGGATGGCGCCTGGGCTGTATTGTAGGACCGCAAGCTCTTTTGGAGCCCCTGGTGAAAATTCAAGAGCACACAGCCAGCTTCGTATCGCCCTTCGTGCAGATGGCTGGAACGGCGGCGCTCACCGGCCCCCAGGACCACTTGGAGGAATGGCGGGCCCAGTGCGAGGCGCTCCGTACGGCGTCAGTGGACCGGCTGAACGCCGTACCGGGTGTCCACTGTCCCTTGCCCCAGGGCGCGACCTTTCTGTTTCCGCGCTTTTCGAAGGGGGGTTCTTCGGCCGACCTGGCGCAGGCGCTGGTAGAGCGGGAGGGCGTGGTGGTGACCCCTGGCTCGGGGTTTGGAGACTCAGGGGAGGGGCATTTTCGCATCGCCCTGATGCGCTCACCGGCCCCGCAGGTATCCGAGGGTGTCCAGCGAATAGCCAGGGTTTTGGAGGCCTTGTAAGGTCCCGGTTAGTGCCGCCCCGATACCATCGGGGCTAACCCTGTGCCCCCGGCGCCCGCCGGGTGTGCCAAGAGGTGGCTTGCTGGTAGGCGTAGGCTGCTTGCAATAAAGTCTCTTCAGCGAAGGGCGCGGCGCCCAGTTGCAGCCCGATGGGCAGGGCCCCCGCATCGCGCTCTGGGGAGGTAAATCCGCCGGGCACCGAAATGGCGGGCAGGGCTGCCAAGGCGTAGCATCCGGTGTAGGAACGGCGGAAGAAGAACCTGGCGCGAACGTCGTCGGCGCTTTCGAAAGGGGCTGTCAGGTCTGTGTGCTTTGGCGCCGGATAGGGCGCTGTGGCAGAAACCAGGATATCGACTTTTTGCAGTGCTTCCTCGAACTGGCGTCGCAAGACGACCCGCGCTTTAGCGGCACGGTTGTAAACCTTGGCAGGCACCAAGGCCGCCGACTGGAGTCTGGTGCGGGAAGCCGGGTCCAGGTCTTGGGGCTGATTGCGGAGGATTTCGTCCCGGGCGCCTGCTCCTTCGGTATCGGCGATGCCCACGAAAATCGCCCCCGCCAGGGGAATCAACGGTATGGACACTTCCCCAACCTCTGCTCCCTGCTGCCGGAAAACCTCAAGGGCGGCCTCTATTGCTTCTTTTACGTCAGGGTGCATGTCGTTGCTCTCGTGGAGCTCCCGAATCAATCCCACGCGCAGGCCCCGGATTTCCCGACCCAGACCGGCGGTGTAGTCAGGCACCGGCCTGCGGCTGGTGTAGGGGTCTTTCGGATCGTAGCCGGCGATGGCCCCCAATATCAGCGCGCAGTCTTCGACGGTTTTGCCCATGGGCGCGGCGGCGTCCATGAACCAGCACATGGGGGTCATGCCGTGGCGGCTCACGCGGGTGAAGGTGGGCCTCAATCCCACGACACCGCAGTAGGCCGCTGGACCGCGCCCCGAACCGCCGGTGTCTTCGCCCAACGAAGCCGCGCATAAATGGGCGGCCAGCGCCACCCCGGAGCCGCTGCTGGACTCTCCCGGCGACCTTTCCAGGTCCCAGGGATTTCCTGGGGTGCCGTAGGGCGGGTGCTGGGTACCACCCATGGCCAACTCGCTCATGTTTAGCTTGCCCAGCAGAATTCCGCCGGCTTGCTTGATCCGGGCGACCACGGTGGCGTCCTCGGAGGGGACGAACTCCTGGTAGACCCGGGAGCCGTTGGTGGTGAGGATGTCCTGAGTCCAGAACTGGTCCTTCACGGCGATGGGCACTCCACACAGCGGTCCTTTCGCTGTGCCTCTGGCCAGGTCGCTTTCCAACTGCCGGGCGGCGCCCAGGGCCTCCTCCCGGCAGACGGTGATGTAGGCCCGGAGGGCCGGGTCCAACCGGTCGATCCGGTCCAGATAGGTTTGGACTGCTTCGGATGGCGATATTTCCCCGGACTTGATGGCCGATGCCGTCTCCATGGCCGTCATAAACGGGATATCATTGCGAGACATGGTGACACTCCTTGGTCATGCTGTTGGTTCTCGGCCTCATGCACAAAGCCGGTGACTCCGCCTGGAATCAAGACCTTCTAGCAATAGCGGCAACCGTCATTCTGAGTGCAGCGAAGAATCTTCCCCGGGAACCGCACATGATGCACCCGCCGCTGGGGAGATCCTTCCTCCCTGCGGTCCTCAGGATGACGTAATGGGAGGTTTGTTAGAGTCTCTAAGAGCCTATCCGAATACCTTGAACAGAATTTTATACTTATGTTAATCTTCCTTCAAATGGGTGTGGAGGAAGACGATGTGCGGGGGAAAAAACACCGGGGTAGGCGACAACTGGCGTGTCCCAGAAGCCTTATGGCAGCGCATTGAGCCGCTGTTGCCAGCGGAAGGCCCAAAGCCGAAGGGAGGAAGGCCCCGCGTATCGGCCCGGGAATGTATGGACGGGATTTTCTATATCCAGCGCACGGGCTGCCAGTGGAAAGCTTTGCCGCGGTGCTTGGGAGCGGCTAGCACGGTGCATGATCGATTCCAGGAATGGCGGGCTGCCGGGGTGTTTGAGCGGCTATGGCAGGAGGGATTGATTGAATATGATGCCCGCCACGGCCTAGACTGGGAGTGTCAAGCGATGGATGGGGCCATGACCAAGGCGCCCTTGGGGGGGGGAAGGGACAGGTCCTAATCCTACCGACCGTGGCAAAACGGGGACCAAACGAAGCCTGCTGACGGAGGGTCATGGGATGCCCATCGCGGTTGTAGTGGATGGAGCTAACCGGCATGACATGAAGCTGGTGGAGCGCACGCTGGAAGCTACCATGATTCAGCGGCCTGAGCCAACCCCGGACCTGCCCCAGAATATGTACCTGGACAAAGGGTACGACTATCCCGAAGTGCGAGAGCTGGTGGCAGCCTGGGGTTACACAGGCCATATTCGGAGCCGGGGAGAGGAACGAGTAGAAAAGGCAACCATTCCAGGATACCGGGCGCGACGCTGGGTAGTGGAACGGACCCACAGCTGGCTGAACCGGTTCAGGCGTCTGCTGATCCGCTGGGAGAAAAAAGTGGAGAACTATGTGGCTATGCTGCATTTCGCTTGCGCCTGGATAACCTTTCGGGCGTCAGGAGTTTTCGGATAGGCTCTTAGAGCAGCTCCATTGGAAGCGCATCAAGCCAAGTATTGTTTTCTTAGTTGAGCGCATACCCACCTCTCCGAACCAGGGTGAAGATTCTTGGCAAGCGATTGGTGAAGGTTATCTGCATTTAGCCAATAGAGAAAAAATCCACTCTCAAGTACAAACAATACAAAATAAATCGTCAGTTGAAGACGCCCTGAACGTGGCGTGGGCGGCAATAGGATCTTTTTTACCGCGACCGGCATCCACTTTTCCCTCGGGTCATACCAGATTGCACAACCGCCAATTAGCCCTCCTCGCGAACAACAACACTCATATCTCACAATTTTCGCGCCGGGCGTTCGCACTTCCGAGCGTCGTTTATGACACCTACTGGCACTTCGCAGCCGCACGGCAGGAAGTTTTTTTTCGCAAGCTCGAAAATTTTTCATCTTGGTGGACAAACGATCCCATTTTAAGCCGCCATAAGTTCACCAACTCTTACCGGGCTTCAGATCGAGTGAGTCAATACCTGATTCGCCACGTCATTTATGAAGGTGACCAGTCACCGCAAGAGGTCTTTTTTCGAACTATCCTCTTCAAATTCTTCAACAAGATTGAGACTTGGGAGCTCCTAATTACAGCTTTAGGTGAACTGAGCTATAGGTCGTATTCGTTTGACTCCTATGACAGAGTCCTGGCCCAAGCTTTAGTAGAAGGCCGAACAATCTATTCGGCAGCATACATAATGCCTTCTGCGGGCCGCGTGTTCGGTTATTCTCGAAAGCATAGTAACCACCTGAAGTTGATTGAGCGAATGATGACTGAGGAGGTTCCCAACCGGATCCGTGACGCACAGACGATGCGGGATGCCTTCAATATTCTCCGCTCTTATCCGAGTATCGGATCATTTTTAGCGTACCAGTTTGTAATTGACCTAAATTACAGCCAACTCACAGACTTTTCTGAGATGGACTTTGTCGTCCCAGGACCGGGCGCTTTGGATGGTATTTTCAAATGCTTTGTTGACCTACGCGGTTTAAGCGGGACGGATATCATTCGGGCGGCTACTGACCATCAAGAAGCCGAATTTGAACGCCTAGGACTCAATTTCCGCTCCCTCTGGGGCAGGCGACTACAGCTTATAGACTGCCAGAATTTGTTTTGTGAAGTATCCAAGTACGCCCGTCTCAAACATCCAGACATCAAAGGAATCGGAAATCGGTCACGAATCAAGCAGATCTACCGCCCTTCAGAGCAATCGATAGATTATTGGTACCCACCCAAATGGGGCATCAACAACCTAGTTCCTCAGGTTGGTAAATCGAATGTTTAGAACATTTGAGGGGTTGACCGCCGACGATGTCTGGCAGCAAATCGCAATGTCGTTCAAAATGGTAAACCCCGACGCAGTCAAATTACAAGGAAGCAAGAGTGGAGCAACCCAAGAAATCCTTCACGCTACCATTTCCATCAGTGATCCGAGACAACGATGGGTGGTGTCGCGCCACCCGCCAATGAATGTCGCATTCGCTATCGCCGAGCTGGTTTGGATCATGGCGGGTAGGAACGACCTTTCATTCCTGGAGTTTTGGAATAGTAGATTGCGAGAGTTTGTGGGGCCCGGCCCTAAACTCCACGGGGCTTACGGATATCGACTACGTAGACACTTTGGACTTGACCAATTGGGCAGAAGTCTCCATGTCTATAAAGAAGAGAAGGCAGTACACAAAGCTCTGGGAGATGGAAAGCTAATTTCATCAATCTAACCTGATATTGTAAAGAGAAAGATGGATGATGTAGTACAAAGGAAAACTAGGTATATCCTTGATTCCATTCCCGATGAGATATACATCGCACATAAAGAAATCGCGAGGGCAGTATTTCCGTCGCCCACCATTGATTTAGCAACCAAAATAGGCAGCTACACTCTTGAGCATTACTATACTTTTTGGCTTGAGTTTGCAACTATAATGCT
>JADFFS010000286.1 GCA_022568195.1 Chloroflexota bacterium | reverse complement strand
CAGCTCCACCAACCGGCGCTTGCTCATCACGGTGTGGCTGACATTCAGCCGGGCAAACTCGATCTGCTGGGGTTGGTAAATGTTCAACTCTTTTAGAAACCAGTCATACAAGGGTCTGTGGTCTTCGAACTCCAGCGTGCAGATCGAATGGGTAACGCCTTCGATGGAATCCGACTGACCGTGCGTAAAGTCGTAGGTCGGGTAAATACACCACTTGTCGCCGGTCCGGTGATGCTCCTGGTGCAGGATGCGATACATGACCGGGTCCCGGAGGTTCAAGTTGGGCGAGGCCATGTCGATTTTTGCCCGGAGCACCCTGGCCCCGTCTTCAAACTCCCCTGCCCGCATCCGGCGAAACAGGTCGAGGTTCTCCTCTACCGGGCGATTCCTGTAGGGGCTATCCTTTCCCGGCTCGGTCAAAGTGCCCCGGTACTCCCTGATCTCCTGGGCGGTGAGGTCGCAGACGTACGCCTTGCCCGAATTGATTAGCTGCTCACCGTAGCCGTAAAGCTGGTCGAAGTAGTCCGAGGCAAAGTACAACCGGTCTTCCCAATCCCAGCCCAGCCATTGTATGTCTTCCTTTATGGACTCAACGTACTCCACTTCCTCTTTGCTGGGATTGGTGTCGTCGAAGCGCAGGTTGCATATTCCGCCGGCGTGCTCGGCGGCCATGCCGAAATTGATGCTTATGGATTTGGCGTGGCCGATGTGGAGGTAGCCGTTGGGTTCGGGGGGAAATCGGGTCACCACACGGCCGTCATATTTGCCGGTGGCCAGATCGTCCTTGATAATGCTGCGAATAAAGTCGGACGCAGGCGCAGAGCCTTCAGTGGTCATTGCTGGTCATCGCCTTGGTTCTCGCTCAACCTCTGGATGGCCGTCTGAATCCGGCGCAGCACCCGGTCCCGGCCCAGGACTTCCATGGTTTCAAACAGGGGCGGTGTGGCGGTACGGCCGGTGACGGCGAACCGCAGGGTACCGAAAAACTGTCGCGGCGACAGCCCCAGCCGTTCTCCCACGGCCCGTAGCAACTCCTCCATCGGCTCGTGCTCGAAAGAGCCGGTGTGGGTTAGTTGCTCCAGCGCCGCCCGCAGCGCCTCTAAAGCGCCTTCTCGCTCCATGCCCTTTTGGACCAGGCTGGATGGATCATACTCGGGCAGGTCTTCAAAGAAATAGGCGGTCATCGCGGCGGATTCGGACAGGAGCTTGATGCGCTCTTGGATCAAGGGAGCTATTCGCCCCAGGTAGTCCACGTCCACCGGCAGTAGCTCGCCCGGCAGGTCCCGCTCCAAATAGGGAAGCATTCGATGGGCTAATTCCTCGGGGGATAGCTGGCGAATGTACACGCCGTTCATCCAGTCCAGCTTTTCGCGGTCGAAGATTGCCGAGGACTTGGTCACTCCCTCCAGGGAAAAGCTCTCGACCACGGTTTGCAGAGACATGATCTCGGTTTTGTCGTCCAAGGCCCACCCCAGCAGCAACATAAAATTGCCCAGGGCCTCGGGCAAGTAGCCCTTGTCCCGATATTCCAGCAATGGGATCGCGCCGTGACGCTTGGACAGCTTGGCCCGGTCGGGTCCGAAGATCACGGGTAAATGGCCGAATGCGGGAGGCGAATACCCCAAAGCGTAGTTAAGTTGCAGGTGCCGTGGTGTGCTGGGAAGCCATTCCTCCGCCCGCAAAACGTGGCTGATCTCCATCGAATGGTCGTCGGCCACCACAGCCAGATGGTAGGTAGGGAAGCCGTCGGACTTGAGGATTATGAAGTCGTCCAGCAGCTCGTTGCGCCACTCCACGTCGCCCCGTATCAGGTCGTGTAGCCCGGTTACCCCACTGGCAGGCATGGCGAACCGCACCACCGAGGGCGCGCCCTGGGCCTCCAGGTTGCGGGATTCCTCGGGGGATAGGTGGCGGCAATGGCCGTCATACCGAATGTCGACCTTGCTTCGCTGTTGTTCTTCGCGGACCTGGGCCAACCGCTCCCTGGTGCAGTAGCAGCGATAGGCTTTCCCCTCGTCGATCAGCGTCTGCGCCAACTGCCGGTAAACACTCAGCTTTTCCGACTGAACGTAGGGACCATAGGGTCCGCCGACCCGGGGGCCCTCGTCCCAGTCGATATTCAACCAACTAAGGCTGTCCAATATAACGTCGATAGCCCCCGGGACCAGCCTCTGTTGGTCGGTGTCCTCTATCCGGACGATGAACTTGCCGCCGTGGTGGCGGGCGAACAGCCAGTTAAACAGGGCGGTACGGACGTTGCCGATGTGGGGCTCCCCGGTGGGGCTGGGAGCGTACCTGACGCGGATGTTTTCGGCCACGATGGCCCTCCGATAAGAGTGCAACCCATTCTACCATGGTCAGTATCGGCGGCGTCGCCCCCGGGTCGGGGAGTAACACCTCCATCCCTTCGACCGGTCTCAGGGCAGCCTCTAGCCTTCCCCCATCGAGAAGCTTTGCCTCAAAAGCGCCCGAAGCGTGTCACCCTGAGCTTGTCGAAGGGTCTCCCCCAGGTGAACCGCGCGAGGGAGATCCTTCGCTGCTCTCAGGATGACAGTTTTGGGGCAAGGCGCCATCGAGGGGAGACAGACGATGAACTTGCCGCCACGGTGGCGACCGCGACGCGCCGTGGTCCGGGAGCTAACTGACGACGC
>JADFFS010000125.1 GCA_022568195.1 Chloroflexota bacterium | reverse complement strand
TATCTGGATGTGCCCGAGGGGCCGGGACTGGGAGTGGAGCTGGACGAAGGGATGGTAAGAAGGCTGATGGAGAGGTGACGAGGGCGACTTCACCCCCATCCCTTCGGCTGCGCTCAGGGCAGGCACTAACCTTCCCCCATCGAGGGGGAAGGGATTAGTCCTCTCCCCCTCTACGGGGGAGAGTTAGAGTGGGGGTGACTCCGGTAAGTGTTGAACGCTACACCAGCACTCCGAACCCGGACTTGGTGCAAAGCTCAATGCGGTTGCCGTCGGGGTCGTTCAGGTAGCAAGCCTGCTGGCCGTCGTTGCGGGTTTGAATCTCCGTGACTTCCACTCCTGCTCCCATGACCGCGTTGCGTGCCGCCTCGATGTCGTCGACCTCGAAAGCGGTATGGTGGGACGGCGCGGAGGGTGCATCGGGGTTCTCGATGATGTGGACCATGGCCCCACTGGGAAGCTGCAGCCAGTATAGATGATCGCTGTTCACCATCTTGGGTATCTGCTTCAGGCCCAGGATTTCCTGGTACCACTTCAGCGCAGCGTCTTTGTCCTTAACGTTGTAGGTTATGTGATTGATGTTCTTGAGCCTGATTTTGTCGTCGGACAATACAGCCATCGTTTTCTCCTCACAGAGCAGGTTCTGAGTCGCCACATCATACCAGGAATGGTCCCCTCGGTGCACCCTGACGCTGGCTGCCACCGCCCCCAGATATGTTGGCCAGCCTAGCGACGTGTATGCAAGCCTCGTTAATTCCCCTGCTGGATCAAATCCGCCACCCGCTCGCCAATCATAATCACCGACGGGTTGATGGGGGCGCGGACCAAGTCCGGCATGATGGAGGCATCCACCACGCGCAGGCCCTCGATGCCACGCACCCTACCGTACTGGTCCACCACCGCCATGGGGTCGGATGATGGACCCATCTTGCACGTTCCTGAGATGTGGGAAAAGGTGGTGGCCTCGCGCATCAGCCACTGGTCCAGGTCTTCATTTGAGGCAAGATCGGCGTCGGTGGGATCGATGCGCTCTCCGATCAGGTCTTTGAGATGGCCGCTTTCAGCCAGGGTGAGGCACATACGGACCGCTTCTCGCAAGCGGTCCCGGTCAAAGGGCTCCGCCAGGTAGTTGTAGTCCAGGGAGGGTTGTACCTCAGGGTCAGTGGATGTCAGCTTCAGCTCGCCGCAGGCCAGGGGACGGAGTAAAGCAGCCATCATTTCCACCCGCCGCGAAGCCAGGCTGGTGTCGGCCTGGTGCGCACCGCCGCTTTGGGGCCTCGCCCGGGGAGTGACGAAGGACCCCATGCCGATGGACAGATCGTTACGCATGTCGGAGCCGGGCGCGGTGAACCGTAACGAGACTCCTCCGCGAGCCGGGGTGGCTTCCACCGGGTACCCATCTTTGACCCTCCAGGTGACGTACACCTTGGGATGGTCTTTCAGGTTCTGGCCGACCCCTGGGGAGTCCAGCGTCACCGGGATGCCCAGACTGCTCAGATGGGACGCCGGACCGATTCCCGACAGCATAAGCAATTGGGGAGACCCCACGGCGCCGGCACTCAAGATGACCTGGCTGCTTTCGACCGAGAAGGTTTCTCCGCCGCTGTCTAACACCACGCCGGTGGCCCGATTCCCGTCCAACACCACCCGCCGGACCAGGCAATCGGGGCGGATGGTCAGGTTCAGGCGATGCCGGCACTGGCTCAGATAGCCCAATGAAGTGCTGAAGCGGACCCGGTTGTGGTTGTTGGTGATCGCGGGGCCAACTCCCGACGACCCAGGGCTGTTGTGATCCTCGGTCTCGGGGAAACCTTGGGCGGTGCAGGCGTTGAAGAAAGCTGCCTGGGTGGAATGCCAGGAATTGCGATCAGAATGGTGGACGAAGATCGGACCTTCGGCGCCGTGAAAATCGTCGTGGTGGTCCACGTCGGTCTCAATTTTTCTGAAGTAGGGCAACACCCGTTCGAAGCTCCACTGGTCGTTGCCCAGGGCGGCCCATTCGTCGAAGTCCTCGGGCACTCCCCGGTAGAAGGCCGACGAGTTAATAGCGCTGGACCCGCCGGTGATCTTGCCCCGGGGCACTGCCATGGGCGGGGCCATATCCGTGGCCTTGGCGACGAACTGCCAGCTATGCGGGCTGGAGGCCAGGCTGACGGGATGTCCTCCAAGGGTTCTGGGAGGAGGGTCACCGGTGCGGGTGTCGTAACCGAACTTGATCTCGTCGGGAAGATGCTCGAATTCGGGGTAGTCTTGACCCGCTTCCAGCAGCAACACCGAGCGATTGGGGTCTTCGGACAATCGGGCGGCCAACACGGCCCCCGCCGACCCGGCTCCCACGATAATAACATCGTACCTCAAGGATTTACCTCCTGGACCTCGGTGGTGGGCCACAACGACAACGGGGCCTGCATAAATTGTGCACCAGGCCCCGTTGTCGCCCTCTTAGACCTTCTGACAAAACTTACACCATGTCATTCTGAGCGAAGCGAAGAATCTCCCTTCGCGTTGGGGGTAGATTCTTCGTCGCTGCGCTCCTCAGAATGACACTCGATGGTTTTGTTGGAGCCTCTTAAGTTTGCGAACCCTATATAGACTGGAACATCGGCGTCAGATCAACCGGAGAAACTTCTCCGCGTTTCCCGACATGTGCGCTTCCAGGGCCTCGGTGCCCAGGTCCTGCCAAAACGGCCAGTCGATAACAATTCCGGCAGTGTCTGGGAAGTGGGCCTCGTTATGGGGATAGTCCGACTGGTGCATCAGACAGCCGGTGCCCAGCAGGTCGATGCAGGCCTTGGTCATCTCGGGCCCTTCGAACGGCTCGGCGCCGCACCGGAAACGTCCCATCTGAGCGTATTCGATGGGTTTGTAATCGGTTTTGGGAGTGGTGCCGGCAACGTAATTGATCATTTCCCCCAGGCGAATTAGCCAGTGGGGCAGCCAGCCGTGGCCGACCTCGGCAGCGCCGGCGTTGATGTTGGGGAACCGGTCGAATATGCGGCCCACAATGAGATAGGACAACAACCGGGCGGCCCCCCAGGGATGAGCGGCGGTCCTGGCCACCGCCACGTTGCCCCACATGTCCCGGTAACCGGGGAAGTAGGGCGCCTCGAAGGTAAAGCTATGGTGCAAAATCGGGAGGTGGGCATCGTTCATCACCTCCCACAGTGGGTCAATGGCTGGGTGGTCCACCGGCATCCCCTCAGGCAGGATGGGCGTGACGGCGGCGACCCATTTCTCATTGGCCAGGGACTTCACTTCCGACACTGCCCACTCTATGTCGGCACAGGGAACCAGTATCAGGCTCTTGAGGCGGTCTGGCGATGTACTACAGTACTCGCGCATGTAGTTGTGATAGGCGGTGTAAAGGCCTTCGGCGAGGGATACGTCCTCCAGGCTGCTCAGGCCGTTGGCCCAGGTGCCCGGAATTATCACGTCCACGTCCCGCCCCTCCATGTCCATGTCCAACAGGCGGCCTTCGGCGTTTTCGTCGCTGATGCCGGGCCTTGGGTCCAAGCGGTGGTGCCCCGAGGTCTTGGAAACCCGTCCCTCCAGAGCGCCGCGGCCTCCCACTACAGGCCGTACGTCGTCATCCTGGGGCGCCTCGCCCGGAAACCGGTCGAATGGGATGGATGCCAAGCTCAAGGCGGTGTAACTGCCCACGGTGCGCAGGTAGGGCTTCAATTCCTCCAATCTGGGCCGAAAGCTGGGCTCCACGTACTTAACCAAGGTATCGTAGCTTGGGTTCACGTGGGTATCGATATCTATAACTTTGTATCCGTTCTTCATGACATCCTCCCGGTTAAGCCATTTGGGCCATTATGGTGTTGCGCAAGTCCGGCGTCAATCACCGGGAAAAGTCTTTTTCTTTTGGTCGTGGGATGAGCTCAAACGGGCACCCCCACTCTAACTCTCCCCCGTCGAGGGGGCTCATCACACGGCAGTTCTATCTTGTGTCGTGCTCATCCCAATGTCATCCCGAGGGAAGCGAGGGATCTGGGGAAGCGGGGACGTTTGCCCCTCCCCAGATGCTTCGCCGCTGCCGCTGGCTCAGCATGACATTTGTTGAGTGCGAACTGGAAAGTGCCGTGTAATGAGCCGGTTGAGGAAGAGAGGATCGGCTCCTTAAACATTGATGGGGCAGGCTAGAGCCTGCCCTGAGCGCAGCCGAAGGGATGGGGGTACCCCAATTTCGAGTCTATGGCTTCAGATATCGAGACAACCACTCCAGGCAGCGGCCCCAGGCCATGTAGCACGCCTCGGGCCGGTAGCTGGCCCGGGTGTCGGAAAAGAAGGCGTGAGCGGCGTTTTTGTAGCTCACTGTCTCGAAGGTTTTACCGTGGGTTTCCAACTCCCCGCGAAGTCTGGCCACGTCGTCGGGTGAGGGGTTGGTGTCCTCGTCGCCGAACAGCCCCAGCATGGGACATGCCAGGTCCTTGACCATCTCCCCCGCAGGGACGGGATTGACCTCGGTGGGGGTGAATATACCGTTGGAGTAAAAGTTGACGAAGGCGCTGAGGCCCTGGCTGTTGCAAGCGTATATCAGGGCCATCCGCCCGCCGGAGCAGAAGCCCACCAAGCCGACCCGGTCTCCAACGTATGGGCTTTTCCGCAGAAACTCGTGGGCCCCGGCCAGGTCACCGATGGTCTGGGTGTGGGGGCGTTTGGCAAGGGCGGCGCCGGCCCTGGCCATATCCTCTTCCTCCACCACGGTCAGAAATCCGTCCCGGCTGTACAGCGCCGGGACAATACAAACATAGCCCAGCACAGCGAACCGGCGGGCCACATCCTTCATGTGCTCTTCGTGGCCGTGGACGCCGTGGGCCAGCAGCAAGCCGGGATAGGAGCCGGGGCTTGAGGGCCGGGCAACGTAGGCTGGGACAGGGTCCCCGTTGAAGCCGGGGTTAGTCACTTCGTAGGCCGTGATGTCCGCCGGATGATAAACCAATCCCGGGGGCATGATCGCTGCCGCCATCTTTCTTACTCCTCCAGAGTCTTCTTCAGATTCTCGCTGAAGACCCGGGCCATCTCTCCGGCTTTGTGTTTGACCACCGCGTAGCCCAGAGTGCCCAGCTTTCCCAAGAGGCTGAATTCCATGCTGAAGGACAATCGAGTCTCGGTGGGGGAGATGGGCTCCAGTTCCACGACGGCCGAGGGGACTTTCAATAAGCCTCCGCCGCCCTCTGTGCCCTGACCTGTGGCGGTGATACGCCGCGGCTCAATAACCTCGACAAGGCTCATCGTCAGGTCGAACCGGGCACGGAAAGGCCCGATCCGTTGGGCTATCTGAGCACGGAAAGTGGTCTCGTCCAAGACCTCGATTGATTCCAGCCCGGGGATAGCCGGGGCCAGTTGCTCCGGGTCCCGGACCAGGGCCCAAACCCGGTCCACTGGAGCGTTCACCACAACGGAGTGGGAAAATTCCATACCAGCTTATCCTCAGTTTACAGCTTTGCCTCAAAAGTCGGCCCCAGCGTGTCACCCTGAGCTTGTCGAAGGGTCTCCCCCAGGTAAGCCACGCGAGGAAGATCCTTCTCCTTCTGCGGAAGGATCAGGATGACAGTTTTGGGGCAAGGCCTCGGTTTACCGGTCTTGGCCCTTGGCCCGTTGCAGCGCCCGCCAAACGCGCTCCGGTGTCAGGGGCAAATCCTTGATACGGACCCCGGTGGCCCGGAAGATGGCGTTGGCCACCGCCGGAGCAGCCGCCACGATGCCGCCTTCGCCCAGGCCTTTTGCGCCGAAGGGACCCGGCCCGTCCCCGTTTTCTATGAGGATCGTTTCCAGCTTGTCGGGTAGCTCGGCAAAGGTGGGGACATGGTAGTCGATCAGGTTGGGATTGAGCAGTTGCCCATCCTCGTACAGCATCTCCTCGAACAGGGTATGGCCCAACCCCTGCATCGCCGCTCCTTCGTCTTGGCCCTCACATTGTTGGGGGTTGATGGCTTTGCCCACGTCGGCCACCGAAACGTAATGGCGTACCCGGATGGCCCCGGTTTCTTCGTCCACCTCCACCTGGGCGGCCGCGATTCCCACCTCCCAGAACACCGGCGATTGGGCCAGCCGGCCCCCGTGGCGGCGGGGGGTTACGTAGCCCCGGCCCAGCAGCTCCCCGGCCACGCTCCCGAACTCCTCCTCGATAAGCTCCCCGAAGGTCACACCTTCCCCTTGGCGAAGGACGCGGCCTTGCTCCAGGACCAGTTCCTCGGGAGGACTCTCGAAGTGGCGGACCGCCAGCTCCAGAAGCTGCTCCTTCACCTCCCGGGCGCCGTCCTGCACCGCCAGACCCATCAGGGTCGTGGACCGGCTGGAGCCGGTGGAGCGGTCGTAGGGCACGATGGAAGTGTCCGAGGAGACCACTGCTATCCGTTCCAGGGGAATCCCCAGCTCCTCAGAAGCCACCTGGGCCAGCACCGATTTGGACCCTTGTCCCAGCTCGGTGGTGCCCGCCAGTACGGTTACGCTGCCGTCCACGTGCAACCTCACCAGGGCCGTGGAGGTGGGGCTGGAGCCGACGCCGGAAAGGTTGCATCCCAGTCCCTTTCCCGTGGATACGCTGGCCTCCAACGGCGAAACGGCATCGGTTGGGTCCGCTGCCGGTTCCGGCGAATCCCAGCCAACCGCTTGGGCTGCCAGGCGCAACCCTTCGGCCGGATCCCCTTCCAACGGACGCTGGCCTTTCCGTACTTCCTCTCCGCGGGCCACCAGGTTCTTCAGGCGCAGCTCCAGGGGGTCGATACCCAGCTCGGCAGCGATGATGTCTATCTGGGACTCGCTGGCCCACGCGGCTTGGGGCGCGCCGATGGACCGGAAGGAGCCGGCGGGGGTGGTGTTGGTGTATATAGCGTAGGACTCTACTTTGATCGAGGGCCACCGGTAGGGACCGGCGATGCGCTCGCCGGCCCTTCCCGCCACCAGGGGGCCGTTGTCGGCGTAGGCGCCGGTATCCAGGTAGACCCAGCACTGCCGGGCCACAAAGGTGCCGTCCCGCTTGACCCCCGTCTTCACGGTGCATCTGGCCGAGTGGCGCCGCACCGTCTTGAAAGCCTCTTCCACCGACAGAGCAACCCGTACCGGGCGCTCCGCCACCTTGCTCAAGGCCACCGCCAGGGGTTCCAGCTTGGTGTAGGACTTGCTGCCAAAGCCGCCGCCCAGGTAGGGTACGATAATCCGCACCTGGTTCAGGGAAAAGCCGAACATGCGGGCCAGGTCGTCTCGAACCATAAAGGGATGCTGGGCCGTGGACCAAACGGTGATGCCCTGGCTGGTGTATTGGCCTATGGACGCGTGGGGCTCCAGAGCATAGTGGTAGACCATGGGAAAGGTGAAGGTGTCCTCGAACACCCGGTCCGACTGGGCGAACCCTTCCTCCACGTCGCCCCAGGCGTAGTCGTGCTGGGCGCACAGGTTGGTCTCGTGGAGGGCGGGCGAACCGGGGATAAGGGCTTGTTCCATATCTGAAACCAAGGGCAATTCTTCGTAGTCCACCTGGATCAGCTCCAGGGCCTCTTGGGCCGTCGCCAGGTCCAGGGCAGCCACCGCCGCCACCGGCTCTCCCTGGTAGCGCACCTTGTCCATGGCGACTATGGGGCGGTCCCTGATAACCGACCCGAAGTAGGGATCGATCCCGTGAAGCTTGTCCCGGGTCAACACAGCGATAACCCCGGAAAGCCGTTCCGCCCGCGTCGCGTCGATGCTGATGACCTTTGCGTGGGGCAGGGGACTGCGCAGCACCTTGCCGTGAACCATCCCCGGCACCTCCAGGTCGCCCACGTAGGCGGCCCGGCCGGTGACCTTGTCTATCCCGTCAATTCTGGGTACTGATTGGCCTACTGTGGTCATTGCTGCTCCCAGATTGTGTGATCCTATGCCTAGTGATCCCCCAACCGATAAGGGACGGGTACTAACCTCGAGCCCATGCTTGGCCTGCCGCCGCCTGGATAGACTCGACGATCTTTTTGTAGCCGGTGCAACGGCAGATGTTCCCCTTCATGTACTCCTTGATCTCGTCCACCGTTGGCTGGGCGATCTCGTCCAGCAGGGCCTTGGCCGCCAGGATCATGCCGGGGGTGCAGTAGCCGCACTGGAAGGCCGCCCCGTCGATAAATGCCTGCTGGATGGGATGGAGCTTTTCTCCGTCGGCCAAGCCCTCGATGGTGAGCACCTCGGCGCCTCTGGCTTCGTACGCCAGGTAGGTGCAGGCGCTGACGGCAAGGCCGTTGACCAGCACGGTGCAAGCGCCGCAAACCTGAAGGTCGCAAGACCGCTTGGCGCCCTTCAGTCCCAGCCGGTCCCGCAGCAGGTCCAAGAGCAACACGTGGGGCTCCACATCGAGCGTTACCTCCCGGCCGTTGACCGTCAGGGTCAGGGGGAAGGTCCGGGTTTCGGGGGAATGGGACTCTCCGATGGTCACGCGGGGTTCCTCCCTGTTCCGGACGTATCGGGTCCGAGCGAAGACGGGCTAAATCCCCCCAACCCCCCTTTGACAAAGGGGGACCAGAGGAGACTTCCCTTCAGGTGACAACCCCGAAAGCATTGGTTGCCAACCGTGTCAACATAGTCTTGGTGCATCAAGTCTGTTGGCCCAGGCCCAGGGCTTTGATCAATCCGCGCCTCAAAAACACCTGGACCAGGTGCGCTTTGTACTCGGCGGAGCCGTGCATATCGTCCATGGGGTCCGCTTCCCGGGCAGCCAGCTGGCCTACCTCATCCAGCAACCCGGCGCCGGTGCTGCCAGCGCTGTTTAAACTGCCCAACAGGTCGCCCACGCTCTTCCCTTGAAGGGCCGCCTCGGCCTCTCGCGCCCGCACTGCCTTGGGCCCCACCGACCCAACGGAAACGCGCGCTTCCTGGATGGAGGCGCTTTGCAACTCCTGGAACCCATCGCTGCCCACCCCTGGGGCCCGGTCCAGCCGCAACGCCACGCCCAGTCCCAAGGTGGGCCTGGCGTGGTAGCCGAACTTGAGGTAGGCGCCGGTCATCCCCGTAGGCAACTGAGGAACGACCACCGCGACCAGGACCTCGTCCTCCTCCAGGCAAGTCTCGTAGGGGCCCAGGGTCAGCTCTTCCAACGGAAAGGTCCTCGACCCTCGGGAGCCCTTACTCTCCACCCGGGCGTCGTACAACAACAGCAGCGCCGCCGGGTCGGAATGGGGCTCGGCGAAGCACAGGTTGCCGCCCAAGGTGCCCACGTTGCGAACCCGAACGTTGGCCACGGTCTTCTCGACCTCGGCGATCAGTGGAAACTCGCGGAGGACCTCGGCGGACGTCTCCAGTGACCTATGAGTGACTACCGAACCGATGCGCAACGACTGTTCGCTGCTGTTGTAGGATATCTGGCCCAGCCCATCCACGTTCTTAACGTCCAGCAAATGAGCGTAGGACAGCAGTCCCTCTTTCATCGCCAGCAACAACTCGGTACCGCCGGCGTAAACGGTGGCCTCTTCTCCAAATCGGCCGAGAAGCTGAACCGTATCGTCAACAGTCGCGGGTTGGTGGATTCTAAAAGGTCTCAGCACGCTAAACTCGTTACGTTGCCCGGCGCAATTCGACCTGGAACAGGGGCCGATTGCACCTGAGGGCCTGGACCGTGTTCAACGACCGCATGGGGAGTGGCTGGCCGGGCAGCACCCATGATACCGTTGGCCAATGCGTGTGGCAAGGAATTTAATCCAAGCCGCCGCCCAATCCCGAACCGTTACGGATTCCTATCGTAATTTCGCCATATGTTGCAAGTTCATCCCTACCTGTCGCCCCAGACTCGAATGTATAATTCGGAAGGATGCCCCACTCCTCCAAAAAGCCGTTGACAGACCAGCATCCATGCCATATTATCGGAATTGCAACGCCTGGCGATGGATCGAACGGTCCCGCGCCCAGGCATTTTCGTGCGTAAGTTCAATTCGGAAGGAGGCACCGAATGACAACCAAGGACGACACCGCCCTACTGGCCCACCTGATGCGCCGGGCAGGGTTTGGGACAACCCGAGAAGAGCTTGACCGGTACGCGGCCAAGGGATACGAGGCGACAGTAGAAGAGCTCATTGACCCTCCCGACGACATGCCGGCCGGAAAGACGGCTCTCTTGCTGCGCTACCTTCCCGGCTGCCTGCTGCCGGGTGGAACTCCAACCCCGGGTCAGTACAACTGGATGTACCACATGCTTACCACCCAGCGGCCGTTGGTAGAGAAGATGGCCCTTTTCTGGCACCACGTTTTCGCCACGGGCAACGCCAAGGTGGACAACTGCGACCAGATGCTGGAACAGCTTGTCATGTTCCGCAAGAACGGCATGGGCAACTACCGCGACATGCTGCTGGCGGTGTCTCAAAACCCGGCCATGATCTTCTGGCTGGACAACAATGAGAACCACCGGGACGCGGTGAACGAGAACTGGGGACGGGAGCTGCTGGAGCTCTTCTCCATGGGCGTCAGCAACTACACCGAGGTAGACGTTCGGGAGGCCTCCCGGGCATTTACCGGCTGGACCATCCAGCCCAAACTCCCGCGCCAGCCCTTCGGACGGTTCCCCTGGCGATTCCAGTACCTGGGAGCCGACCAC
>JADFFS010000285.1 GCA_022568195.1 Chloroflexota bacterium | reverse complement strand
ATCCCCCTTTATAAAGGGGGACACAGGGGGATTTACGCTATCAACAGCAAACCATCATCCTGAGTGTGCCACAATGGAGATGGCGGTCCCGTAGCCCTAGTCCCGATGCGTTAAGGCCGCGACGATACCCTCCTCGAGATCGGTGGCCCTGCCCTTGACCTGCTCCGGGCCCAGACCACCCAAGGGGTGGGGAATCACCAACGGCTGGAACCCGCTCCGGCCCAACATCCGGGCGTGGATATGAGCCGAGTCCAGGAAGGGGCTGGTGCAAACCACCACCGTGGGCACGCCCCGGTTCTCCAGGGCCATGGCGTCGTGCATACTGCACGAGGTGCAAGAGCCTCAATCGGCAATGGCAGTGACCACGAAATCGCACCGGGCAGCCAAGGCGTCGACAATGTCATCAGCGGCCGGCCTGGAGTAGATGAACTTGCTGATAACCATCGAGTCTTGAAGTTCGAATCGTTTATCCAGCAGTTCCTTCACGTTCAGGAGCAAGATGTCCGCATTTGCCTTGCGATTGGCCAGAAACCCTCCGACCTTGCCATGCAGCCCGGAAAGACGGGGCGCTGTATGCCATTTGGACCTGACCTCCGGGTCGATAGGCTCCAAAATGTCTAGCTGGCGCAGCTTCGACCGGATATCGGGCGAGGGAATGGAAACCATGTCACTCTCCTAGTTAAGCTCGATCTTCTTGATGACCATCCTGGAGCCCCAGCCGGGCAGATAGGCAGAATGTGGCCCTCCGGCTCCCCCGGCCACCATGATAAAGATATCTTCCGGCCGCCGCACCACAGGCACCCGCTGGTCATCGTCCGAGGGGTCGACGAACTTGGGCCAGAGATGGGCCCGCTGGGAATCCCCTTGGGGCGGCCCTCCCCGGCGCAGAAGGCCCACCGGCTTCCGGGCGTGCTCGAACAAGAAAGCCTTGATGTCCCGCTTGCTCCAACCGTCTTGGGCGAGAAACCGAGCGTGCTCCGGCCCCAGGACCACAAAAGTGCTGCCCATGACGTACATCTGGACATTGCCCAGAGTACACATGGAGTCGGCCAGCACAGTGAGGAAGTCGCGGGAGTTGGAGGCATGGTACATGATGTTGTGGGGCGCTTCCGCGGGGAAGACAGTAACGGTGCTGTCATCAGGGGAGAACCCCATTTCAACGTGCAGGGGCTCCCAGGGATTGGCCTCCTCGGCCTCGGCAATGCAATATGTGTAGCTACCCGGGTGGCCGAAGGTGGACTTGTTGGTTTCTCCGGGGATAGCCCCTCCCAGATTCACCAGGACCAGCTTGACCGCCCGGCCGATGGTGGCGTTGGCCCGCCATCCCTGGCCGAAGCAGTTGTAGCCGGAGTTGATGTTCAAGTCTTTGGCTATGGGTCCGTTGACGATCACCAACGGAGTATGAATGCCGGTGGAGCACTGGACGCCCCGCAGGTTGAACCGGTCGTCCACCAGAGCTTCAAGGGCGGCAATCACCACGGGCATGTGCTCCGGCAGGCACCCGGCCATCACCGCGTTCACGGCCACCTTCTCCAGGGTCGCCATACCCCCCAGGGGCGGCACTTCAGCGATCAACTCGTCGGGAGAGCGGGGTAGCAGGTAGTCGGTGAACCGCCGCACTCGCTCCCGGGTAGGAGGGACCACCGGGAGTCCGTCGGTCCAGCCGGTCTCGTACATCAGCTCAATGGAGTCCATTATATCCAGGGATTGCACGGTAGAATCACACCTCGCCAGGCATCAATGACCGGTTTCTAATCCGGGGTTTTATTCCGGCGTCACGCAGGCCCACGTTAGAGATGGCTCCTTTTACCCACGGGGACCGTGGCCTTGGGGACGACGGGGGCTCCACCAGCCCTGGCACTCCCCATTCTACCCCAATTCGCCAACTTGGCGCGTTTTAACCCACGCTCGAAACAAGCCCGCATTGGGTCACGCCTGCCCCTGGCGAATAGGCGCCTAGAAGCATGATAGAAGCCGACGGTCCCGCCTGTTGGTTTTGACAATCGATACAGCCCCTCGTATATTTGGGTCGATCACCGAATATACTGGCTCGTGCCTGTTTAGCGGGCACTTAGGATACCATCTCCAGCGGCACGCTGGCGCGGTCAAGCCAGGCCATTAGCAAAGAGGAGGCCACGCAGTGGCTCAACAGAGGATCGGCGTTCAGGTCACCGGACCCGACAGCGCCGCTGTCCTGAACGGCATCGTAAGGGCCGAAGCCATGGGAATCCCCGCAGCATGGCTAACCACCGGCGGCGCCGGTCCCGACGGTCTCACCGTATGCGCTGCCGCCGCCGCTCTCACCGAGCGCATCATGCTGGGTACGTCCATCGTGCCGACCTTTCCACGGCACCCGGTGGTGATGGCGCAACAGGCCCAGGTGATTGCCAGCCTGGCGCCTGGGAGGTTCCGGCTGGGGGTAGGTCCCAGCGGGAAGGCCGGCACCGAGGCCATGTTTGGCGTCAACCATCGGGCTCCCCTGGGACACCTTGGAGAGTATTTGCGTATCGCCCGCGCGCTGCTCCAAGAAGGCTCGGTGGACTTCGACGGCCGCTATTACCAGGCCCACGGAGCCATCGCAGCGCCGGTGGACGTCCCGGTGATGGCGTCGGCCCTGGGAGCCAAAGCCTTCGAGCTTTGCGGGGCCTTGGCCGATGGCGCAATCAGCTGGGTTTGCCCGAGAGTCTACCTGCACGATG
>JADFFS010000016.1 GCA_022568195.1 Chloroflexota bacterium | reverse complement strand
GCGCCATCGCAGCACCGACGATACTGCCCAGGGCATAGGCCAAGGTTATGGACGCAGGGCTCCAGCCCATGTCCTGCTGAAGGGGGACCACCAGCACGCCGAAGGCTTGACGCACCGAGCCTCCTGCCATATGCATGAAGGCCGCGATGGCGATGATGATCCAGGCGTAGTGGATGCCGGGGAAAAACCTGGTGATGCGGTTGCCTTGACGGCTTAGCATCGAATGATCAACAGTCTCACGGAGATTAATTCTGGACTTGTGGTGCTATGGTGTCAACATAGTGGGCAGCTATATGACCGAGAGACGGTGCCTGCGAGCCACGTTGCCCCGAACATCGGGCCGTTGGATACCAGGCGGTGGGACAACACCTTGCGAACAGGCTATCGGGTGAATATCAACAGCCGAGTCCCGGCTCCTAGAGCCGTCGCAGCTTCGGCGTGAATAGGGACAACGTGATTAGCAAGACGATACCCAAAATCCCGATGATTCTGGCGGCTTGAAGAGGGCCCCAAAGCCCCGCGATGGCCCCAGTGGACATGCTGCCGATGGCGAAGGAGTAGATCGCCAGGGAGCGCAGGCTTATGACCCGGCCTCGATAATCGGACTGGGTAGCCCGCAGCAAAGCCGTTAGCATGAATACTTGAATCGAGCCAAATCCCATCCCGATAAATACGAGAATCCCCATGGACAGGTAAAAGGAATGGGATGTGGAAATGACCAGTATGCCGGCGTGCCAAAGTATCGCGCCAGCGAACATCAGCCTGCCCAGGTGACGTATATTGCGGACCATCGCCAATCCGATGGACCCGGTAAGGGCGCCGAAGCCAAAGGCGAACATCAACAGACCCAATCCAGCGGAATCGGTCTTCAGTACGTCACGAGCAAAGCTGGGCATCAGACTGGTATGAAAGGTCCACCCGAAGAATTCGATAATCACTGCCACCATTAATGTGGCCCAGATAACCTGCTTTCCTTTGACGTATTTCAGGCCTGCGATTATTGAGCGCAGCACCGGTTCCCGTCCTTGTGCAGCAAGCTTCCTGTCTACCCTGATAAAAAGCGCGGCCAAGCCGCTGAGGCAGTAAAGAGCGGTGATCAACGCGTATGCTCCCTCGGGACCGAAGGTTTTGAATAAAACGCCGCCAATCAAAGGGCCCAGTAGCATTGCAATGTTCATTCCTACAGTGTTGAAAGCCGCCCCGTTACCGATGCGGTCCTGTGGTAACGTGTCGGCGACCAGAGACTGGGCAGAGGGCATCTGAAATACCCGAACCATCCCGGCCATGACGGCGATTCCGAAGATGTGCCACACCTGTAAGTGACCGCTTAATATCAGAAGGATCATTACCAGGCCCAGTGCGGCAATGATAAATTCCACGGTGGCCAAGATCCGGTTACGGGGTAAGCGGTCGGCTATCGCGCCGGCAAATAGGGCAAAAATATTTAGGGACATCCGGGCGGTCCAGATTAGCCCGACCAGGAATGGCGAGTCGGTCAGCGTGAGGATATACCATCCCATGACCAGCGCTTCCATCTGGGTCCCCATCCCGAGCAGGGTGGTAGACATCCACACGAACGCGAAATTACGATATCGAAAAATTGAAAGGGGGTATGCGGCGCGATTTAAAGTGGGGGTTAATTTTACCAATCTATTCGAACCGGTCCTGCAAATTGGGACCACAATGTTTCCGGGCATTTTACGTTTAGCGGGGTTTAAATACGCAGCGGATACGCTCCGTAGACCCAAGCCCTCCCAGCCGGATGCCCTGGCCCCGCAATGTGCGATGACCTTGTCACCATCTGTGAGCAGGTTAACAGTTGTAGATTTGCCGAAGGTCGCATTCCAGGCGCGCTTTCTTTTGCTCAATCGGATCTGGCATTACGTCTGGAGGAGGCGCCAAAGAACCGTGACCTTCTCGTCGTGTGCGCCGCGGGGAATCGTTCCATGCGCCCGGATGGCTTCGTGAAAACGCTGGGCTACACCCGTGTCACCGACCTGGACGGAGGCGCCTCAGGTTGGAATAAACCGGCAATCCTGTCGAGAAGGACGGTTAAACGGAAACGTCGTCTATACTGCCGCCCAAGCGCGTGCCGGTGGCCCTAGACCGTGGGCAGGGGCAACCAGGTCTCCAAATCATCACCATTCTCTGGGTCAAGCCGGAGCACATCTTGTGCGAGTTGGCGGACGGATTAATATTCCCGCCGATCCGCCACCTCTTCAATCTGATCCGAGGCGCTCTATTAGCCACTGTATACCCTGTCTGGCCATTATGGGGGAATAGTAATACCGCCGCGATGGACATGTCTACTACGGGTGGAGCACGGCACTCCTGAAAGAGAGTTTTATCCCCATATCTGCCAAACCGTGTGAAATTGGGGGCGCCGAAATGACTTCTTTGTGGGTCTGCCCGGTAGAAAAATTGTACCGCTCCAGCCGTCGGTGGCTGGGGCGGTGTCTTGCGATTTACGGAGGCGGGGCAGCGTCCCATCCCCCGTTACCGGCCGCGCTGGTCGCCCCACAGCAGGATGTGCAGCCTGGTGGAGAACCTAAATCCTTCCTTGACGCAGGCCTCCGAGACCCACTGGCTCCGCCGCTGAACCTGGTCCACGGTGGTCCCCTCGGGCAGCAGCACGATGCGTTCAGTTGGTAGCTTGTATTTGTCTCGCATAGCGCATACCTCTTCAACGTCCCGGGGTTCCACCACCACGAACTTGAAGTAGGCGCCCGGAAGCTGGCGGAAGCTCTCCAAGACCTGGGGTAGCACCCGCCGGTCCAACGGGTTGCCCGAGTTCTCCAGCTTGGGGGAAACGTTCCACTGGTCTATGTCTCGCGCCAGCTCCGGTACTGGTACGAGGGTACCGTTGGTTTCTACCTCGAAGTAAAATCCCCGGGCCTTCAGGTCCGCGACCAGCCCGGTCAGATGTGTTTGCTGTAACAACGGTTCGCCGCCGGTGATCACCAGGTGGGGACAGCCGAATGCCAGGATGCTGTCCCGCACCGACGCAGTCTCCAGAGAGATAACCTCGTCATCGTAGCGGTAATGGTCCCAGTCCCAGGTGTATTTGGTGTCGCACCAGGTGCACGCGAGGTTGCACGTCGCGAGACGGAGGAACACGGTTGCGGTCCCGATGGTGGGTCCTTCCCCTTGCAACGAGTGAAAGATCTCCGGCAGGCCCCCGGGTTGTCTGCTGACCCGCAGCACAGGCTACACCACTCCCAAGCGCACCAGCGATGGGTCCGGCACGCCCGCTTCCTGGAAGCCTTTGGCCCGGAGCAAGCAGCTATCGCACTTCCCGCAGGGTATATCCCCTCCCTGGTAGCAACTCCAGGTGTATTCCAAAGGGGCGTTCAACCGGACGCCCAGCTTCACTATCTCGGCTTTGGACATTTGGATGATGGGGGTTTCCACGCGGATGGGTATCTGATACTGGGTCCCCAGCTTGCTGCCATAGGCCAGGGCGTCGGCGATCTTTTCGAAATACTCGGGGCGGCAGTCCGGATATCCGCTGTAGTCTATGGCGTTGGGGGCCATGAACACTCGGGCTTCCAGGCCTTCTTGGGAAACTCCCTCAACCTCCAGAGCGTGCAGCACCTGACTTTCCAAGAATGCTGAGGCCAACGCCAGGAAGAAGGTGTTTCGTAACGGCACGTAGGTAATCGGGATGCTGGCGCCCATGCTCTCGGTGGACCGGTTCTCGGGCACGGGGAATAGGTCCGGACTGGTGAGGGCCGAGTACCAGGCGACGTCTCCGAAGAAGGAAATGTCCAGCAACCGGTGGGCGACGCCCAAGATCGCCGCGATTTCCCCGGCGCAGTCCACCTCTTTGCTATGGGTCTGGCCGTAATGGAAGGTAAGGGCGGTCAGATGGTCGGTGTTCTGATGGGCGTAGGCCGTCACGGTGGTGGAGTCCAGGCCCCCCGAGAGCAAGCTCACGCCAAAGCTGACCAAGGCTTCAGCTCCCGCCGTCGAACTCGGCGTACTGGTCCAGGGACTCCCACAAACGGACCTTGGCCGGGGACACCCCGCAGAGCTCGCTAACCACGTTGTAGAGAACCCGGCTGAGCACCTCGCAGGAGGGATTCTCACCCTGGAACTGGTAGATCCTTCCCTTGGACGCCGAGGCCAGGCCGGCAATTAACTCGGCATCGCGGCTATTCACCAGAAAAGCATGGTCCCAATTGTCGTCGATCCAGGCTTTGATGCGGTGTTTTAGCTCGGTGAAGTCGAACACCATTCCCCGCTGGTCTAACGAGGACGCCTGGAGGAAGATCTCGGCGCGGTAGGTATGGCCGTGGGGGAAGGCGCACTTACCGTCGTAGTCCAGGAGACGGTGGCCGCTGTCGAAGGTTGTTTCAATCCTGACCAGGTACATTTTCTGATCCGGCCGAAGGGTATTCCACCGAGACAGCGCAGTGAATACCACCCCTTACCTTGTAGTCGAGGGTGACTTTCATGGACCTTGGGTGGCACAGCGCTACCAGGTCTTTTAGAATGCGGTTGGCCGCGTGTTCCTGAACGATGCCCACGTCGCGATAAGACAGCAGATAGTACTTCAGGGATTTGAGCTCGATGCAACTGTCCGCCGGGACATACTCTATCTGGACGGTCCCGTAGTCGGGCAACCCGGTCCAGGGGCAAACCGCGGTGAACTCGTCGGTGTCGACACTGACTTGAGTCTCCTGCTCCGGATACTCGTAGCGGAAAGCCAGCAGGCATTCGGCATCGATGGCTTCTTCCAACCTGATCAAGACCCGGCGGTCCAAGCCTTCGTATTGCTCTTTAAGCTCCGGGATGGTCGCCACGGACGCCCTCCTAAGCATTGGGGCAAAGGTAAAACCTTATCAAAAACATCATAGGCCACGCCCATTCCGGTGTCAAAAAGCGCGGGTGATAGGTTGCGCCCGAATGGGGTCAACGATAAGATAACGATGGTTTCCCTCCGGACCCGCTCTCAGTCCGGGATGTCATTAGGGCCGCCGGAAGTTCGGTTGTCCTGAGGCTGGCTGGACCCCCCAACCCAGGACCTTAAGCGAAGGCTGTTCGATGGACCATTCCCTGGCCGACCTGGACACAATGACCCTGACCGAAGCCCAAGCCTTGCCCTACGCCGAGAGGGACCGGCTGCTGGACCTGATCATTGCCGACGGCCGGCACCAGTCCACCGAGATGGTGTCCTACCGCAACGGTCTTTACTGCGACTACTTCGAAGAAGACATGGTGCGGATGCTCAAAGTCCGGGCGGTAAAAATCCTGTGCCGGGGCACCACCTCCTCGGGGTTTGACGGGGTGATTGTGGGGGAATCGGATGCCGAGCAGTACCGGGCAGCATTCCGGCACATACAGACGACTCTGGAAGCCGCCGGCTCCAGCTTCCAACGGGTGGTCACTTTGATGGTTTTCCTCACAAACATGGACAACTGGCCCCTGCTGAACGACATCTACCGAGAGTTTGTGACCGACACGCCCTGCCGAGCCGTCATCGGTACCACGGGCCTGGCCCAGAAGCCGCTGTCCATAGAAATAGTGGAGTGCGTCGCCTACCGGGTGACCCCCTGACCACTGGTGGCTGAAAGCTGCCCGCTGAGCGCCGAAAAAAGGATTAATCGATAAGGAGGGGGACTATGGCAGAATTGACTCTGGCTTACAAAGCCCGAAGCTACAGCACCGGGACCTTGGGACGCGCTATATGCAACGCTCGCACCCACCATTGGGTGTCCGACGGAACAGGTGGGGATGCGGTGTTTTCGGGTGAGCTCTTCCTTTCCGGCATCGCGGCCTGCGCGGTGAATATGGTGGAAAGAATAGCCCAAGATGACCAGATTACCCTGGAATGGATGGACGTCAGTGTGGAATCGTGGCGGGACCCCGACAAGGTCCCAGGAGAGCTCTCCCTGTATGACGCCATCCGGGTCAACTTCGAGATGTGGGGCGTGGACGACGACCAAGCCCACCAACTGGTGGAAACGTGGAAACGGCGTTGACCCCTCTACGGATCGGTCGCCGTGGCGACCGCTGATACCACCGTGGACCTGGTGGCCCACGCCGAACCTCACCGCTAAGCAACGGGCATAGGTTTTACATCGCTCCGTTTTGCCGACCGGCAATCAAGACCGGCCCGGCTAGTTAGCCGCCTTGGGCCCACGGCGCATCTCGGTGTGTCTGGAGCATCCGGCCCCCCGCTGCCAGGAATTAGGCGGTCCGGGTCTGTGGGTCGTTGCGGAGGCAGGCTAGTTGTTGGCCCATCGCGGCCATTGGCCGATTAATTGGGTGGCCGTTCCTGTGCGGACAGCATGGACATAGACCTACAGGATGTGTGGGGACAAGTGTGGCGGTCTGATGTAATGCTTCTTTTTGGCCGGGTACCACCGGCGCATGGCTAGCTAGACTCGCTGACGTTTTCTACAGATTCCGCCAGACCCCGCTCTCTTTAGGTGTCCCCTGGAGAACTGGGGGCTTGTTGCTTCGCGCCGCTTTGGCCCCTAAGGACCACACCGGTCGGGCCAATCGGGTTGGCTAGGCAACAGCGGCGGGAACTACACCGGCGCGAACTACGCCGTGCGCGCCCTTATAATTGGATTCCTGGTGGAAATTAACGCGGGAGGATTTCCAGCCATCGAATTTTCTTTGTCAACAATCGCCCTGGCTCTGCAAGGCGGCGACTCGGGGCTGCTGCGGGATTTTGCCATTATCATGGCCGTGGCCGGCGCCGCCCTTGTGCTGTTCCGGCAGCTTAAGCTGCCACCGGTCTTGGGCTACCTTCTGGCCGGCGTTATCATCGGCCCCTTTACCCTGCCGATTCCACTGGTAAAGAACCTGGATACCATTCGGCTGCTGGCCGACCTGGGGTTGATACTTCTCCTGTTTGGGATTGGCTTGGAGTTCGGCTGGCAGCGAATCCGGGCGGTGGGCACCAGGGTGATCCTGATCGCCACGGTGGAAATCACCATCATGTTCGCCCTGGGATACGAGATAGCCGTCCTGCTGGGCTGGACCGGCACCGAGGCGGTCTTTCTTGCGGCGGCGTTATCCATCAGCAGTTCCGCCATCCTGATGACCATGCTGCGGGAGTCGGGACAGTTGCTCCACCTCCGGGGGAGGCTGATGATTGGAATTCTGGTGGTGGAGGACTTCGCCGCCGTGATACTGCTGACGGTGCTGGCTGGAGTAGCCACCACTGAGACCACCAACCCGGGCGATGTCGGCCTTCTGGTAGCCAAGCTGGCCATCTTCGGCGTGGCGGCGTTGGTGTTTGGGGCCTTGTTCGCGCCTCGCTTGATCCACTTTGTCAACCGATTCAGGTCGGATGAGACGCTGCTGATCACTGGGCTGGCCCTATGCTTCGGTCTAGCCTTGGCCGCTCAGCAATTGGGACTTTCCGCGGCAGCTGGGGCCTTCCTCATAGGCGCGGTTTTGGGCGACTCGCACCATTCCGAACAGATGGACCGGATCATGAGCCCGGTTCGCGACATGTTCGCGGCTTTGTTTTTCGTGTCCATCGGGATGCTGATGGACATTTCTCTCGCCGCCCACTTTATCGTGCCCACCTTGATCGTCTCGGGGGTCTTCATCGCGGGAAAGGTCGCGGCGGTGACCATCGGGACTTTGCTGGCGGGATATGGTGGCAGGCCGTCCTTGGCCGTGGGCATGGGAATGCCCCAGACGGGCGAATTTTCCTTGGCGATGGTGAAGTTGGGTGTGGACTCCGGCTCGATAGGCAGCTTTTTCTATCCAGTAATCGTCGGGGCGACCGCGATCACCGCCCTGGCCTATCCGTTTATCTTCCGCTCCGCCAACGCCGCCGCCGATTTTCTACAGCGCCGGTCCCCGCGACTGCTGCAACAGTACGGAGAGAGTCTGGTTTTGTCGCTGGCTGCTCTCCGTTCCGCGTTCCGGTTCCGAAGCCCCAGGGCCAGACGCATTCAACACAGCGGGCGTCTTATCTTACTCAACCTGGGAATCATCATCGTATTGATCGCCATGGGCACCGGGGTCCTGCGATTCACTCCCCAATTGTCCGAACTGATACACCTGGCGCAAGACCTGCTTGGTTTGGCTATCGGTGGCGCGGTGGTAGCGCTGTGCGTGCCGCCGGCGTGGGCGATCTGGAGGTCGTTGAGAACCTTGACCGACGGCATCGCCGATTTCGTGTTACCGGGCTTGATCCGGGAAGCCGACGCGCCCATCGGCGGCAACCTGAGGGTTTTGCTGAGGGACAGCATCCTGGTCTTGCTGCTAATCCTGCCGGCCATTTGGAGCATCCCTCTGATTTCCCACTTACTGTCTCTGGGCAGCCTATCGGCGCCTATCCCCATCGCCATGATGGTTGGGCTGATTGCCGGGCTGGCCGGAGCAGCGTTTCAAATACACCATGTCCTGGAGAGGACCTTCAGCCGTACCTTACTCGGTATCGACGATCCTCTTCACTTCCACGACCTGGACCCCTTTTACTCCGACGATACAAGCTATGTCTATGACGACGAAGAGGCGCCGCCGTACCTGGCTCCGGACCCCGAGGCCCATTCCGGCTCGGTTGTCGATCCGGCGGACGAGTAGTCTCACCAGGAGCCGTAGCCTCCGTAAAGCAGACGCCCGGTCCGGGGTTCGAGGATGTTAGAATGGGACGTGTTTAGGCAAGCCGGTGGTTGATTCGAGAGGGACGAGAGGTAACACATGCGGATTTGCTCATTTCTGCCCAGCGCCACGGAAATCGTCTACCAGCTGGGCTTGGACGGCCAGCTACACGGCGTGACCTTCGAGTGCGATTATCCGGCGGACGCCAAGAACAAGCCCATTGTGGTTCGCAGCGTTTTCGATGGCACGGAGCCGACCAGCGGCGAGATCAGCCAGGTCATCGGTGAGCGGCTCAAACAGGGCTTGGGGATCTACGATATAGACCAAGAGGTGCTGGCGGCGGCGAAGCCGGACCTGCTGCTAACCCAGGCCATTTGTGAGGTTTGAGCCATCTCCACTCGGCAGGTAGCCGAGGCCAGCATAAACCTGGATAAAAAGCCCGAAGTCGTTTCGTTGGACCCCCAGTACCTGGGTGACGTGTTGGAGGACATTCGCCGGGTGGGCCGGGCCACCGGTACCGAAGAGCGGGCCCAGGAGATAACGGAGCGGATGCAAGCCCGCATCGATTCGGTGACGGAGCGGGCCGCCAAAACCTCCACCAGGCCCCGGGTGTTGCACCTGGAATGGGTCGATCCCTTGATGTGTGGCGGCCACTGGGTGCCCGAGATGGTGGAACTGGCTGGGGGAGTCAACTGCATCGGAGACAAGGAATCGGGGTCTTCCCGAATGGAGTGGTCCGACGTGATTGCCAGCCAGCCCGATGTAATCGTATTCATGCCTTGCGGCTTCGACGTGAAACGCGGCCTACAGGATGTACCAGTGGTGTCGGCTCTGGAGGGCTGGGACGGACTTCCCGCAGTGCAGAACAACCGGGTCTACGTTATCGACGCCAGCGCCTTCACCAGCCGTTCGGGACCCCGGTTGGTGGCTGGTTTAGAGATTATGGCGGAGATGATTCATCCCGAAACGTTTTCCGGACTCATACCGGAAGGGGGCGCATTGAGGCTGCACGGCCAGCTGGTAAGCACCTGATCTTGCCTCAGAGCCTTCGGTGAGACCACCGCTGGTCCTTCTTCATGCCTACGCCCACGGCTTGTGACCCGTTCGTGTCCAACCCTTCGGTGGAGTTTACCCTGAGCCGGACCGAAGGGCTCAGGGCAGGCCCGCCGAACCACGTAGCCAGAAACTCAGCACATGGCTAATTGAGACGAGGACCGCGGAAGGGGTTGCGCTTCTCGACTTCCGCCACCAACACCTCGTTTCCCCGGCTGAGCGGCTCCAGCAGCAAGTCCAAGCGTTCCTTAGCCGTGGCTACTTCTAGCAGATGCTGCCGGACCTGTATGGGAATATCTATGCTGGTGGCCAGAGAGGCCGCCACAGCGAAAGACAACTGCACCGGGTCGTCCGGGACTTGAGCCTGGGCGGTCCAACCACCGGCCAGCGCAGTTAGGTTGCGCAAAAACGAGGAATAGCCTTCAGCGATCTCGGCGGTGGCGACCGACCGCTCGTCGCCGGGGTCCTCATTTAGTATCTTCACCCGGCCCGCCAGATGGGGTAACTGCTGGGTAATCTCCACTAGCTCGAATCGGTGTTCGCCCCGGGTCAGGATATTCATCCGGCCTTCTTCGAGCCTCTCCGCCTGGATGATGCGTGCCGTGGTGCCGATGCGGAAGGGCTCGGCCGGTTCCCCGGCTTCCTGCCCTTCTTTAATCAGCACTACGCCGAAGGGCTCTTCCCGCTCCAGGCAATCCCCTATCATCGCCTTGTATCTTTCTTCGAAGATGTGCAGGGGCAACGCCATGCCCGGAAATAGCACGAGGTTCAGCGGGAACAGCGATAGCTGAATGGAGTCTTGGCCTGGGGTTTCTTGAGGCTGGGCCATAACATACGGAGTATATTATCTGTACCTTCTCCGCACAAGTTTGGCGTGGCCGGTGCGGGCCGATTGCGTGGCAGGCCGCGGGATTATGACGAAGCAGGTTGCATGCTGGCAACCTTGACATATCCAACCGGCCGATTGTACGGTCAAGAGTAGCCGGTGTGAACCGGCCATCACCTTTCGAGAGACGCAAGCCTCCAGGTCGACAAACCATGTTCTCTATAGAAAACCAGTTAATTCAGCTTTGGATCGGCAGCTTTACTCTAATGGTGACCATCGCCGTGGTTATATCGGTTTGGGCGGCCTGGAGGACCATCACCAGACAGCGTAGCCAGCTCCTATCGGTCAACACAGAATTGGATGCGCGGGTCACTGACTTGTCGTTGGAAATCGAACGGCGCCAGCAGGCTGAAAAGGAGCTGGCCGAGCAAGCCGCAGCCCTGGCCCGTGCCGACGAGGTACGCCTTTCCCGGCAACGCATCATAACGGCGGAGGAAACCCTAAGGCGGAAAATCGCCCAGCAACTTCACGGTTCGGTGCAAAACCGCCTCATTTTCCTGACCCTGAGGCTAAAGGAACTGGAGAAAGCCGCTGCTCCGGAGGGATTGGCGGCCGAACTGCGAGATTTGCACCAGAAGTTCGAGGAGTTGCTGGATGGGGAAATCCGGTCCATCAGCCATCAGCTTTACCCCTATATCCTACACAGCGGGTTTGTACCCGCCTTACAGTCTCTGGGCGACCAGTTCGAAGGCTTCATGGAGATCGACCTGCAGCTGGACCAAGAACTAATGCGCCGCGAGCGTTCCGACCGGCACCTAATCTCCGATGAAACGAAGCTGGCGGCCTACCGCATCGCCGAAGAGGCGTTGACCAACGTGGTCAAACACGCTAAGGCCAGCAAGGTGACCGTAAAGTTGGATATGCCGTCACCTGAGTGGATCCGGATATCAATAAAAGACAACGGCCAAGGGTTCGACCCGGAGAAAGTAGCAGCAGGACTGGGAATAGTTGGGATGCGGGACTATGCTGAGGCAATGGGTGGGGAGTGCGCCATTCTTCGGGCCAAAGACCAGGGCACCGAGGTAAGCGCTAGGCTTCCTCTGGCAACGCCCGTTGCAACGCCTGCGCCAGAGCATCCACAGACAGTTTCACCTTAGGTATCAAGGCAACAACTCCCTCGCGCCGGGCAAGCCTCTGGAATGCCCGCCCCGTGTGGCCGCTAACCATTATCACCTTGACCTCCGGCAACTGGTCCCGCAACAATCGGGCCAGCTCAAAGCCGTCACCGCCGGGCATGTCCACGTCGGTAATTACCAGGTCGGGCAACAAGCTCGACGCCAGTGCCAGGGCTTCTTCCCCGGAGTTGGCCTCTCCCACCACCTTGAACTCGCTGCTGCCATCCAGTAGCGAACGCAGCCAGAGGCGGAAGGGTGGCTCATCGTCCGCGAGTATTACCCGGTAACCAGCGGTTTTTCTCTGTATCTGAGAGATCGGGCCCTCTACAAAAATTTCCTACTCGTTGAGCGAGCCGCCGGGCCAGACTCCTGAAATCGGCTGGCTCAATGACCTTTTCCAGGGTTCACGCATTGCCCAGGGAGTCTTCCAGATAGACCAGGGTGGCCTTGACCCTGGCGTGAACTCCCTCCTCGCCGGGGATTTGCAATACCTGGTAAATGGAGTTGATGTAGGTCTCCACGGACTTTTCCGTAAGGCTTAGCTTCTGGGCGATGGCAGTATTGTTGTACCCCTGGGCAATCAACTCCAGCACCTGGCGGTGCCGCGGGGTCAGCCGGGCCGCGGCAGAGCCGCGCCTAGGCTGCAAGGTCTCCACCACCGCCGGGTCCAATACCACGAGACCGTCCACGCTACCTTGTATCGCGCGCATTACAGAACTCAGGTCCGGCACCGTTTGTTTTAGTAGGTAGGCCCATCCTGGGCTCTCGCTGAGAGGCAGGCTGGACACATAGCGCCGGTCCTTGTGGACCGAGAGGATTACGATCCCTGTTTCCTTTCGCTGCGCTTTGATTTGCAGCGCCGCGTCGATGCCGTCCATCCCGCCGGGCAGCGCGATGTCCATGATTACAGCATCGGGAATCAACTCCGCCGCAAGGCGAACCGCCTCTTTGCCCTCCGTCGCCACGCCGACCACTTCCAGCCCCGGCTCGGCGGCTAGGGTACGAGACAGCATCTCTCTAAAAAGGGCTTCGTCTTCTACTATGAGGACTCTGGTGGTTTCCACTCTGCTTGCCCTCTATCAGTGGCTTCCCCGTCAGTTAGCACGCTGAATCGATACGTGCAAATCTTATCACAGCCGAGGAATTGAATGTCCACGACATCGAGTTTCCCCCATGGCGCCTCCCTCGGCCGGTAGTGTCAGCGCCGGTTATTAGCCCGCCGTACCCGGAAGCCGGTGTCGCCCTTCTGCCGGCGGGCCCATTTCAAAAACCTGGCCACCTCCGGATTGGCTCTGATCAGATCCAGGGAATGCAGCTCTCGGGCCAGCGTCGCCTCGGAAAACAAGGCGTGAAGCTGTCTGTGGCAGGTGGAGCACAACCGGGTAGTCGGACCCAACTTGCCGCCCCGGGACCGGGGCACCAAGTGGTGGACGGTGTACCGCTCGGCTTCGCGGCGGCAGAGCTCGCAACGCGTATCATCTTTAACGATAGGGGTTGCCCGCGTCGAGAGTTGGTCCGAAGCCGTTCTAGCCAAAGGACTTACTCCTTGTTTTCCACTTCCAAAAAACGCCATCCCGGCAGGTCTATCTGCCACTGCCCGTCTTCCAGCAGCATGGGCAGGATCAATCCTGGCATCAGCCGCCGCTCCGCGACTCTGCTGGCCCCGATTGCATCGGGGCCGGTGTTACCGAAGGGAAGAAACGCGAATGCATGGCCGTCGTCCAGGTAGTTGGTGGGGGCAACGCTCAAGCCGGTCAGGTCTTCCAGGGGCCAGAGTCTAAGGACGGTGGTGCGGAAGTCTTCCAGCATCGAGGCCCGCTGAGGGTGATCCGGGTTGTAGGCGGCACGGTAGGCATCCTGCATGTCGATGTTGTTTCGGGTGGCCCACACCCCCACCCTCATTCCCCGGGTCTCTTTGGACAGCATGGACCATGCCAGGTCCATCTGGCCGTCACGGACAGCCTCGGCGAAGATGCCGGCACGGTTGCCGCACTCGTCGGGCTCCTGGCTCCTTTTTTCACCTGGAATCTGCATGACTCTGCTTTACGATACCAGCTACCCGCAGCCTACCAACCGATGGCGTAGCCATCACGCCGAGGATCGGCCGCACCGTGCAGGGCGCCTGTCTCCGGGTCCACTTGGATCATCATCTCGCTGCCGCCGGCGCCCCAAGGGTCCAGAAGGTTGAGAGAATGGCCGCGGCGCTCCAACGCCGACCTGGTATCCGCCGCCATCCGGCTTTCGACTAAAAGTTCGTTTTCGCAGGTGTGCGGGAAGTTGGATTCGGTGGGACTGTGGGTGTTGCGCCAACGGGGAGCTTCCACCGCCTCGGACACAGTCATGCCAAAGTCCAACACGTGGCTGATCACCTGCAGGTTGGTTTGCACCTGGGTGTCCGCGCCGGGGGTGCCGCAAACCAGCTCCAACTGCGGGCCACCATGGTTTGCCTGTCCAAAGACCATTACCGGGTTCATGGTATGACGGACCCGCTTGCCGGGTTGCAGACAGTCCACGTGATCCTCTTCCAAGTGCCAGTAGGTCATCCTGTTGTTCAACAGGACTCCCGTATCGCCGGCGATGAGGCTGGACCCCCACGCGCTCTGTATGCTTTGCAACTGGCACACGGCATTGCCCCAACGGTCCACCACCGCAAAGCAGGTGGTGTCCTCTTCTTCACCTGCCACACCGGAATGGGCCGCGGCCGCCCGGCGGCCCTGCTGGGGCATCTGGTAAGCCCAGGGGTCACCAGCACCGACTTCCCAGGCGGCTCGCTCTGGATCGATTTGCCTGGCCCGTTCGGCAGCGTAATCCTTGGAAAGCAGCCCTTCAATGGGCACATCGATGTAGTCTGGGTCGGCCACGTAGGCTTCCCGGTCGGCGAAGGCCAGCTTCTTGGCCTCCACCATCAGGTGAATGCTGTCGGCGGTGTTGCAGCCCAGGCTTTGAAGGTCGAACTGCTCCACCAGGTTCAGCTCTTGCAGCAAGATATGGCCGCTGGAGTTGGGGGGCGCTTCATAGACCGTGCGGCCTCGGTATGTGGTGGATATGGGGTCCTGCCACCGCGAGCGGCAGTCCGCCAGGTCCTTCAAAGTCAGCAGCCCGCCTTGTTCTTGGGAAAACTTGACGATGGCTTGGGCGATTTCGCCCTGATAGAAAGCGTCCCGGCCACCGTCAACGATTGTCTGGAAGGTGCGGGCCAGGTTCTCCTGGTATAGGATTTCGCCCGGGTTTAAAGGCCGCCCGTTCCTGGTGAAAACCGCTTGGGACGTGGGGAACTGACACAACAACGGGTCGGAAGCGATGGCCCGGGACAGCACGTGGCTGGTGGGGAACCCGTTGGCGGCCAGGTCCATGGCCGGGTCCAGCACCTGGGCCAGGCTCAGGCTGCCGTATTTCTCGTGGGCCGACAGCCAGCTATCCAGCAGTCCGGGCACCGACACGGAAAGGATGCCTTTAGCCGGGATTCCCTGGGGCAGATACCTTTCTCGGGTGGCGGCGTAGGGTGCGGCCCCGGTACCGTTGCAAATGTCGACGCGGCCGGTGGCACTGGTGTAGACCATGATGAAACCGTCGCCGCCGATGCCCGACATCAATGGCTCCACCACGTTGAGTACTGCGGCGGTGGCAATGGCGGCGTCCATCGCGTTGCCGCCTTTTTGCAGCGTGGCGATTCCCGCCTGGGACGCCAGGGGATGACCGGCGCAGACCATCCCGTTGCGGCCCATCACCACGGGCCGGTGAGCCTCAAATTTGACTCCGTGAGGTGATGCCGCCAAGGTCGCCTCCTTTGTTTTTCCTCATGAACTTCCCCTAAGGTGGGGGCCAGGATGGAGGACTCCTACCCAGCAGCCGCTTTGCGCCGGGCGATGGCAGCTTCGGCCCGGGGGCTGATGGCACGCTGGACGGTCACGTTGAGCAGGGCCGGTAGGCCCGAGTTCAGGGCGCGCTCCAACGCGGGCTTCAGGTCTTCCGGATTCTCCACCAACTCACCGTAGCCGCCCAAGCCTTGGACCACCTGGTCATAGCGGGTGGGCAACAGGTCGGTGGCCACCGTCCGGTCGTATAGCCCCAACTGGATTTGCCGGTCTATGCCCCACGCCGAGTCGTTGCCCATCACGCCGACAATGTTCAAGTTATGGCGCACCGCCGTATCGTACTCCATTCCATTGAAACCGAAGGCGCCGTCACCGGTGCACATGATAACTCGCGACTCTGGGTAAGCCAGCTTGGCCGCCATGGCGGTGGGCAGGGAGGAGCCCAGCATCCCCAGGCTGGAGACGTAGAACCAGTGGGCCGGCATTCGGGCGGGCAAAAGGGCCCGGCCGAAGTGGCAAAAGTCCCCACCATCGAACACCAGGCAATCGTCCGGGCGCAAGACTGACTCGATGGCCTTGTGGACGAACATGGCGTGCATCGGCGTTTCGGCCCGGGCCAAACTCTCGGCCCATTCGGCCTGGGCCGCCCGGGCGGCGCGAAGGTCGTCCAGCCAGGGCAATTCCTGCCAGCTATGTCCGGCTGCTTCTTTGGTTAGCTGTTCCAAGACGCTGGAAACATCCCCCACCATCCCGACGGCCACACCGCGGTTTCGCCCGATCTCCGCTGCCGAGGGGTCCACCTGGATGATTTTGGCATCGGCGGCAATGTTGGGAGGGCGGCAGTAACCAATGGTGTAGTCCTGCTTGCGGCCCAACAACACCACCACGTCTGCTTCCCCGAGTTTGGAGGCCGCCTGGTTCAGCCCGCGTTCGAAGAACCCAAAGGACTGGGGATGGTCGTCGGAGATCAACCCCCGCGCCTGGCCCTCGGTCAACACAGGCAGGCGGGTGGTCTCCACAAACCTCTCAAGAGCCTCACCGGACCCGCCGTACCCCGCCGCGTCGCCGGCGATCACCAGAGGACGTTTTGCTTGGCGCAGCAAGGCGATGGCCTGGGCCACCAACTCGGGCTGGGCCTGCATAGACTCGGCCGGGCGATACTCGTCAGGATTGTAAAAGACTACCTGGTCGTCATCGACTTCCTGCTCCTGCACATCCATGGGGATGGTAAGGTGCACGGGACCGTGGCGGCCGCTGTAGGCCAGCCTCACAGCGCGAGCGATGAAGTCGGGTATGCGCCGGGCGTCGTGGACCATGAAAGACCCCTTGGTCACCGGCACGGCCATGCCCACCTGGTCGATCTCTTGCATGGCGCCCCGGCCCAAGTCCGCCAGGTCGGCGCACCCGGCGATGGACAGTAGCGGAGCTTCACTGTGCAGCGCGTTGGTCAACCCCGGTATCGCGTTGGCGAATCCCGGCGTGGTGTACATGCATACGCCGATCTGTCCGGTTATCCGTCCCCAGGCATCGGCCATGTGCACCGCGGCCTGCTCGTGACGGGTATCTATGAACCGGAAATCCTGGTCCTCCATCACATCCAATACCGGCAGGATGTGGTCTCCAGCCAGGGTAAAGACATTGGAAACGCCCTCCAGTTTCAGGGCCCTGCCGATCAAGTGGCTACCGGTGACTATGGCCATGCCGCCTCCACGGGGTCTTGTATCTACTCGGGGCTAGTACCGCCAAGTGCTGCTTCCCACAAATGCATCATACTTCCCACCTGCCCATGACCCGATGGGATCGGGGTCACAGGCGGGCGTTGGTATACGATAGGGATCTATTGGACGGAGCGCCAAGGAAGAATTATCACGGCGGGGAGCAAGGGCGTCAAGGTGGCCGGCGATTCGCTCCGGTCACGGCTTTTAAGCGATGTTCTCCGGGCGCCGGCTGTGAGATGGGTACAAAAAATCGGGGCCCTGATTAATTCAGGGCCCCGATATATTATCTGGATTCAGCTATGTCGTCTAATGGCCGCCGCAGCCGCCTCCGCCTCCGCCGCTGCCACAGCCACAACCGCCTCCGCCTCCGCCGCTGCCACAGCCACAACCGCTGCCACAGCCACCGGCGCTGGCGAACATGGGGTTGTTGATTACAAACCCTACTTGGCCGCCAAGGTTCTCCACAAAGTCTATGGTGGCCTCTTCCAAGAAGGGCGCGCTGTCGGAGTCCATCAGAAACCTTACTCCGCTTACGTTCAGTTCAGTGTCGTCGGCCTGAGACTCATTCTCCATGGTAAGCATGTATTGGACGCCACCGCTTTCCGCCGGCATGGCAATAACCCGCAGAGAACTCTCGCCCTCTCCCTGATCTTCCATGACCTCTTTAAGCTTCTCAATGGCCAGTTCGGTGATTTCCATATCACAACGCTCCTTGATTGAAATAGCCAAGTAGCGAATCTCGCTGTTTGTCGCCAGGCTTAAGCCTATCACACCCTGTCGATCTTGGTCAACGGCATCACCGGCAGCCACTAAGCATTATGGTGTCACCGCCGGATTGACATGCTGCGAAACCCTTCTCTAACCTCGATATCAACAACATATCAGGGGATGGCAGCCCCATCTAGCGAAAGGGACGGACCCCGGCCAGGGCCTGTCCTTTTACTCTTTGGCCACGGGCGCTGCCCAGGGAAAAGGAGGTGTGATATTGCCTGAACAATCCGGGGAAACCTGGCAGCGGGACCGTTTGTTGGAAGCCTTGGACTCCTATCACCGAGGACTCGGCGACGCGCCGATATTGCATAAATGGACCGAGTCGGAGGTTGCCAATACAGAGAGCAGCCAGAGCGATGCCATGGCCTTCGTGATCTCCACCGACGACGTGGACCGGCACGGTGACGTAATCGTGGCCAGTGGCTGGCGCCTGGACGCATATCGCCTCAACCCCGTCTTTCTGTGGGCCCACGACTATACCCGGCCGGTAATCGGACGGGCTCTGGACGTTTGGGGAGAGCCCCACCGGTTGATGGCCCGCATGGAGTTCGCGCCCACCAGCTTTGCCCAAGAGGTAGCAGGCCTGTACCGGGCGGGCTACCAGAGGGGAGTTTCGGTGGGATTCAAACCACTGCAGTTCGAGGAGCGCCGCCATGAGAAGACCGGAGCATTCCTGGGCATCCGCTTTCTCGAACAGGAATTGCTGGAAACCAGCGCGGTGCCGGTGCCGGCCAACCGCCACGCCCTGCGCCGCGCCCTAGAGCAAGCTCCCAGGGTAGGGGAATACCTGCGCCGGTGCGACAGCCTGCGTAACGCCTCGCTTGCAGGGTCAGCGGAAGGACTTTGGCCCAGAATGGTGGCCCAAGTGGACGAAATAAGCAAGCTGGCGACCGAACTTACCCGGATGCTGGAAGATGCGCAATCGGAGGGGACTCCCCCGGTCCAACCCGCCGGTATCGATCAGGTTTTGACGGTTTTGCGCGGTGCCCGGGCTTAGATCCCATTGCAAAATGTGGTTCGACAAGCTCACCACGAACGGAAAGAGGCGTCTTTACCGTTCGTCCTGAGCCTGTCGAAGGACCCAACCGGCGCTTAACCCGGATAGACACGGCGCCTGCGTATTCAACCAGCGGATTCTTTCATCTTCAAAGGCAACGGGGCTTTGCCTCAGAAACGCCCACAGGTGAGCCCGCGAGGAAGATCCTTCGCTGCGCTCAGGAAGACAGTTTTGGAGCAAGGCCGAGTGTCGGAGACTGGACGCAAACTATCGGGTTCAATCATTTAGGAGGGGAGCATGACTATCGGAACACAGGACCTGGAACTCATCAAGAAGGAGGTGGCGTCGGTTCGTGAGTACTACCAGTCACGGATGGACCAGGAGATCCCACCTCTTAAAGAAGAGATCGACAGGGTAGCCGCCCAGTTGGCCAGGGTCCAAGACAACTGGCGTGAAGGCGAAAAGCGGGCCATCCTGTCCCAGATCTCGGGAGCCGAACGGCCCAGGGTGCCTCACGGCAAGTACACCGGCCTTGACCTTTTGGACATGGCCTGCATACGCAGCCTGCTCACCGCCCAGATCAGGGAGCCCTCGGGGTTGAATCCCCGGATGCTGGACGAGTGGCAGACCAACTTCAAGGCGGCGATGGATTCGACCACGCCCGGCGCCGGCGACGAGTTGGTGGACACCCAGGAAGCCAGGGCCCTGTGGGACGACGTAAACCTGGAAAGCGCCGTGGCTCCCTTGTTCAACACCATCCAAATGCCCAGCAACCCTTTCCAGATACCCCTTCAGTTGGGGGACGTTAACTGGTACCCGGGCACCGAGAACGTGGCCACCAAAAGCACCGCACTGACCACCGCCAGGCAGACCCTGACCGCCTACGAGTTGGTCGCCGAGGTGCCCTGGTCCTACGACTTGGACGAGGACGCCGTCATCGCCATGATGGAGGAGCTGCGCCGCGGTCTGCTACGCAACGCCCGGGAGGTTATCGACGACGTTCTGCTGAACGGCGACACCAATACCACTGACAACATCAATGCCGACGGCGCGACCATCTCCAGCACCGATGCCGGTAAAGGCCAATGGCTGGTGGGCTTCGACGGGATTATCAAGCTACCCCTCGTGGACAACACATCCCAGGCCGTCAACCATGCCGGCGCCGTCTCCGACGATATGTTCAACGAGATTCGGTCCAAGCTGGGAAAGTACGGTGTGCGTCCTTCCGAATTAGTGTACATCTGCGACGTCAACACCTACATCCGGTCCCTCAGCGTCGGCAATTTCCGGACCCTGGACAAGTTCGGCCCCCAAGCCACTTTGCTCACCGGCCAGTTGGGAGCCGTCGAGGGCATCCCGGTCATCGTCTCCGAGCAAATGAAGCTGGCCGACACCGACGGCAAGGTCACCGAGGCCGGCAACGGCACCGACACGGGCAGGTTGCTCTTGGTCAACCGTAGCCAGTGGCGGGTTGGATTCAAACGGGAGCTGGCCATCGAGACCGTACGTGACGCCCAGAAGCGCCAAAACATCATGGTGGTGAGCTTCCGCATCGCCTTGCAGGAGCGCAGCGGCTCCAGGTCATCCGCAACCCACATCGCTCTGCAATACAACATCACCGGTGTCTAGACCCCGGTGTCTAGAAAGTTATAGGAATCACCTTCCCATCGAACCAAAACAGCTGCAGGACTGGGCCTGCGGGCGGCCACCGCGCCCGCCGGCGGCTCAAGGCCATCATCCGATAGGGCTTGGGGACGCCCGCAGAGCCAGCCAATCGGCCAGCCAATCGGTAGGAAGGCGGGAGCCTTACTCGACTAACGGGGACAAGCCAATTGCCCGGCTGATTGTCCATCAAAACGGAAGGGAGGACTTACATGACTACCATAAGCCAAGCTGACCCCGTCGCGGAAGCAGTTAAAAACATGATTCCGCCGGCCCAAAGCGGTATCTCCTACGTGGCCAAGCGTTACATCGTGGAAGACCTGGCCTCGGGCAACGCCAACGCCTTCGCCTTCGCCGTCCAGAACCCTGAGGGTGTGGACTGCATAGTCACCAACGTAATCGTGGACATCACCACCGCCGGGGGGACCGCTAGCTCGGTCCTGGATGTGGACGTGGTGGCCAGCGCCACAGACACCGGCGATAAGATCATAGATGGCTTGGACCTCAACGCCACCGGGGTCGGCGATCGGCACGATAATGCCGGCACTAACGGAGGCGAACCCAAGAAGTGGGACAAGAAAGACGGCACCAATGACTACGTGACCGGGAAAATTCTGGTCCAAAACGCCGCCAGTTTGGCCGGCAAGGTCATCATCGAATACGTTCCGTTGAGCTAACGAATATGAGCTACACCGAAGGAGCACACAACTCGCCGGCCGACACCAGGGACCGCCTGGTCCGGATCGGTTCCAAGTACCAGGCCACCGCGCCCACCGTTGCCGACGGTGACAACGCCTACCTTCTCCTGGACGCGGCGGGACGCCTGCTGATCGCCGGGGGCGCCGCCCACGACGCTGCCGCATTGGGAAACCCGGTGCGCATCGGCGGCGTGTACCGCACCTCCATACCCGCCGTTGCCGCCGGCGACATCGCCGACCTGCTGGTGGATGCCGCCGGGCGGTTGAAACTGGCCTTTAGCCCCGACACCTTCAAGGTGATCGACGCCGTGGCCGTCACGGCCGGTACTCCAGCGACTGTTTGGACACCGGCCTCCGGAAAAAAGGTGCGGCTGCTGGGCTGGTTTTTGTCCTCCAGCGTGGCTGCGTCCCTGGAGTTTCAGGACAGCGGAACTCCGGGGACCGTGATCGCCCAAACGCCGCTTCTGGCGGCCGCAGGGGTCCACGACGCCCCGAAGTTGGGCGAAGGGCTGATCCTGGCGGCCGCCGATAACACTCTGGACTTGGACGTGACCACCAACAGCACCGTCTCGGGGATGGTTTTTGGCATAGAAGAATAGCAGCGCTTCCTTCCGCATTTAAAACGTCCAGCATCCTTACCGTTGCAGAGCTAAAAGGAGGTAACCGTGAGCAAGAAAAGAATGATGGCCCCGCAGAATAGGACTGTTGCTCCCAAAGACAAGAAGCCGGTGGAGCCTCCGGCCAAACCTCCGCCGGGTTTCCCCCCATTGGTGGTGAAAAGCAGCCTTCGCTCGGATACAGGCCGCGGAGGCTACCGGGACCGGGCGTCGACCGGGGGAGGCGCCCATCCATTGGCGCCGGCTTCCGGCGATTCACCCGAGGAGAGCTTGGGCGACATCCTGGTAGAGTCGGACCCCGATGGCGGCCCCATGGTGATCTGGTTTCTGGGGAGGCCGTCATGACCGTGTCCGGCACCATCAAGGTCACCCAAGCGGGCACCAGGGTGCAGGCTTCCCACAAGGGTAACGTCAAGACCGTGGTGTTCAAGGCACGCTCGGACAACGCCGGCGACGTTTACTTGGGCGGAGACGACGTGTCCTCCACCGCGGGAATGACTTTGAGCCCCGGTGAGTCCATCCAGTTCCAGCTGACGACCCCGGCGTCTACTTCCCAATTTTGGGCCGACGCCGTAAGCAACAACGATCAAGTCGATTACATCGGGAGCGCCTGATGGTCCAGGAACTACAATGATCCCATTCAATCGGTCCCGAATGGCATATGCCGTGGTCGCCGCTTTGACCATAGTCACCATAGCCGGGCTGGAAGGTTACGCCTTGAGCCAGGGCATAAACGGCACAGCGTTGACCACATCCCTGGCCGCCATCGCCGGACTGGGCGGCGCTGGCATCGGGAGACTGTTGAAATGACCACCGGCCGCAGGTCCTCGCGCAGCGTCCATTCTGTCAACGTCAGGCGCAGGTCCTACGTCGCCCTGGTCAACGCCCACGACTCGAACACGTCCAATACCCGGGAGACACTGGTGACTCCATCCAAAGGTAAGCGTATCCGCTTGCTGAGGGTCCGGGTGATCCAGGAACAGGCCGATGGACGCCACCTGTGGGAGCTGTATTACGGTACCGGCGCCGACATCACCACCGACGCCAGCAAAGCCGTGGACATTCTGGACGTGCCCAACTTGGGCGAAGTAAGCACCCGGACCTTTCTCAGGGACCAGGGCCCCAGGGGAGCCCGAGACGAGGTGCTCAGCGGAAGATGGCTGGGGACGGCGCCCACCACGGTCCATAAGATTATCGTCGAATACACCGAGGAATCCTGAGCTGATGACCGTCCTGCGCCTGGGCCGGCGGGTCCGCCGCATTTACCTGGCCGCCGTGCGGAGGAGGCCAAACCAGCTAAAAATCAAGGTGCTGGACGCCAGCACGAACATCAGCCGACAAGAGCTGCTGGCGCCTGCGCCGGGCCTTAGGATCCGATTTATACGGGCCAAAGTGCTCCAGGATACCAGCGACGGCCGTCACCTATGGGAGCTGTTCTTCGGCGACGCGGGAAACATCATCACCTCGCCCAACCGCGCCATCGACATTCTGGCCGTTCCCGACCAAGGCAGCGACGCCACCCGGACCTTTCTTAGGGAAGAGGGACCCCGGGGCAAACGAGACGAGGTGCTCAGCGGCCGGTGGCGGGGCACGGCCCCCACCTCAGTGCACAAAATCGTGGTCGAGTATTCCGAAGAGTCCTGACCGCCTTTCTAGGCGAGAGGAACCATTCACATAAACTCCCCCTACCAAGGGGGACAGGGGGTTAAATGGCCAGAGAAGCCTACCGGTCCCTCTATGGCGACCTAGCCAAACTGAAAGACGACAGCCTGCTCAAAGACCCGGCGGCGGGTACCGGCGACGACAATGAAATGTTCCAGTTGCTTCTCTCCGTATCCGACTGGGTAGACGGATACTGCAACCGTTACTTTTACCCCAGGACCCAAACCTTGGAGTTCGACGGCTCGGGCGCCAGCCGGTTCTTTATTCCAGACCTCATTTCGTTGACGGCCCTGAAAGAAGACACCACCGACGACAAGACTTTCGAGACGACTTGGGCCGCCACCGACTACTGGCTGGAGCCCTACAACACTGACCCCACCCAGCACTGGGGCCAGCCCTATACCTCCATCAAGGTGCGCCAGCACGGCGCCAAATCCAACTTTGCCGCCGGAGAGCAACACTTCCAGGTACAGGGGGTTTGGGGATACCGCCAGTTTAAAGAGGACAGCAGCACCGACCTCAACGACGCGTCTATGACCGCCACCAAAACCACCGTGGCCGTGGACGACGGGACCCAATTCAACATCGGGCAGACGATCATGATTGGCAACGAGCAGATGCTGATAACAGACATCTCCTCTAACAACCTGACCGTGACCCGGGCCCTGAACGGCACCACCGCGGCAGCTCACACCGATAACTCCGACGTATTCATTCTGCGCTGGCCAGCGCCTTTGGAACGCGCCACCCTGATTCAGACCGCCCGCATCTGGACCCGGTCCGCCGATTTCGAACCCTTCTTCGTGGACGCAGACCTGGATACCGACGTGCGGCTTCTGCTCGACCCCTATCGAAAGCTGCCAACTTAGCTCAAGCCCCTTGGAAAATCCCGGTGCTTTGACCCGCCATAGTCCTTCCTTATCGTAGGGAAGACCTACAAAGGATGGGCCACAAGCTAAAGGGCCCGTAGCCGGGCCCTTTAGCTTGACTTGGAACTTTTGTTAGGCTAAAATTCCACCCGCTTTAAGGGCACTATAATTTCAACCGTCCTTTAATGAAAGCATTATAAATTGAGTGATCGCCGTCCTCCATTTGATAGTACTTAACCAGGCGCTCTCTCGAGTCCGCAAATCCGGTAAGGGTATCCGAACGTAGTATTGGCGTGCGGTAGACCAGTTGCATTTAGCTCTAACTTGTCGGAGGAAAACTATGTCGCTACACCCATGGATTAGCCTTCGGACGTTACCCCCTCTCCTTGTAGCTTCTCTAATATTGCTGGCTGTTGCCTGCGGAGGCGCCGCGGCAACGCCGTTTATCATTGAAAAAGAGGTGATTGTCGAGAGGGAGGTGATCAAGGAAGTACCTGTCGAGAAAGAGGTCATTAGAGAGGTGATCAAAGAGGTGCCGGTGGAGGTAATCAAAGAGGTGGTGGTGGAAAAAATCGTGGAGAGGACGGTGATCATCCGGGCCACCAACACCCCCGCGCCCCGCCCCACGCCGGTCCCCACGATCGATCCGGAATTGATCAAATACGGCGGAAACGTCCGGATGACCGCCTACGCCGACACCAGGGACTGGGATCCCAAGGGGTCCGCCTCCCTCTCCAGCGTCATTTCCTATTCCCAGCTGTATAACCAGGTGGTGCAGTACGACTCCGTTGAAACGGACAAGGTAATCTGCGACCTGTGCTCTAGTTGGGAGGTCTCCAACGGCGGACAGACCTTCACCTTCAAGCTCCACGACAACATAAAGTGGCAGGACGGGGAGGACCTTACCGCTGAAGACGTAGCCTTCAGCATGGCTCGCTACATGGACCCCGAGGGCTCCATCGGCCGCTCGGGGCTGTTCCGGAACTACACTAAGCCGGTTGGAGAAGGTGGCGTGAAGGCCCTGGACCGCAATACCGTGGAGTTCAACCTGTCCTTCCCCTCCGGGGCCTTCATCAAGTTCCTGGCCCTGGACTACGCCAAGGTCCTCCCCAAGCACCTGCTGGAGCAAGGGATTGACCTGAACCAGGCGGAGAACGTCATCAAGTTCAAGTCCGGCTCCGGCCCCTTCGTGCTGGAGGAATACCAGCGGGGCAACTTCTACTCGGCCACAAGGAACCCCAACTACTTCAAGAAGGGGCGGCCCTTCTTTGATGGCATCGACCACTTCATCATCACGGACGCCGGCACCACGATCGCCCAGTTCAAGGGCGGCCAGGTAGAGATGATGAACGGCGGCTTCTCGAGTTTGAGCCCGACCGAATACCTGCAGTTGGACAAGGATACCATAGGCAGCCGCAACGGCCACGTCCGCGCCCACTTTCTTGGGGGCACCTTCAACGTTGGCCTGATGATCAACCCTAAGATGGAGCCCTTCACCGACATCCGGATTCGCAAGGCCATCCACTTGGCCGTGGACCGGCAGCAGATCAACGACCTGTCGCAAGACAATACCGCCGCGAGTCCATGCCCCCTGGCGGGAATGGGCTATAGCTTCGAAGAGTGCGCCACCTGGCCGGGGCTCCGGCCCAAGGACACCCCCGGCGGGCAGGCCGACCTGGCCGAGGCCAAGCGGCTCATGGCCGAGGCCGGATTCCCCGATGGCTTCTCCGTCGATTTCCACGCCCGGCAGACAGGTTCTTACGCCGACGAATGCTCCATAATCAAGCAGCAACTCAAGATAGCGCTGGGAATTACCGGCGACCTCCGAACCTATGAGAGCGCGTCCGGGTACGCCCTCTACCTGACGGCGCGGCCGGCAGAAGCCATAGGAGACTGGGGTCTGGCCTGCCAGGGTGAAGGGATGACGGTACTGGACGCCGACGCCGTGATGGGGGGCGTGTACCTGAAGGGGGGTACCCGGAACTACTCCGACTGGGAAACGCCATTCATACGCGAGAAGTTCGAGGAGCAGAAGGTCGAGCAGGACGTGGACAGGCGCCGGGAGATCCTGAAGGAGATCGAGGATTACCTGGTCTTCACCGACCCTGACGACTACTCCAAAGGCTACGTGGACAACCACTGGGTTGGTCAGTACTTTGGCCAGTTCTTCTGGTTGGTCCACGAGGACATCCGGGGCTTCAACGCTCCCCAGACGGTGCAGAACGGGTTCAAGCACGAGGACCTGTGGCTGGACCGGTAGACGACCGGTAACTATGACATAGCAAGATTGGCCTGCTCCGGCAGCCCGGAGCAGGCCATCGGGTATCCTTGGCTGGAAGGGTCTTGCCGTCCGGCGCGACCCGCAATAGCTTGCGCGACCTATCTTGTTAGAAGAATCCACGCCGTCGGAGAATCTATCAAAACTCACCGCAGAGCACGCGGAGAACGCAGAGCTAGCAACAATCATAGTTTGATTCCTCCGCGTCCTCTTTGGTCTCTGCGGTTATGTTTGGGGCTTTAAAGGAGACTGGACGGGCCTAAATGCAAAAGTACGCGGCAAAACGAATCGCTCTCTTCTTGCCCACAGTCCTCCTGATCACGATTATCGTCTTCGTGGTCATGCGCCTGGTCCCCGGAGACCCGGCCCTGGCCATTCTGGCCGAGGGCGACGCTCAATTCACCATGGAGGAACTGCGGGCGCTCCAGCGCGAGCTGGGCACCGACCGGCCTATAGTCGTCCAGTATTTTGAGTGGATCGGGGGTGTGGTCCGGGGCCAGTTCGGCGACTCCCTGTGGTTCAAATCTTCCGTCATGACGGAGCTGAAAGACCGTATCCCGGTCACCATCGAGCTGGCGGTCATGGCCATCTTTATGGCCGTGGTCATCGCCGTTCCTTTCGGGATCATCTCGGCCATCAAGCCCGACAGCCCCCTCGACTACGGGGCGCGCATCTTTACCCTGTTGGGGATTGCGGTCCCCAACTTCATTGTGGCGGTCGGGTTGATTCTCCTCCTGGTCCGCTTTGGGGGGTTGGCCCCTCTGGGATACGAGAAGCCGTGGGAAGAGCCCTGGACCAATCTGCATCAGTTGATCTTCCCGGCCATGGCGTTAGCCTTGTACGAGATGGCTTTCATTGCCCGGGTGACCCGCTCCGCGATGATGGAAATCCTGCGGGAGGACTACATGCGGACCGCACGGTCCAAAGGGCTAACAGAGCGGGTCGTGGTGGTCCGCCACGGTTTGAAGAACGCCATGTTGCCCATCCTCACCGTCTCCGGATGGCAGTTCGGGCGCCTGTTCGGCGGGACCGTGGTCATCGAGACCATCTTCTTGATTCCTGGGATGGGGAGAATCCTGATCGAGGCCATCTTCCACCGGGACTACCCGATGATCCAGGCGGAGATAGTGATCATCGGGGTTGCGATTGTGACGATAAACCTTCTGGTCGACCTTCTGTATGGCGTACTGGACCCACGCATCCGCTATGCCTAAAGAACGCATAACCAGGGGAGCGAGCCAGGCCGGTTGCTACCGGCACTCCCAAGAAATGGGCGGGAGTAGGTCATCGGGAGTACCGATGGAATCGGGGCTCAGAGGGACACTTCAGTAGGAATGAATCGAGCTAGTTGTAGAAACAGGTAGCAGGATGCGAGTGGACCAAACTCGGAGCGCGGCCCAACTTGAGGAACAAACGCGGTTACCGGCAAGACCGTCGGGCGCCGCCGGTGTCCTCGTCGGGTTGTTGAGCTTTTCCCGGAATAAACCATTGGGAGCGGCGGGCGCCGCGGTTCTCGTCGCGGTGGTCCTCGTCGCGGTCCTGACCCGGTTTGCCGGCCTAGCGCCTCACGACCCCTTGGCGCCGGGCGTGGGGGCGAAATTCCTGGGGCCGGGCGGCGACCTGTTCCTGGGCACCGACCAGATTGGACGGGACACGTTAAGCCGGCTCATGTTCGGGGCCTGGATTTCCCTGAAAATCGCCGTCATCAGCGTGCTGGTGGGCATTACCGCCGGCACCCTCATCGGGGCTTTCAGCGCCTATGCGGGAGGAATAGCCGACCTGGTGGTCCAGAGGGTGGTGGATGCCCTCATGGGCTTCCCTCCCATCATCCTGGCCTTGGGGCTCATGGCGGCCCTGGGTGCCTCGGACCGCAACGTGATCATCGCCCTCGTCGCCATATTGCTGCCAGGCGCAACTCGGGTGATACGCTCACAGGTCCTCAGCATCAAGGAGTTGGACTTCACGCTGGCGGCTCGGGCCATCGGCGCCGGCTCGGTGCGAATCGTGCTGCGCCACATCCTGCCCAACGTGGCGGCCACCTACATCGTGCTGGTCACCATCAGCGTGGGCTTCGCCATCGTCGTGGAGGCGGCCCTTAGCTTCCTGGGCGTCGGCATCCCGCCGGACATCCCCACCTGGGGCGGCATGCTTCAGGTGGGAAGGAAGTTCATAGACTCCCAGGCCTGGCTGGCAATACCGCCCATGATCGCCATAGCAGTGGTGGTTTTCGCGGTCAACCTCTTGGGCGACGCCCTGCGGGACGTAATGGACCCCAAGCTGCGGGGAAGGTAGTACCGCGAGAAGACCCAGGCCACGCCGCCAATCAACACGAGAACTCAAAGCCGGGGGACGTAATTCCCCCGGCTTTCTCATTGGCGCCGATGTGATGACAGGCCAGCCCCACCCGGATATACTGCCCAATATACAGACAGGGCCACGCCAATCTGTGTCTGGAGGCCAACCCCATGAGCTGGGACTTTGAGCTGATCGCCGGCCCCTACGGCGGCACCACCGAGGGGCCGGTCTGGGATGGGCAGGCCTTGCTGTTCACCCATATTCCCGCCAACCGTATCCTGCGCTACGACCCCAAGACAGGTGAAACTTCCGAGTATTTCACCGGGACCAACCGCACCAACGGACTATGTTTTGATGCGCAAGGCAATCTCTATGGTTGCCAAAGCGCTGGCCGCCGCATCGTCCGGTTCGAGAAGGACGGCACCACCATAAGCTCCCTTCCTCACGAATTTGATGGCAAAGCCCACAACAACCCCAACGATTTGGCCGTGGATAAACAGGGCCGCATCTGGTTCACCGATCCCTTCAACGGGTCGGCCGGAGACCAAGAGCTGGACCACATGTCGGTGCTGCGGCTGGACCCCAAGGGCGCCGGCCAGTGGGAGTTGGCACGGGCCACCTACGACGTTAGCCGGCCCAACGGGGTTTTGATATCGCGGGACCAAAAAACCCTCTACGTGGCGCAAAGCGACTACTCTGAGGACCAGCCCCGCCAGCTTCGTGCCTACGCTATCAACGACGACGGTTCTTTGGGCAGCTACAAAACGTTGCACACATTCGGCATCGACCACCGGGGGGTGCAACGTGGTGTGGACGGCATGACCCTGGACGCCGACGGCAACATTGTGGTTTGCGCCGGATGGGAGCAGAGCGGCCCGGGTCCTATTATTTACGTGTTCTCGCCCACGGGCCGTGTTTTGGAAACCCACCCCATGCGGGTGGACCGTCCCACCAACTGCTGCTTCGGCGACGCCGACATGCGTACCCTGTACGTCACCACCGGTGGGGGACACCTTTTCCGGGCCCGCACACAACGCACCGGCTGGATCATGTGGCCGTGACCGTTCCTCTTATTTACCCCTGACCCCCGGCGCGTCTCTGCGCGAGCAAGCGGTGACGCGCCCAAGCCAAGTCGTGGTGAGGGATCATCATGGGATTGCAACCCAATCGAGAGCACAACTGAATGGAGGTGGACCGATGCATCTGCTAGAAGTTTTGAACCCGGTTGCCCAGCAAAGGGGAGTGGTGACCGCCAGGGGCATCAACCCCAGGCCGGCCAGCCTGGACAACAAAACCGTCGGCCTGCTGTGGAGCGGCACCCATGGTGGAGACCTTGCCCTCAAGAGAGTGGGGGAGATGCTCGAAGAGCGGTTCGACCACTGCGAGACCAGGTTTTATGCGGGCTCGGGTTATCCGATCTCGCCGCCTCTGGTGAAACAGGCGGCCGAGGAGTGCGACCTGGTCATCGGCGCCACGGCCGATTGAGGGACGTGCTGCTCGTGGATGATCCACGACATGATAGAGATCGAGAAGATGGGCAAGCCCGCGGTGCCCATCGTATCCGGCCGCTTTGAGGGCGACGCCATCGCAAGCTCCCGCGCCTTCGCCATGCCGGACCTGCGATTCGTCCTGGTTCCACGCATTTACCGGAACCTGGCCGCGGAGGAATGCGTCAGACAGACCGAGCTGGCCTTCGATGATCTCGTCCGAGTTCTGACTGCCGAGGACGATGGGATTGCCCGGGCCGATGTCATAGACACCACCGTAGTGGAGCGCTTCGAAGGCGACGACCGGCTGGATGCCGTCCTTCGCATGAATGAGGAGTTCATCAATAGGGATTGGGGCGACAGCTTTCCCCTCATGGCCGCTACCCGGGAGGCGGTGGACGATCTCCTGAAGGGTACCAGCCTCCCGCCCGATCACCTGGTGTGCGATATGCCTCCCGGCTTTGGCCTGGCCACGGTGGAGAAGATCGCGGTCAACGCCGCCATGGCAGGGGCCAAGCCCGAATACATGCCCGTGATCATCGCTGCGGTTAAAGCGTTGTCTCAAATGGGCCCCCACGGCGGCAAGTCGCTTCTGATGTCCACCAGCTGTCATGCCCCTATCCTGGTCGCCAACGGTCCCATCGCCAAGGAGCTTGGCATCAACCCCAGGTCCGGTTTGGGGCCGGGGCGGGACAACAGGGTCAATATCACCATCGGCCGAGCCTTCTCATTGTGCTTGCGAAACATCGGCCATTGGTATCCCAACCAGATGGACATGGACACCATCGGCACCACGCGCAAGTTCGTCCATTGCATCGCCGAGAACGAGGACATGAGCCCGTGGGAGCCTTTCCACGTGGACCAGGGCTTTAACGCTCAGGAGAGCACGGTCAGTGTGTTCATCACCGACGGCGAGTTGGACGTGCAGGACCAGGGGAACACCACGGCGGAGGGACTTCTCAAGACCATAGCTTACGGCGCAACCTTCGGCACCCGCAGCCTGGGCGAGCGGCACGTGTCCGAGCGCCTGATTCTCATGCCGCCCGACGTGGCGCGGCCCGTGGGGGCCCAGGGCTTCACCAAGCGCGCCGCCAAAGAGTTCATCCACTTCCACGCCAACACCAGCCTCGGCAAGATGATTCAATACATGCCCCTGGAGGGAGAGGCCCGGGTTGCCGCCAACTGGAAATGGCTGGAGAATCTTACCGAGGAGCAACGCCTCGCCATAACCGTCCCGGTGCTCGATAACGCAGACCGCTACTATATCCTGGTGGTGGGCGCCGACCGAGCCAAAACCCTGATCAGCCCCAGCGGACCCAGCCCCACCACGGTCGGCGTTGACCAGTACCGGCCATGAGCACCACCCAAAGGGGCGTGAGGAGGCACCGGCGCTACCGTGGCTAAGGGCGGCGGGGCCAAGGGCGGAGGAAGGAAGCGCGCCGACCTGCTGATGGTGGAAAGGGGCCTGGCGGCCAGCCGGGAGCAGGCCCAAACCATGATCATGGAGGGCCTGGTGTTCAGCCCCCAGGGACGGGTGCTCAAACCGTCGTCGATCGTCCCCCTGGCGGCGGCCCTGGAGGTGCGCGGCGCCATCCCCTACGTAAGCCGGGGCGGGTTGAAGCTGGCCCACGCCTTGGGGCGCTTCGGTCTTTCGGTGCAAGGCTTAAATGTTCTGGATGTAGGAGCGTCCACCGGCGGGTTCACCGATTGTCTACTGCAACGGGGGGCCCAACGGGTATACGCCCTGGACGTGGGGCACGGGCAGCTAAGCTACCGGTTGCGTCAGGATCCCCGGGTAGCGGTCATCGAGCGCCAAAACGCCCGCTACCCCTTCGACTTGCCCCAGGTGGTGGACCTGGTAACCGTCGACGTGTCCTTCATATCGTTGTCCCTGGTCTTACCCCCGTCCATCCAGCACCTCAAAGCCGGCGGCTTCATCGTGGCGCTGGTCAAACCCCAGTTTGAGGCCCCCAAGAAGGACGTGGGCCGGGGCGGCGTCATAAAAGACCCGGTCATCCACGCCAAAGTCTTGGGCAAGACCATCGTTTGGGCGGTGAACCAGGGCTTGAGGGTCCGCGACCTGTGCCCTTCGCCCATCCTGGGCGACGCCGGCAACCGGGAGTTTTTCCTGCTGCTGCAAAACCCGGGGTAGAACCCAGCGTTCCTCCGGGGAGTTTGAGGGGCATCGCCCCTCAACCGGACTACGGTTGGTGGCCAGGAATTCAAAACCAAGGAGATGCACCAGATGGAAGTCAGCGAACTGGCGGCGCTATTAACCGCCCAAGGAAAAACGGTTTCAGTGGCCGAGGCCTGTACCTGCGGGTTGGTAGGCTACTTGCTGGGCACGGTACCCGGGAGCTCCCGGTACTTCCCCGGCGGTGTCGTGGCCTACACCGGGGGACTGAAGCAGAAAATCCTGGGGGTTTCCGACGAGCTGTACGACACCAAGGGCAGTGTGAGCCGCGAGATGGCGATAGCCATGGCCCGGGGAGTGCTGGAGTTGACCGGTACCGACTACGCTATATCCACCACCGGCGTTACGGGACCGGCCCAAGGTCATTCAAGCCTACCCATCGGCACCTTCTGGGTCGGGTTGGCGGTTAAAGACGGCGAGGATTCGGCCATCGAGATCCACGTGGAGGGCGACCGGGACGCCACCAAGCACGGCGCGGCCCATTCGGCCATCGACCTGCTGGGGCGTCACCTGAAGGGCGGCTGACTCCTATCACAGACCACCAGCCCTACGCGGGCTCCAACCGCTGCTGGGATTCGGCCTGGGCGATGATCCGGTCCCAGGCGTAAAGCATCGGCACCATCTGCACCTGCCGCCAGGTTTCCGATTGGTCGTGGTAGTGGGGGCTGCCCGGATGGCCCGAGGCGCCCAAGGGCACCGCCCACAACGAGTTGTCCCAGTCGGCCAGGTCGTAGGCATAGCGGGCCACCGACAGTGAGGTAACTCTGAATGGGTCCGCCGTGGAATAGGTCCCGGCCAGAGGGGTATCCCCATCACCGTTCATCGGCATTGGCGGCGGATCCAGCAGACCCGCCAGCTCGGGATAGGCGTCGGATAGGGTATGCCGGGGATGGGCCTGGTGGATTTTCTCCCAGCGCCAGTTCTCCAGGTCGTCTCCCAGGCGCTGTTTCAGGTCGGCTACCCCTTTGGCCAGCGCGCGCGACATCATGGAAGGCCAGTCTTGGCCGGGGGGCAACAAGCTCCGGTCGTCTTCGGCGATCACGGTAATCAGCCGGGCCTTCAGCCGGTTCATGAACATGCCCAATCCCCGGCCATCGGTGTCCCACGCCCTGTCCGCCAGGTCTTCGCCCAGGTTGTGAATCAACAGGTCTTTCAGCAGCGCATCCCGAAAAGCGCTGTAGATGGTGGGCTCGATTCGGCCGGCATCCATGTGTCCCGGCCAGGCCAGTAACTTTTCCCTGGCCAGGGCCGATAGTGGGTCCTGTGGCTCCACCTGCTTCAAAAACCCAACGTAGGCTTGCGCCGGGATGGATACCCGCTCGGCATGGACCTTGGCCATGTCCGAGGCCGCTGGCCGGTTCAACGCCAGCAAACCGTCGGTCACCCGCCGGGCCCGGAAGCCTGGATTGAAATCCAGGGAGATGTAGTGGGGGTAGTCGTCTCCCACCGGCCGGTTGTTGGCCGTGGCGATGTATCCCTGCTCAGGGTTCATTGAGCGGGGCATTTCCTCAAAGGGGACGTCGCCCTGCCACTCGTGCTCCCCGGTCCAGCCGGGAACGGGCAGCCAGGCGTTGGCCATAGAGCGGATGGGAAGCCGGCCCCGGCAAAAGTAACCGAAGTTGCCGTGAACATCGGAAATCAGGAAATTCTGACACGGGTCGACCCACTCCCGCATGGACTCGATCAGCCCGTCGCAGTCCTCGGCCTGCAGCATCTTCCAAAGGGTTTCGGTCCAGATTGAGGGACCGTCGGTGGCCGTGTACCTGAAAGACAGCGCCGCGCCCTTCTCCGGGTCCCCGGAAATCACCGGTCCGTGATGGGTCACCGACACCTGAATATATTCGTCGGTGCCCCCCTTAACCTTTATCACCTCTGGATAAACTTGGGCCTCCCGCCATTCGCCCTGGAAAAGATATTGGCTGGAGTCGCCTTCTTTGAACTGCTCAATGTAAAGGTCCTGATAATCGGCTCCCGTGTGGGTCACGCACCAAGCTACCGATTTGTTGTGTCCAAAATGGGGGAACCCGGGAACTCCCGGAAAAGAGAGGCCGGTAACGTCGAAATCGGGGCAGGACAAATGGTTCTGGTAGTAGACGTTGGGAGTGTCCAGGGCCCGGTGGGAATCACCGGCCAGCAGGGGTTTGCCCGAAGCCGTTCGGTCTCCCGAAATCACCCAGCTATTGCTGCCTCCACTGCTGCCGTTCAGGTGCCTCAGGGCAGCCACCCCTTGGCTTAGCTCCTCCAGGCTGTCGCTCAGAGGACCTGTATAGGTCATGCCGGGTGGAAGGATGAGCAACTGTCCGGGCTGGTATCCGGGGAACAACAGGGCTGCTTTTTCCGGTCCGACACCCTCAAGGACCTGGGCCCTCCACAGCTTGGACTCGAAGACGCCCATCAGGATGTGGCGCACCTTGTAAATCACCAGGCCGTCCCAAGGCTGCCAGGGCTCCGGCGACAGGCCCGTGATCCGGTACTCCACCGGCAACGTGGCGGTTGTCTCGATGAATGCGTTGACTCCCAGGGCGTAGGCGTCCAGCATTGTCCGGGACCGCTGACCGCTGGCCTCATAGTCGGCCCGGGCGCTGGCTTCCAGCCGGAAACGGCGCATCGTTTTGTCCTGTTCCAGAGCCGGCGACCCCACCATCTCCGCCCACCGGCCCGCGCCCCGCTTGCGATCATATTCCATGTGCCAGAGCCGGTCCTGGGCGGTAACAAAGCCCTGGGCGAAGAAAGCGTCCTGCTCGGTGGCGGCGCGAACGTGGGGGATGCCGAACCGGTCCCGGTATATTTCCACCGATGATCCGAGACCTTGGAGCTTCACCACGCCATCGACTCGCGGCAGAGCCTCCCTCAGGTCCTCTGGACCTATCATAGTGTCTTGGGTGCGTCTCATCGGTAGCTACTCCGTTGGTGTCCCAAATGCACCAGTGTCCTACGTTAGTACAGGCGCAGCCTGCGGGCCATATTAACACAGCGGCAGGCATTGACGGCGGTATGTGACGCCGCTACTATCCCATGGGACCCGCCTTGACGGCCCAAGGTCAACTTGAACACCGCAAGCCGCACCAGGGCGCCTATCTAGATACCAAAGTTTCCGCGCAATTTCCGAGAGACAGGGGACCGGCATGCAAATTACCGACCATATCTACAGCACCCACATCCAGGAAGACCAGAACACCTTCGGGGCCATGCACCCCGGCGGGACCCAGATATACTTCGTCGGGGACCCCAATGACCATATGGTAATGGTCGATTCTGGAGAACCCTACCGGTCATGGACCCAACAAATCCTGCGGTATCACGCCGAGTTGGGGCGTCCGCGAATGTCGGCTATTCTGATAACCCACGGCCACGGGGACCACATCGGCGGACTGGACCGGTTGCAGGAGGCGCTGGACTGCCCGGTGCGCTGCCATCCCAAGCTGGAGCCGTTCCTCACCCACCGTCTTGGCACCGGTTGCGTGGCGCCGGTCCGCTCTCGGGAGGTGATTCAAACCGGCGGCGGGGTTTCCCTCCGGGTGCTGTTTACCCCAGGTCACGAGGACGACCACGTCGCTTACTACATGCGGGCGCAACGGGTCCTGTTCAGCGGCGACACCATCCTGGGCAACTCTTCGTCCAGCGTTCGCAACCTCAAGCAGTACATGGCGTCACTGGAGCTGATGGCTCGCCAGCGGCCCGACCTGATCTGCCCGGGACATGGGCAGGTGATACACAACGCCACGGCCCGCATCCAGTGGTACATCGAGCACAGGCAGCAGCGAGAGGAGCAGGTGCTCGACGCTCTGGCCGATGGCGAGCGCAGCGCGGAGGAAGTGGTCAAAGCGGTCTATCCAGCAAACCTACGCAAAAACCTTCGCTCCGCGGCTACCCGCAACGTTCGCACCCACTTGGAAAAGTTGAAGCAAGAAGGTCGCGCCGTGGAACAGGGAGCGACTTATTCGCTTAACGGCGGATGAAGGGCGACTGGCTAATCACGGGTCTGGGCTATTTTCCCATCGTGATGGGGCTGCTTGTGCTGCTCAGCGCGTTGGTACGCTGGCTGTCCGAATACCGGAGTCGCAGATTTTGAGTCGCGTCTCCGACATTCACTCCGGCGCGGGTGGGGGAGGAAGCATCCCCCTAGCTGGCGAAAGAGGCTGGTCAGGAAGACCCCGATCAACAGTGCCGCCAGGGCTACCACCGCGGGCACCAGCCAGGGGTAACGTTCGGTGAAGGGTTTCAGGGGCTCGATGGGTCCGGTGAAAAGAGGGTTGGCGGTATGAGCCCCCGAACCAGCTACGGGCAGGTTCTCGGTAACCAGATAGGGGAAAACATGCTCCAGCTCATAGGAGGGAGGCTCCGCATCGGGGTTTCCCTAGTAGAGCCGGGACAGCTGTGGCTGTAAAGGAGGAGCGGGACATGTCAATAGAACGGAGGAAGCACAACCGATGGGGTCCACGTTAAACATGTGCGGTGCCTGCGAGATTTACAAACAACATACTCCCTACAATTCCCAATATCCCGATTAGTATTACCAATAAAACCAATCTGCCCCTACCCTTTCTCTCAAGCCATGCACCTAAATAGGAAGAGCCGAGGACCGTTGCAATAGGCAAAAGCATGGCGAAACCACGCAAAACACTTGCCAATAATTCCCCACGGAACGTAATCAGGAAATAAAAAGGCACAAAAAAAATGGTCATCCACACGCTCACAATTGCAAGCCACCAGAGTGACCTTAGGAAATAACCAAAAATAACACCCACTGAAACAGCAATCCCAACACTCATCCAAAGCCGCGTAAACAGCGATTCCCCCGCCCCATAATCTGAACCGATCAACCCGCCCTGCATCAAACCCAGATAAAGTCCTGCAGGAACAAGAATTACTCTAATAAGTAAAAGCAGTATTTTCATAATATGCGTTACTAATACGGTGGTAATGAGGTGGATCCCATCAGTTGGACAGCATTGGGGCAATATTAAGCGAGAGTCCCGTCGCTCCTGCTTAGGATACCAACGCTCTTCCTGGGAACCACCTCCTCTCTATTGTCTGTTGGGTTGATTGCAGCGATCCCCCGTTAAACCTTTATTATGGACGCTACGATGCGCTATCCGCTGGCCGCCGAGACCATAGCTTCAACGAGTGCCATGAGCACACTAAGATCGTTAGCCATTGCTAGGAATACGATGGAGCTAGGCGCGTTACCCCATTGCATCATATATATGTCGTCGTCCTTGATCTGCACCCAAGCGAGGTCACCCTCCCGTCCCGCAGCCACTACCTCCCATTGTGGAAGCTGGGCCAAGAAGGCGACGTGTTGACCGGTTTTGGTATCGGTCGGAAAGAAGTC
>JADFFS010000124.1 GCA_022568195.1 Chloroflexota bacterium | reverse complement strand
AGGCCGATGGGGTCGTCGATAGTGCCCGGGGCCGGATGATCTGCGTTCAGGAAGATCACACCGGGGGCGGCGAGGCGGTCAATTCACTGGTGGCCTTGCCGCTGCACGGTGGCCAAAGCTCAAGTGTGCTGGTAGCAGGCGCCGACTTCTACTCTTCACCACGGCTGAGCCCCGACGGGCGGACGCTGGCCTGGCTTAGCTGGGACCATCCCAACATGCCGTGGGACGGCACCGAGCTGTGGATAGCCGGCGTAGACTCGGACGGTTCACTGGGGCAGCCCAGTCTGGTGGCCGGTGGAAAGGAGGAGTCCATCTTTCAGCCCGAGTGGTCTCCGGACAACGTCCTCTACTTCGTGTCCGACCGGACCGGATGGTGGAACCTGTACCGGCGGCGAGACGGCGTTATCGAGCCGCTGGTACAGATGGACGCCGAGTTTGGCAGGCCCCAGTGGGTCTTCGCCTCCGGCACCTACGGTTTCGAGTCGGCCCAGCGCATGGTGTGCGCTTACCAGCAGAACGGAAGCTGGAGCCTGGCCACACTGGATACGGCCAACGGCAAATTAGAGCCGGTTAACACTGGATACACGGCAATGGGCAGAGGCGACTTGAAGGTGGCTCACGGCAAGGCCTTCTTCATTGCGGGCTCGCCCACAGAACCCATGTCGCTGCTCCAGTTGGACCTGGCCAGCGGCGCCATCCAGGTGCTGCGTTCATCGGGCGACTTGGAAGTTGACTCCGGATACCTGTCCGTGCCCGAGGCTGTCCAGTTTCCCACCGAGGACGGCATGATGGCCCACGGCATTTACTATCCTCCGCATAACCGGGACTACGCTGCTTCATCCCAAGAAAGGCCGCCACTGCTGGTCAAGAGTCATGGTGGTCCCACCGATGCTGCCTCCACCGCGCTGGACCTGAAGATCCAGTACTGGACCAGCCGGGGATTCGCCGTGCTGGATGTCAACTACGGTGGAAGCACCGGCTACGGGCGGGAGTACCGGGAACGGCTCAAGGGAAGATGGGGGATTGTGGACGTGGACGACTGTGTCAACGGCGCCCGTTACCTGGTACAGCGGGGACTCGCCGACGGGGATAGGCTGGCGATAGACGGGGGCAGCGCCGGCGGTTACACGACCCTGGCAGCCCTAACCTTTCGCGATGTGTTCAAGGCCGGGGCCAGTCTTTATGGGGTCAGCGACCTGGAAGCCCTGGCCAAGGATACCCACAAGTTCGAGTCCCGGTATCTGGATGGCCTGATCGGACCCTACCCTGAACGGAGGGACCTCTACCTGGAACGCTCACCCATCCATCACACCCAGCAACTCTCTTGCCCTTTGATTCTGTTCCAGGGTCTCGATGACAAGATCGTTCCTCCGGACCAGGCGGAGGCGATGTTCGAAGCTGTGCGGGCCAAGGGTCTGCCCACGGCTTATTTGGCCTTCCCCGGTGAACAGCATGGGTTTCGGCGCGCCGAGAACATCAAACGTGTTCTGGAGGCGGAGCTGTACTTCTACTCCAAGGTGTTTGGGTTCCAGCTAGCCGACCCCATCGAGCCGGTTTCGATAGAAAACCTGCAGAGTTAAGCCAGGGAATTACACCACCATTCGCTGGTTTGACTCAACGTTCATACAAGGATAGGGACCACGATTAGCTGGAAGACACCGAGGCCTCGGGCGAACGGTTGCCGGCGCAGCCGGAACACCACCCGTAGAAGTCCACTCGCTGGCTGGCCACCTCAAACTCGGCCTGTTTCTCCAAAATTGCCCGCAGTTCAGCCACCATGTTCTGTCCTACGTCGGCGTCCACCACGGTGCCGCAGCCAATGCACACCAGGTTAGCGTGGGGCGAGAGGTTAGCGTCGTACCGGGATTGGCGCTGGAATGGCAACTCCCGCACTATGGCCGCCCGCTCCAGCAGGTCCAAGGTGGAGTAGACGGTGGCCAGGGTGACATAAGGGAAGAAGGCCTTCACCCGGTCGTAAATCTCTTTGACCGTGGGGTGGTCGCCCGAGTTGATCACGACTTCGGCAATGGCCAACCGCTGGGGCGTCACCCTGATGCCCAACTGTTTCAGCCGGATAGAAAGTTCCTCTTGAGTGGTCACATAGCTCACTTTATTGTGAAGCTCTCCAGCTCCAATGCGAATAGCTCTCTCTATGGTAACAGCTATTACCGCGTTGCCAAGAATAGAGATTCTAGTAATGGCGATGCTGGATTAATCCCAGCCGGGGAGGTCCAACCAGGGACATCAGCCCGAAGCGGATGAACTCGAAGTTTGCTGGCCGCCGAACCGGCGGCGGTGTACTCGGAGAGTTCAATCGTCCATGACCACGGGGATGCCCGCTGCCTCTGCTTTGGCCTTGGACTCGGGATCTATGACCCCGTCCTGCATCCAAATGTACTTGACACCTACCTCGATCGCTTCGTCCACCACCGGGGACACCAGCTCCGAGCGCCGGAAGATGTCCACCATATCGATGGGCACGGGAACCGACTTGAGGTCCGGGTAGGATTTCTCCCCGAGACTCTCCGTTATCATGGGGTTCACCGGGATGATGCGGTAGCCCTGGGACTGCATGTATTTGGAAACGCCGTAGCTAATCCGCTCCGGGTTGTCCGACAAACCGACCACGGCAATGGTCTTGCTGTTGCGTAGCTGTTCCTCGACTAGGTCCATGTCAGCCTCCTGTTAGGGATGGTTTTTGGCAGGGGTTGCCCTGCTACCAGGATTTGCTGCGAATGTATTTGAAGGCGGAGATGGCGGCGGTGGCTCCGTCCCCGGCCGCCGATGCCAATTGGGATACCGAATTCTGGCGAATATCTCCCACCGCGTAAAGCCCCGCCACCTCGGTCTGCATGGAGATGTTGACCGGGATGTGCCCCGCGTTGTCCACCTTGACTAACCCATCGACCACCGAGGAGTTGGGTTCCAGTCCCACGAAGACAAACAGCCCAGACAGACCGACCACGTTCTCGATATTGGTTACCACGTTACGCACCCGCACCGCCGACACGGTGTCTTCGCCCAACACCTCCTCTACCAGGGTATTCCAGACCATCTCGATTTTGCGGTGGTTGTGCACCCGGTCCTGGATGGCCTTGTAGGCGCGCAACTGGTCCCGGCGGTGAAACACCATCACCTTCTCGGCGTAGTCGGTTAGAGTAAGCGCCTCGTCCAAAGCGGAGTCACCCCCTCCGGCCACACCCACAACTTCGTTCATGAAGAGGGGTCCGTCGCAGGTGGCGCACTGGGATACTCCCCGGCCGAACAGCTCCTCTTCCCCAGGTATGCCCAGCTTGCGTAGGGTGGAACCCGCCGCCACGATCACGGCCTTTGCCCGGTATTCTCCCGCGTCGCTGGCCACTGTCTTGTATTCGCCGGCGCGGGCGATCCCGGAGACCTCGGCCATGATGAACTCTGCCCCGGCGTTCATCGCTTGCTCTTGGACCGCCGGTGCCAGCTCGGCCCCGGACACCCCCTGGGGAAAGCCGGGGAAGTTTTCGATTTTCTCTATGTTGATGATCTGGGCTCCGCCCATCATGCGCTCAATCAAGCCTGTACGCAGACCGTATTGGGCCGCGTACATCGCGGCGGTCATCCCGGCCAGGCCGCCCCCAATTATCAAAACATCGTAGTCGTTCGCCAAAGCTGAAACCTCCACATCCTGCCGGGCTCGCGCGCCCCGTGCCCACACCGACCCGGCCAGGAACCCTTCAACCGCTGGCCTAACTATAGAGGTGGCCGGATTTGGGTGTCAACAATCCAACAGCGGTTGCACGGCGGGATTACTGTACCTACAATTAAATTGTATCCAGCAAATTTCAAGAAAGTACCGGAGCGTGACAAACATGATTGTAGATTTGATGAGCACCCAGACCAGCGATGGTATCAGGCTGGACGGCGCGTTCTTCGCTCCCGACTCCAGCGTCCAGCGGCAAGGACCCTTGGACGCTGTTCTGCTGGTCCACGGGTCTTCCACCAACTTTTACGCCCCTGCAACTAGATTTATGGCCGAAGACCTGCGAAAGCAAGGTATCGCCGGTCTGGCGTTGAACACCACCGCCCACGACACCGTCTGGGTCGATACGGCCAGTGGCCGGTTCTACGGGATAGCCTTCGAAATCCTGGACCGCAGCCGCTTGGACCTGCGGGCCGGAATCGACTACCTGTGGGAGTTGGGTTACCGCCGCATCGCCCTTTTGGGCCACAGCATGGGCGCGGTGAGAGTGGCCTACTATGCCGCTACCGAAGACGACGGCCGGGTGGCTGCGGTAATACCGGTTTCCCCCGTCCGCTTGTCCTACTCCTATTACATGGACTCGGAAGACGCTGAGGAGTTCAAATCCATAGTCCAGCGGGCCGGGCAGTTGGAGGCGGAAGGCAAAGCGGAAACACTCATGTCGGTGAAGTTTCCGATTACCCAGATGTTCGGCGCCGCCGCCTACCTGGACAAACACGGTCCGGCAGAACGGTACAACCTGGTTACCCTGGCTCCCAAAATCAAAGTGCCCCTGTTCGCCGTGGCCGGGTCTCTGGAAACCCACACCCGGCTCAGGGACATGGCCCATGACCTGGCGGTGGCGGCGGTGAATAGCCCACAGGCGGATTACATCGTGATCGAGGGGGGCAACCATTCCCTGAACAACCGCAGGGAAGAAGCCTCGTCGGTGGTGCTCAACTGGTTGGGCAGCCTTACGCCCCAGCCCGTAGGCAGGTGAATCGTGCCGGCTCTATAGCTGCCCGAGCCTGTATCTCTACCCCAGCGCCGCGGTGACTTCGTCCAAGTTGGAGATGGTGGTGAGAAAGGGCAGGCTGGTGCTCAGAGCAGCGTCATGGACTTCCTGAGACGCCGAGGCGCAGCAGTCTCCCACGATCACCACGTCATAACCCCGGTCGGTCGCCTCCCGGGCAGTACCTTCCACCACGAAGTTGGTGGCCACGCCGGCCAGCAAGAGGGTGGTTATTCCCGAGTTGCTCAGCAAGTTGGCAAGGTCGGACCCGGCGAAGGCGCTGACCGCTCGCTTGGTAACCACCGGCTCTCCCTCCCTGGGAGCAACGGCATCATGGATAGCGGCGCCCCAAGTACCTTCCACCAGGGCGTTGGCCTGGACCACCGCTTGGAAAAGCCCCGCCGATTTGGGAGCTTCGGGATGTCCCGGACGAAACTTTACCGAAACATAGATTACCTTCACACCGGAGCGGCGGGCCGCATCGAGCAACCGGGCGGTCTTGCCCAGCACGTCGTTTGCCTTGACCATGGCGGCAAATCCGAAGTCTTTGAATGCCCCGTCTTCGTGGACTAGGTCGTTTTCAAAGTCCATGGCCAGTAGCGCTGTGCGACCCTTGTCTATATTGATAGCCATTGTGTTCCCCCTTTCTTCAGTGCCGTCGGCACAAATTACTTGCCAATTGCCCACCCGTCGCGGCTGAGTCTGCGTGGTACAGACACTTGGTGCAAATTAACCGTTTCCACTGATCCAGCGCTTTGGTCCAATGGGACGAGGGGAGTATATGCGTGCCTATGGAAGATGGTCAATCATCGTTCCCCGGCGCGATTTCTCCCTTACCATGCTTGGCCGGCAGGATTAAACGTCGTACAGAACCACTGTTAATGCTGGAGGTCCTTGCCAAAGACACAATTGCCCTTGGTGAGCCCCCGACCAACCGCCTTGGAGGGGCCCTCTTCCGCTAGGGCTTTGCTACGGATGCCCTTGACTCTGGGTAGTATACACGCGAGATTAGACGCAGTTATCAAGGTTTCGTGATAGGCTACAACGCGATTGCACCGAGAAGGTACCAATATGTCTCAAATCGAAGCCCCCTCCCCCGCTTCATACGACGTCCACGTTGAACGCGATGTCATGGCGACCATGCGAGACGGGATCCAACTAGCCGCCGACGTGCACCGCCCGGCCCGCCAGGGCCAGCCCGTGGATGGGTCCTTCCCGGTGCTGTTGCAGCGCACCCCCTACGGGAAGTCGGCCGACGCGCGGGTGCAAGAAGCCGCCTTCTTCACCGGCCAGGGCTACGTCACCGTGCTCCAGGATTGCCGGGGCCGGTATGCTTCCCAAGGCGGTTTTACCAAGTACGTTGACGACGGGCCGGACGGCTACGACACCCTGGCGTGGCTGGCTCAGCAACCCTGGTGCAACGGCAAAGTGGGCACCTACGGCCTGTCCTATGCCGCCCATACCCAGGCCGCGCTGGCCTGCCTGAACCCGCCCAACCTGGCCTGCATGTGGCTGGAGGCGGGAGGTTTTTCCAACGCTTTTCTCAGCGGCTGCCGCCACGGCGGGGCATTCGAGCTTCGCCAGGTGACATGGGCCTTTCGGGAGGCCCTGCAGAGTCCAGAAGCCCAAAAGGACCCCTTGGTCACCAAGGCCGCCCTGGAAAGCCAGGACATCCATGAATGGTTCACGCGAATGCCCTGGAAGCGGGGACATTCCCCTTTGCGCTGGACCCCGGAATACGAGGATTATCTTCTGGAAATCTGGAGCCACGAAACCTTCGATGAATACTGGCAACAGGTTGGCTTGTGCGCCGAATCCCACTACGGTCAGTTCTCCGGGGTGCCCCAGGTGCACATGGGCAGCTGGTACGACCCCTATTCCAGGACCACCACGGATAACTTCGTAGCCCTGTCGAAAATGAAGAAGGGGCCGGTAAGCCTGATAATGGGACCCTGGACCCATGGAGCTCGTTCCGTGACCCACGCCGGCGATGTAGAGTTTGGCGGCCAGTCCATCGTGGACAATAACCTGGACCTAGACTACAACCATCTACGTCTGCGCTTTTTCGACCGCTGGCTGAAGGGCATCGAAGACGGCGATGCCGGAGAGCCTGGGGTTAGGGTCTTCGTAATGGGTGGAGGGTCCGGCAGGCGCGACTCCCAATCACGGCTGGAGCACGGAGGCCGCTGGCGGAAGGAACGGGAGTGGCCCTTGGCCAGGGCCAAGGCCACGGCTTTTTACCTGCGCCCGGGGGGACAATTGTCTACCGCGGCTCCTGAAGGTACCTTTGCCCCCAGCAGCTACCTCTTCGACCCCAACCATCCGGTACCTACCATCGGAGGCAGCATATCCTCAGGGCAGCCCATCATGGTGCCGGGAGGATTCGACCAGCGGGAGTCGGCCGAGTTTTACGGGTCCACACCGCCTTACCTGCCACTGGCTACCCGCCCCGATGTCCTGGTGTTCCAAACCGCGCCCTTGCCCGAGGACGTGGAGGCCACCGGCCCGGTTATCGTGCGCTTGTGGGTTGCTTCTTCGGCCGTGGATACCGATTTCACGGCCAAATTGGTGGACGTTTATCCCCCATCGGAGGACTACCCCGAGGGTTATGCCTTGAACCTGACCGACGGCATACTCCGGGCCAAGTTCCGCGACTCTTGGGAGCAGCCCCAGCTAATGGAGCCTGGGGTTGTCTATCCTCTGACCATTCAGCTGGCTCCCACCAGCAACCTCTTCGTCCAAGGGCACCGGATCCGGCTGGACATTTCTTCCAGCAACTTTCCCAGGTTCGATGTCAACGGCAATACCGGGGAGAATCCGGGACTGTCCGCGGTCAAGGTACCGGCGCGGAACAGCGTGTTCCACGACGCCCAGCGCCCGTCTCAGGTGATCCTGCCGGTAGTTCCCGCTGGGTAAAGCTGACGTACCTGGACAATCGGTCCGCGGCCATCCGTCCCCCAAGTTCTTCCCCTTTACCGAGGGAAGCTTTAAGGGGATCTGCTTCTTCCCGGGTTTAGCATTTCGTTCGACTTGCTGGGTGAGCTTCAGTTTATGGACTAGCGTCTGCGCAAGGTCATCATGTAATTATCGCCGTTGATGTCGCGCCAACCCCGGGGCCGAAACCCCGCTGATTCGGCAACTTTCACCAGTTCGTCCGGCTCGATGCGGCGCTCCAGCGGTGGCCCGTACTCCGTCTCCTTACGGTACCACTCCAGCACCGTGCACCAGCCCCTGGGTCGAATCAGCTCACGTACTTCGCGCAGGAAGCGGGGTTTGTCCGGGCTCGCCTGTACTACAAATGCCAAAAAAGCGCCGTCTACGGAAGCGGGTTCTAGGGGAAACTCGAACTCTCCGCACTTGAGAATTTCCACGTTGCCCATCCGGGCCTGGGTGATCTTCTCCCGGCAAGCAGCCAGCATTTCATCGTCTATATCCAATGCGTAGAGCTTACCGTTGACCAGGACCTTGGCCAGAGGAAGGGTGAAAAAGCCCGGCCCGCAGCCGATGTCCGCCACCGTATCGTGTATGTTGATGGGGCAAAAGCTCATAATAACCAATGGGTCCAGCGTCTCAGCCCTCTCCGGACTGAGTAGGCGCCCGATGAACTCCTGTTTGTCCAGCGGGCCTCGATTTGAAGTCATTTTCTCACTCCTGTATCCATGCTTTTCACTTTACATGACCGGCTGGAGCCGTGCAATTTGCCGGGACCAGGGGAGACCGGCGGGACCCTGGGCGATGTCTTACTCTCGTTGACAGCCTGTGGGGCCAAGGATACACTGGCCACAAAATCAGGCGGGCGCCTCGGCAGGCGTGTCCATTAGCCTATTACCAGCGTATTTCCGGCGCCAGTTGCTCCTGGGCCTGCTCCGGTTAGGGTCAGACTGTATGGGAGTGCAGGCAGGAGGCGGAATGTCCCGCGTAGCAGAACAAGACCCCGAAGTAGCCCGGGCAATCCAACAGGAGGACCAGCGGCAGCGGGACAGCATCGTCCTTATTGCCTCGGAAAACTACGCGAGCCAGGCGGTTTTGGAAGCCCAGTCCGGCTTGATGAACAACAAATACGCGGAAGGATATCCGGGCCGCCGCTACTACGGTGGCTGCGAGAACGTGGACGTGGTGGAAAGCCTGGCTATCCAACGGGCAGAGCAGCTATTCGGCGCGGAGCATGCCAACGTCCAACCCCACAGCGGCGCCCAAGCCAACATGGCGGTCTACTTCGCTTTGCTGCAACCCGGCGACAAAGTGATGGGGATGCGGCTGGACCACGGCGGCCACCTGACCCACGGATCCCAGGTTAACTTTTCCGGCAAGCTCTACAATTTTATCTCCTACGGAGTAAGCCAGGACACCGAGACGATAGACTACGACGAGGTGGAGCGGCTGGCCTTGGAGCACCGGCCCAAGCTGATAGTCACCGGATGCAGCTCATATCCCCGTATTATCGACTTCCCCCGGTTCCGCGCCATTGCCGACCAAGTGGACGCTCTATTGATGGTGGACATGGCCCACATAGCAGGGTTGGTTGCCGGCGGCGCCCACCCCTCGCCCCTGCCCCATGCCCAGGTGGTTACCTCGACAACTCAAAAAAGCCTGCGAGGCCCCCGCGGCGGTTTCATCCTCACCACTAGTGACCTGGCCCGCAAGGTGGACTCTGCGGTGTTTCCCAACACCCAGGGGGGACCGTTCATGCACGTCATCGCCGCCAAGGCGGTGTGCTTCGGTGAGGCTTTGCGTTCCGATTATGCTCGATACGCTGCCCAAGTGGTGAGCAACTGCCGCACCTTGGCCGGGGAGCTATCCGAGGCTGGACTGCGCCTGGTGTCCAACGGGACCGATAACCATTTGCTGTTGGTGGACGTTACTCCCCTGGGGATCACGGGCCAGCAGGCTGAGAAGGCGCTGGAGCAGGTTGGCATTATCGCCAACAAGAACGCTATCCCGTTTGACCCCAGGCCGCCACGAGTAACCAGCGGGCTGAGGCTGGGCACTCCTGCGGTCACCAGCCGTGGCTTTGACGAAGACGCCGTCAAGGAAGTCGCCAAGCTGATCATTCGTGTGCTGACCAACATAGAAGATCAAGGAGTTCAACGGGAAGTTTCCCAACAAGCGAAGGCGTTGGCCTCGGGATTCCCCGTACCAGGCATAGACTTGTAGTTGAGCACGTCTCGTCCCGATGCTATAATCTTGTGTAATTGTCAACTTACACAGGAGTATCCTTTGCGCCATTACGAACTCGTTGTAATTTTAAGTCCAATGTTAAACCAGGAGGAGTCTGCTGATGCGTGGGGACGCATCACAGGCTTTATCAGCAACCGCCAGGCCGAAATAGTTCATGAAGAGACTTGGGGCACTCGCCGTCTGGCGTACCCCATTCGGAAGGGACAATACCAATTCTTGGAGGGTACCTACCACCTGACCCGGTTCACCACCGAAGCGCCATTCAACCAGGAGCTGGAAACGTTCCTCCGATTGGACGAACAGGTTCTGCGGTCCATGGTGGTGGTGGCCGAGCCTTACGTGCCCAAGCCAGAGCCGCCGCCAGTTGCCGAGGTACAGGTTGCAGAGGAGCCGGAGCAGGCCGAAGCTGCCGTCGAGGCCGATGTACCCGTTGCCGAACCGGTAGAAGCAGTAGCCGTATCCGATGCTACTGACGCAACGGAGGCTCCGGTAGCGGAGGCCGAAGAAGCGGTGGCGGAGCCCGAGGCCACGGTCGAGGATGAAGCTCCGGTAGCGGAAGCAGAAGAAGCGGTGGCGGAGCCCGAGGCCACGGTCGAGGATGAAGCTCCGGTAGCGGAAGCAGAAGAAGCGGTGGCGGAGCCCGAGGCCACTGTTGAGGATGAAGCTCCGGTAGCGGAAGCAGAAGAAGCGGTGGCGGAGCCCGAATCTACTGTCGAAAACGAAGCGCCGGTAGCCGAGCCTGACGCCGCAGCGGTGGCGCAAACGGTGGATGAAGCA
>JADFFS010000015.1 GCA_022568195.1 Chloroflexota bacterium | reverse complement strand
CAATTGGGGCCGTGGACCGTCGTGGCCCTTCTTGGGGCTGTTGATACTCACCATTCCCTTGTCCATCGGGCTTCTGTACGCAATGCGGCTGCGCCGACCCTGAATGGCAAAAGGCCCGGGCGGCGTCGGAAGCCAACGGTCCGCTGGTGAGCCAGTCGCAAAGCACCATCCTGCGGCCGACGGCCTACTCGCCCAGATAGCCGGTCACCCCGTATTCCCAACGCCATCACGGTAAGCCCATATCTCTGGAAAACGCCTTTCGCCTTGTTTGGGGAGGGTCAGGCCTGCCCAGGGCTACCCCGAATACCCCGATTGCATCGGGGTATTCGGACCTGCCTGGGAAGGTGTTGAGTGTCTTTGAGGAGTTAACAAGTTGATCGGTCTGGCCAGCCTGGGACAAAGTCTGAAGTCCCGCTACTTTTCGTCCTTCGAATATCCCGAATATCGCAAGCTATGGCTGGCCACCCTATGCTCCCAGTCCGCAGCCTGGGCCTTGATCGTGGCCCGGGCCGCTTTTATCTTGGACCTAACCGGGTCGTCCACTTGGACGGGAGCGGTCATTTTCGCCGCCATGATACCCTCGGTGTTGGTCTCGCCCCTGGCGGGTTACCTGGCCGACCGGTTCGACCGCCGCACCGTCCTGGCCTGCGCCTACGCCGTGAACGTGGTTGACAACCTGATTTTGGCCATCCTGGTTGCGACCGGTGTTGCCCAACCTTGGCAGGTGCTGGTGCTTTCGGCTGTCACCGGGTCGGCGCGGTCAACCCAGATGCCGGCTGCACAAGCGTTACTGGCCAACATGGTTTCCCGGGAAGGGATACTTAACGCCGTATCCCTGTACCAAGCGACCGTTCAGGGCTCACGGTTCTCAGGCCCCTTCCTGATACTCGTGGTCATTTGGGCCACCGGTCACCAGAACTGGGTATTCTTCCTATGCGCCGCAATGTATGTCCTTGGCTTGTTCGCAGTGTTGAGTATACGGACCGTCTCCAGGGGAGTGGTGCAAGCCGGGAGGTTCGGGGAGATATTCCTTAGCAACCTGATGGCCGGGTTGAGCTACATGTACCACCATCCTCTGATCGTCTCCTTGATTCTGCTGGTGGTGGCTCACTGCGGGATGACCATGTCCTTCGAATCCTTGTTTCCGGTTCTGGTGTTGGACAAACTGGACGCGGGCGATGGCGCCGGTATCATGGCGGGATTTAGCAACCTGATGGTGGGATATGGCCTGGCGGCATTGGTGACGGCCCTGAGTCTGGCTGGTGTTAGGTCCCAAGCGGCCAGGGGCCGGTTGTTGCTCTGGCTAGGGATTTTCAGCGGTATAGCCCCGGTGGTTTTGGCCATGGCCCCAAACATGCCCCTGGCCATCGCAGCAGCGGCAGGCATGGGTGCCTCCCAGGGAGGGTTCATGACCCTGAGCCACGCCATGATTCAGACCATCGCGCCCGACGCTATCCGTGGCCGTTTGTTGGGCGTTTATAACTGGCATACCAACGGCTTTATGGCCAGCTTCAACCTGGTTAACGGTGTCCTGGCCGGCCTTGGCGCGCTTAATGCGCCGATAATTCTGGCTGCCAGCGGGATCGGCTTCGTGGTCGTCGTTATCTTGAGTTTCGCCCGGGTGCCCCTGCGCCAGCTTTATGCTCGTGGGGTGCCCGCGACCTGATGGGTTGTTCAGCCTCTAACTGAGGGTGAGGCAGGAAATTCCTGTTTGCCAGAATATGGTTAACCTGAACACCGGATGGTCCGGTCCGTTGAATCGAATTAAGCGGGGACCTTGGGCTTCACCTCGTTGATGAAACGGTCCATGGCCCGGAATTTGTCGTCGAAGCTGTCCCCGGCGATCTCCATTATCACGTGCTCGACCCCTGCTTCGGCATAGCCGGCCAAGTCCCCGATTATGTCTTCGCTGGTGCCGTGCAGCGGCGGCCGCTCCGCCCCGGCAGAGACATTGCCAAAGTTCAAGGTCACACGGCAAGAGAGCTTGGGCGGGTGCTCTCTGCCCACCGAGGCTGAGTATCTTCGCATGTACGCCGCGTTTTTGGACAGCTCCTCAGGACCCATCTGGGACGGGTGCCAAAAGTCCCCGTAGTCCACGGCCCGCCGGACTCCCCGGCGGCTTCTGCCCCCGACCCAGATGGGCGGGTGGGGCTTTTGCACCGGCATGGGTGATACGGTGACGTCGGAGAATTGGAAATACTCTCCTTGGAAGGACGGGGTGGCGTTGGTCCACAGCTCCTTCAGTAATCGCAGGTACTCGTTGCCTACCTTTCCCCGGTCGGCGAAGGGCGCTTTCAGCGCCGCAAATTCCCCCTCCATCCAGCCCACGGCGGCCCCAAAGATGACCCTGCCCTTGGACAGCACGTCGGCCGTGGCGATGGCCTTGGCCAATATGATGGGGTTCCTATAGGGGAGGATTATCACGCTGGTGCCCACGTTGACTCTGTTGGTAACCGCCGCCAAGTGAGTCAGCAGGCTCAAGGGTTCCAGCATGTCGTGCCGGTAAACAATGTCGCCGCGGCCGGGGATATTGTGGGGGACAATGATGTGGTCGGTGACCCACACCGAGTCGAACCCCATTTGCTCCGCTCTCACCGCCATATCCGTCAAACTGTCCACGTCGATGGGCCTGCCGTAGTGGGGAATGCACACTCCGAATTTCATCTCGTTACCCGCCTTCGTATTGAGTAGGCGCTAATCCTACAACACAGGCAGCTGCGATGTCAGCCGCTAGGGCTTGAGGGCTCCATCAGCAGGGTAATGTTCCAACCACCACCTGGCGATGTCGGCGCGCCGGGCGAACCAAACTCCCGGAAAACCACGCGTGTATTGCAGGAAGCGTTCCACTGCTTTGGAGCGTGCCGGACGGCCCGCGATGCGGCAGTGAAGCCCAACAGACATCATCTTGGGATGGGTCGCTCCTTCCTCGTACAGACACTCGAAGGTATCCTTCAGGTAGTCGTAGAAGTCGTTGATGCTGACCAGGCCTCCCCTCCAGAACCGGGCGTCGTTGGTTTCCATGCTATAGGGGACCACCAGCCACGGTTTTTCCTTGACTGTTACGTAGTAGGGAAGGTCATCGTTGAGACCGGCGCTGTCGTACAGGAAGCCCCCGTGTTCGGCCACCAATTCCCGGGTGTTTACGCTGGGACCATAGCGGGTAAACCACCCAACGGGACGCTGCCCAGTAGTCGTCTCCAGGGACGCGACGGTTTTCTGAATAGCCTCCCGCTCTGAGTCCCGGTCCATGGAATGGTACTCCTCCCAACGGTAGCCATGGCCGCACACCTCGTGGCCCCGGGCGACGATTTCTTTGGCCACCTCCGGGTTCCGCTCCAAGGCCAACGCGCAGCAGAAAAAAGTGCTGGGCACCTGGTAGCGCTCCAGCAAATTCAAAAGGCGCCATACCCCCACGCGGCTGCCGTATTCGAAAAAGGATTCGTTGTTCAAGTCCCGTTCATTGGGCGGGACCGGTGAGGGCACTTCGCCGTTGGTTTCGTGGTGAGAGTCTCCGTCCAGCAGGGAATACTCCGCGCCTTCTTCGTAGTTGACCACCACCGAGACGGCTATCCTGGCGCCTTGGGGCCAGTCAACCCGTGGAACGTTGCGGCCGTATCCCACCAAATCCCGGTCCATCATTCCGTCACCTCCCGTAAATACTAAAGATGCAGTGAGGGGCAACGCTCCTCGCTACATCTTTACGGTTAGCCAGGATGCAGCGGGGCCAGTGGGATTCCCCAAGTCCCCCCCAGTTTCAACGTTGGCCAGGCCGCAGCGACAAGATGGCCGCCCACCCGTTGGGAAGCCGGTTCCCATGGTTAGTTGGAGGCGGTCAAATTTAGCTCGGTCACACCCAATGACTCCCAGGCGGCGGTCTCGTTGGCGGTCAGATCTCCAATCTTGAAGGTTATGATCCTGCCAGCGAAAGAAGCCTTTCCGTACTGGAATACACTGAAAAAGTAGGCGCCGTCCTTTACCACGCCCTGTCCCACGGGTTGTAGAAATCCCTCGGCCCAGCCAGTTATTGTCGTACCTTCGGCCGCCGGAACACCGTCTATCTTGGCCGTGCCGGCGAACAGGTTGGGACCTATGTTTGTTTGCCTCTCGGGCAAGGCCGTCGGCGCTGGCGTAGCCGTGGCTGCCGGCTCAGGTGTGGCGGTTGGCGTCGGTGTCGCGGTTGGCGTGGGCGTGGGTGTGGGTGTGGGTGTGGGCGTCGGTGTGGGAGTCAGGGTCGGAGTCGGGGTGGGGACCGGCGTTGCTGTTGGCACTGGAGTGGCGGTTGGCAGCACCCTAGGCGCCGGCGTCGGCGTAGCGGTCGGTAACGTGGTCCAGGTAGGCGTGGGCAAGGGAGCCGGCGTCGGAACGTCCGTCGCTACCGGTGTAGCGGTCGGAGCCAGTGTAGGGACCACGGTGGGCGTGGCGGTGGGGACGGAGGTGGGCTCCTCGGTGGGTACCGGCTGTGGTGTGTCCGTGGGTGACGGGGTTGGAGCCGGTGTCACCGTTGGCGGGATCACCACCGGGGTTGGAATCGGTACCTCTCCTCGCTTGGCTTCGGGTAGCTCGACGAATATCTGACGTTCCACGGGGGCCAGGAATATGGGCTCCGTGGGCTTGGTCTCGGCGGTTACCGTGCTCTTTTGCTCGTCGGTCAGCACCTGGACCCCCAGATCGTTTTCCAGCTCACATGTTCCCCGGAAGCACTGGACCTCGGTCACCCCGGTTTTCGGGTCGTATCCCACGCTCATCCAGGTGCCCCTAGGCGATGCTGTACCAGCCGGGGTCACCACCTTAACCGGGTTCTCTCCCGCAGCGAACCCTTCGTCCAGCAGGAACATCTTCCCTTGGTCCAACTCGATTATAGTCGTTTGGTCCAGGGCGAACTGGCCCAGGCGCCACACGGTGTTGGGTGTCGTCCTGGTAATCCGCAGGAACTCATTAACCAGGATGTCCACCCGCGCCTCGCTGTCCGGAAAGGTCTTGACTCCATCTCCGGGCATCAAGTCCTGCCCCACCTGGGCAGGGAGAAAGTTGCTGATTGGCGCAGCGGTTTCCCTGCGCCGGTCCGTTTCGACCTTGTTAATGATTTCTTGCACGGATACGCGGGCATTGGCCGGTGATGGCGTGCCGTTGTCCAGGAGCAAAAACACCACCACCGCCGCGATGGCCACAATGGCCACGACGAAGATAGTTCCAAAGATGGTCCAACGGCGTCGGCTCGACATTGCTTACTCTGCTTCCCTAAGTGGTTTGTTGGGCTTCCCGCCCAACGGGGGTGGGGCTATTGTTAAGGCCGGACACTTGGTAGATGTTAACTGGTTGCTGCCTGCCCCTTATCTCAACCGACCCCAGGGACTGGGCCTGGCACATGTGGCTGACCCGGTGATGAGTGCTGTCGCTTATCAGGATCGAGGCATCGTACACCTTAGTTAGGTCCTGCAATCGAGACGCCAGGTTCACGGTATCGCCTATGACCGTGTACTCCATCCGGCGTTGAGAGCCGATGTTGCCGACCATGACATCCCCGCTGTGTATCCCGATGCCGATGTTCAGTGATGATTGGGTCAACTCCATCCACTTCTCTTCAAAATCCGCCAGGCGCTCTTGCATGGCCAAGGCGGTGTTTACGGCACGCTCGGCGTGGTCCTCATGGTACTGGGGCGCCCCGAAAAACACCAGGATGGCGTCTCCTTCAAATTTGTCGACAGTGCCCCCATGACGGAAAATAATGTCGGTCATGGCGGTCAAATATTCGTTGAGTAAGCTGACCACCTGCTCCGGCTCCAGCTTTTCCGATAGGGTCGTGAAACCGCGTATGTCGGAAAAAAGGACCGTCAGTTCGGCGCGGCGGCCCCCTAGTTGGGCTTCGACCGGGTTTTTCAACATCGTCCTGACAACGTCCGGCGGCAGGTACCTGGAGAGCATCGACCGGGCCTGTTGCTTCTCCAACTGCTCCACGCCCACCCTGTCGGTCAGGGCAAAGGCGTAACCGGAGCCCAGGGCGGTCAGGGAGGCGGCCAAGGGCAAGAGGTAGTTGGCTCCGGCGAAGGACCAGAGCCACCCTCCGAAGAGGGCGCCGGCCGCCAACAAAACACCGGCGCCGCCAAAGAGGGGCCGTGGAAAGCGGCCCAAAGCGATCGCTCCGATGCCCAGGGCCACCACGATTAGCAGCCGTTGGTACAGCGGGGCGCTGGCAATATAGGACCCACTGAGGATGGTGTCGGTGGCCGCGGCGTGAAATTCCACCCCTGCCATCCGTTTGCTCCCCGACAGCGGTGTGGGTCGAAGGTCCTCGGAACTGGGGTCAGTGACACCAATAAAGACGATTTTGCCGGCGAGGCTTTGGGAAAAATCCAATTCTCCTCTGAGAATCTCTCCGGCGCTGGAGGTAGTATAGATGCCCGGAGGCCCTCGGAAGTTTACCAGGAAGCTGCCATCTCTGGCCCTCACCAGAGTGCTGTCGCCAATGGGGACATCACCGTTGTCGAGAGGGGATCGCGGTAGAGTGGCCTGCTCAAAATTGGCGACGGCCGCCAGGCCCAAGGCGTAAACGTAGGCGCCATCCTTGTCCCGGCCATAGGGTAGGTACCTTCTGAGCACTCCATCCGAATCCGACAGAATGCCCACCAGACCCACGGAGCCTCCCGCTGCGTCAAGCAGTTCAGGGTAGGGCTCGTCCAGCCCGGACACTCGGATTCCCGATACCGTCTGTGCCGCCAGCACGACGGGAACCCCATCTTCGATGGCCCGGCGGACGGCGTTGGCCAGCTCCAGGTCTTGGGACCGGGCGGAGTCCCGGCCGGCAACAATTTGATCGAAAACAGGAACGCCGGGGCCAATTACCAGTGTGCCCTCGGGGTTTTTGACCTCTATGGGGTTACCCGATAACACATGGTAGATGTAGCGTTGGACCTGCTCGAACTGGTCTTGGGTAACCACGGATTCTGAACTGCTCCGCTCGGTGTACAGAATGTCGATGGCGATCACGCTTGGCCGGTAGCTGCTTACCTGGTCGATGAGGCGGGCCATCAGGCTCCGGGGCCACGGCCAACGGGGAGCGCCCTGTTCAAAGTCCTGCTGGGAGATGGCCACGATGGCAATGTGGGGACTGGGATCCTGTTTGGGGCGCCACTCGAACGCCCGGTCCAGGAAGAACAGCTCTGGCTGGTGAAAGACCCCGAACACCGACAGTAAACAAAGGGCCAGGATCAATGGCGCACCGTAGATGAGGTATAGCCTCTTTACGGTAAAGATGCTCAGCACGGCGGTGACGACCTTAGAGATTTGGCCTGCGGGCACGGATATCTCCGGTTCCGGCCAAGGGTTCCATGCGTGTTAACGTTAGAACACACCAGCGTTACACTCAAGCATCGCGCGAGCCACTGGGACAGCGGCGAGTTGATTGTGATAGATTGGCCAGTCTAAGCGACCTGTCATTCCGAGAAGCGCAGCGACGAGGAATCTGGGGTGTGGCCGTACCACCCATTCCCACCCCGATGTAATCGGGGTCCCTATGGTCGGAATGACATTGGTCGTTTTCACCTGGAAGTAGTACTAGGAAACCGGAGGCCGTTTCTGGCTCCAGGGCCGGGCTTGCTCGAATGCGGCCGAAGCCTGCAGCACCTTGGCCTCGGAACCATGGGGGCCGACCAGGTGCAGTCCTATGGGCATCCCGTCGGCCGAGAAGCCGCAGGGTACGCTGGACGCGGTCTGGCCGGTCATGTTGATCGGGAAGGTGAAGGGCAGGTATCCCCAGAATGGCTCGACCGTCTTGCCCCCGATAACCCCGGGGCGTTGTTCGATGGGAAAGGCGGCCACTGCCATCGTGGGAGTCAGCAGCAGGTCGTACTGGTCGAAGAAGTTCTCCATCTGCCGGCGTAAAAGGTCCACCCTCAACAGCGCTCGGGAAAGGTCTGCCCCAGAGACCGACGCGCCATACTGAAGGGAACGCAGCCCATAGTCGGTGAATTCCTCCTCGTGCTCGGGCAGTAGATGGCCGTAGGACGTGTATGCTGCGGTGGCAAAAGCGTCCCAGAAAGCCGGGAAAGGGTCTTCGACCACCAGTTGGGGCTCCTCCACCTCCGCGCCCAGTTCTTGGAATACCTGGGCCGCCTCGCTGGTTACTCGCACCACCTCCGGGTCCACCCCGGCGTAGCCCAGGTCGGGGCTCCAAGCGATGCGCCAACCTCGGACACCATTGTTCAGGTCTGCCGAGAAATCGGGTGTATCCTCTCGCAGGCAGGTGGGGTCCCGGGGGTCGTCTCCGGAGAGCACTTGGAGCAGCAGCGCCGCGTCGCCCACCGTTCGTGACAGTGGGCCTGACTGGGAAAACTGGTTGGCCGCCGGACGCCCATAACCCCCGTAGCGGGGCACCCGGCCTTGGGAAGGCTTGATGCCAAAAACACCGCTGAAGCTGGCGGGGATTCGGATGGAGCCTCCCCCGTCGCTCCCAGTGGCCAGGGTGCACAAGCCAGAGGCCAGGGCCGCCGCCGCGCCGCCGCTGGACCCGCCGGGGGTCCGTTCGGTGTTCCAGGGGTTGCGGCACGGGTCGCTCACCTTGTTTTCCGTGGTCCCAGATAGGCCGAATTCCGGGGTGTTGGTCTTGCCCAGGATGATTGCTCCCGCTTGTCGTATCCGCTCGACCACCACCGAGTCGATGTCAGGAGTCCGGTCCCGGAAGACCGCCGAGCCCAAGGTGGTTGGAATTCCCTTGGTCATCTCCAGGTCTTTCACCGAAATCGGGATGCCATGCAGGGGTCCCAGGGAATCCCCCCGCTGCACAGCATCCTGGGCGGAGCGGGCCTGGTCCAGGGCTTGGTCCTGGCACAGGGCCAGGTAAGCGTTCAATCGGGGGTTGATGGAATCGATCCGCTGGTAAAACAGCTCGACCAACTCCACGATTGACACTTCCTTGGACTGGATCAGCCGGCGCAGTTCGGTGGCCGGAGCGAAGGCCATATCCGCGTCCATTTTCGGGCCTCCTGGTTTTTTTCAGTTGAAATCCCCATCGGGGGGTGACGCCGGGAAGGGTTACACTCGGACCGAGGCCGAGGACTACACCACCGTTCAATTGACGGTGTTGTCGACCCTAGCTAAAATCCTGCTTATTATAGCAGCAGGTATCTGACGGCTCTGCTACCTCACGGCCGGTCAGCCATCCGGGACCGTTTTGATGCCAGGGCCCGTCACCCAAGTAGGAGGAACCCTTTGACGCTTGTGGGAATCATCGCCAACCCCTCGGCCAGCAAGGACATCCGGCGGCTGGTGGCCCAGGGCCGGGTGGTGCCCGATTGGGAAAAAGTCAACACCCTTCGGCGGGTGCTGCTGGGGTTGCAAGCCGTGGGGATCGGCCGCGTCGTGGCGATGCCGGACAGCTCCCACCTGGTGCAGCGTGCCCGGGACGACGCTCAGCTGTCCCTGGACCTGGACCTGCTGGAGATGCCTGCCTTCTATACCGAGGATGACACGGTTCGCGCCGCCGCCCTGATGGAGCAGATGGGCGTGGGCTGCCTGGTGACCCTGGGAGGGGACGGGACCAACCGGGCGGCGGCCAAAGGCAGCGTGTCGATGCCCATGGTGGCGATTTCCACCGGCACCAACAACGTTTTCCCTACAAATGTCGAGGGTACCTTGGCCGGTCTGGCCGCTGGTTTGTTGGTTCAGGGGCACCTGGACTTAGAGCAGGTTTCGGTGGTTAGCAAGCTTCTGGAAGTCCATGTCGATGGAGAGTACCGGGACATGGCCCTGGTGGACGTGGCCCTGTCTCGAGAACGCTTCGTAGCTACCCGCGCTATCTGGGACATGAGCACCATCTTCGAGGTGTTTTTGACTCGGGCCGAGCCCTCGTCCATTGGTTTGTCTTCGGTGGGAGCGCGTCTGCAACCATTGTCTCTGACCGATGAAGGCGGCCTGTACTACCGCATCGGGGAATCAGCAGGACAAGACGGCCAAGGCGGGAGAGAGGCCGCCGGCAACTCCGCCAGCGTGTTGGCTCCCATCGCGCCGGGCGTGGTGTGCCGGGTGCCCATCGCTTGCTGGCGGCCCCTGCCCATCGGTGAGTTGTCGCCCGTGGAGCAGCGGTACTGCACCATCGCCTTGGACGGCGAGCGGGCCTTCAGCGTGACCCCAGCTCAGCGGGTCGAAGTGGGGGTGAACCGCAACGGGCCCCCGGTGGTCCAGGTCGATGCTGCTTTGAGCCAGGCTGCCGAGCTGGGCATATTCAGAGAGTAAGCCCGGCCCCCCACCTTGCCCATGATTTCACCCTCTGACCCAGGAGGAGCTATTGCTGTCTGGCGTGGAACTGATAATCGCCGCCTTGATTGTGTTCGCCGGCGCCACCGTCATGGGCACGCTGGGCTTCGGCTTCGGCCTGGTGGTGGCGCCGGTGTTCTTGCTGTTATTAGAGCCCCAGGAAACGGTGGTTACGGTGAACGGGATCATCACCGTGCTGCTGATATTGATTATGGCCCAGTCGTACCGGCACCTGAGACTGCTCCGGCTATGGCCGATGGCCGCAGGGGGATTGGCCGCGGCGCCCATCGGCGTGCTTGCCTTGTCCGGTGCCGATCCCACGACCCTGCGCATAACCATCATTCTGGTCATCATGGCCTTGGCGGTGCTCAACCTGACCAGCATCCAGTTGCCAATGGTGCAGAACCGATGGGTGGGAGGGGTGGTGGGATTCCTTACATCTTTGGCCATAACCACGTTGAGCATCGGCGGGCCGCTGGCGGCGCTATATGTGGTGGCGCGAAGATGGCCGCACCAGGAAATCCGGGCCTCGCTGGCCTTTTTCTTCATCGTGTCTTATTTGGCGGCCTTTGGACTTTACGCCCGCTCGGGTTTGGTGCACCAGGAAACAATGGCCAACATCGGCATGATGGTTCCCAGTGTGGTAGCGGGATTTGGGCTGGCGACCTTGCTGGTGCGGCGGATCAACCAGAGGATATTTCGTTATGCCGTTACGGGGGTAATCATCGGCGGCAGCGCGGCGCTGCTGGGACAGGAGTTCGTGGGATAAGGACTCGGACTAACCCTATCCGCTGGTCGTGGGCCTGTCGAAGGACCGCGGGAAGAAATCTCCGAACAAGCCGGCCCTCCCGTCGCGACCTCGGTGAATATGAGCCAGGCCTGTCTGTCCCCCTCAGGTTAGCTGCTTAGGTCGTGGTAGGCTGCCAGGGCTGCGGTGATGCCATCGCCCACGGCCGCACCCAACTGGCGGGTGGAATCTGCCCGGGCGTCGCCACAGGCGTAAACACCGGGAATGTTGGTGCGCATGTGGATGTCGGTGTAGACGTGGCCCAACGGGTCCAGTTCCATGGTGCCTTGGAGGTACTCGGTGCAGGGATGGAACCCTACGTAGATAAAGGCACCGGCGGTGGGGTAGTCGTAGACTTTCTCGGATTTCAAGTCTTTAACCCTGGCGACTTCCAGGATGTCGTTCCCCACAAACTCCTCGACCACATGACTCCACAGGAACTTGACCTTGGGATTATTGAACGCCCGATCCTGTAGCAGCTTGGTGCCCCGTAGCTCATCCCGGCGGTGGATAATGGTGACCGAGTTGACGATACCGCTGAGATAGTGGCCTTCGTCCAGCGCCGAGTCGCCGCCACCGACCACCACCACGTCCTGACCCCGGAAGAAGTTGCCGTCGCATACCGCGCAGTAAGAAACGCCCTTGCCGGCGTAGGCCTCCTCGCCGGGCACGCCCAGTTTGTTATGGGCGCCACCGGTGGCGATAATGATGGCCCGGGCTGTGTAGTCCCGGTCGTATGTGTGGACCACTTTGAGTGGCTTATCCAGGTCGTCCAGCCCTTCAACCTCGGTGTACTCCAGCTTGGCTCCGAACCGGGTAGTCTGCTCCTCCATCTCTTGGGACAGCTCGGGGCCCTTCACTCCGTTGCGAAAACCGGGGTAGTTTTCGATCTCGTCGGTGATGAGGAGCTGACCTCCCGGCCCCAATGACTCGAGGATCAGGGTGTTCATCATCGCTCGGGCCGTGTACAAGCCAGCGGATAGGCCAGCGGCGCCCGCGCCGAGGATAATGACATCGTATTCTGCTTCCATGCTGATTGGTTCCTCTCTCATTGCCTGCGGGTTATCTAGCGGCTTTAACGTTTTCCCTGAAGTATTCCACCGTCTGGCCTAGCCCCTCTTCCAGGGTCGCCTGGGGTGTCCAGCCCAGCTCCCGGGCCGCTTTGCTGCCGTCCAAGGAAATCTGGTAAACTTCTCCAGGCCGCGCGGGCCCGTGCTCCGGACCCCATCTGTACTTTATGATGCTCTGGATCGATTCGAAGATTCTGTTTACACTGGTCTTTTCACCGGTGCCGATGTTGAAGGCGTCGGCATCGCCCCGCTCGATGGCGGCCAGGTTGGCTTCCACCACGTCGTCGATGTAAACAAAGTCCCTTTCCTGATTGCCGTCTCCGAATATCTGGGGTTGCTTACCTTCCAGCATCGCCTGGGTGAAAATAGCCACGACCCCTGCTTCGCCGTGGGGCTCTTGGCGGGGGCCGTACACATTGCCGTATCGCAAAGTAGTGTAGTTGAGCAGGTACAACCGGTGGTAAAGCTGGAGATACAGCTCACCCACGTACTTCGACAAGGCGTAGGGCGATAGCGGCACTATAGGGTGGTTCTCGTCACAGGGGGTGTATTGGGGTTCTCCGTATAGTGCTCCCCCGGTGGATGAATAAATGAACTTCTCAATGCCGCAACGACGGGCCGCTTCCAGGAGACGCAACGTACCCATGACGTTGATGTCGCTGTCTTGAATCGGGTCTTTGGTGGAAGCGCTCACGCTGGCCTGGGCCGCCAGGTGGAAAACCAGGTCCGGTTGCTCCCTTTGGAACACCTCGACCACGGATTTATTGGTGATGTCTACGTGGTGGAAAGTAGCGGCCGGGTTCAGATTTTTCAGCTTGCCGGTGCTCAGGTTATCGATTACAACTACTCGGAACCCCTGAGAGACTAACCGGTCTACCAGGTGGGACCCGATGAACCCCGCGCCACCGGTTACCAGGGCTGTTTTCGCCTCGGACATGAAGAATTCCTGTCCCCCTATCTCAAGTCACCCGACATGATAACCCTACCATTAGGTTAGCACAATGGGCTTTAACCCTGCTGTCCAGCCAACCAACTCCCGCAGTTGAGGCTCGAGGGGAATTGTGAAGGATGGGCCGGAAGCAGCGCGGAGCATAATCGAAGTGGTTCGCTGAAATTATGTGTGATAGAGTGGCAGCTACTTCTAGCATTTAAATCTGCCAACGTCTAAGTTTAAACGATCCAGAGGAGTGCGAAACATGGCGGAACGGATCGGATTCGTCGGTCTGGGAATAATGGGCAAACCCATGGCAAAGAACCTGCTCAAAGCCGGTTACTCGTTGACGGTGTACGACATTGTCGGAGAACCTGTTGAGGAACTGGTTACCGACGGAGCGGCGCGGGCCTCGTCCAACAAAGAAGTGGCCGCTAATAGCGACAAAATCTTTACCATGCTGCCCGACTCTGCGGATTCTGAAATCGCGATTCTGGGTCCTGAGGGAGTGCTGGAGGGCGCCGCATCCGGGTCGATAATCATCGACATGAGTTCCATCGCGCCCCTGGTGTCCAAGAAGATAGCTGCCGAGTGCGCCCAAAAAGGCGTTGAGATGCTGGATGCCCCGGTCAGCGGAGGCGAACCCGGGGCCATCAATGCTGCGTTGGCCATCATGGTCGGCGGAAAGCAGGAAGTTTTCGACGGGTGCTTCGACCTGCTCAAGACCATGGGCAGCAATGTGGTACTGACCGGTGACATTGGGGCTGGTGGGGTTACCAAACTGGCCAACCAGATTATCGTTGCCGCCAACATCGAGGCCCTCAGCGAAGCTCTGGTGCTGGCCCAAAAAGCTGGTGTGGACCCGGAAAAGGTGTTTAACGCTATCCGGGGCGGACTGGCAGGCAGCGCGGTAATGGAAGCCAAAGGGCCCATGATGTTGGACCGGAACTTCACGGCCGGGTTTAGGATCCGCCTGCACCAAAAAGACCTGCGCAACGTGTTGCAGACGGGCCAGGAGCTTAACGTACCCTTGCCGGTCACGGCCCTGATACAACAGATGCTGGGGGCTCTGATCAACGAAGGCGAGTCGGAGGCCGATCACGCGGCAATCCTCCACTTCCTAGAAGGCATGGCAAAGGTCGAGGTTAAACGGGGCGGGTAGCTTTCTTTGGATCCTGAATCATAGGTCCTTGAACCTGGCGTCCCGCCAGTCCAGCGCCGCCCGCAGCCCATGGTCCCGCCGAATTGTGTTGAACTCTTCTTGCTCGGGATCGGAGCTGGCGTCGAAGTGGGTCATCAGCTCCAAATTGTGCTGGAGGGTGGTTAGAAACCCCATGTTTTCCAGGGCCCGGTTGACCGCTATCTTGGTCATCTTCACGCCGACCTGGGACAGATTGATGATCTTACGGGCGGTCCGCTCGCACGCCTGCATAAGTTCGTCGTGAGGCACCACGCTGCCCACCATCCCCATACGCTCCGCCTCATGGGCGTTGATGGTGTCACCGGTAAGCAGCAGTTCCTTGGATTTGGCCAGCCCCACGCTGAAGGGCGTGATCAAAAAGGGCGGCCCCACTCCTGCCCGTATCTCCGGCTCGCCTAATATCGCGCGGTCCGAGGCGATTTTGATGTCGCAGACCTGGACCAGCTCGCAGGCTCCGGCCAGGGCGTAGCCGTTAACTGCGGCGATGACCGGTTTGCTCAGGTTCCAGACCATCAAAAAAGTATCTATGTGGCTCTTGATGTGGGTTCTCCAATCGTCCGGCTGAGTGTTCTCGGGCTCCATCCCTCCCGACTCCCTCTCCAGGTCGAATCCAGCGGAGAATGCGCGCCCGGCTCCGGTAAGGATAACCACACGGATTTCCGGGTCGGCCTCGATGGTTTCGAGAGCTTCTCGCAGTTCGCTCATCATCTGGGCATTCATAGCGTTGAGCTTTTCCGGACGATTTAAGGTCAGGTAACAAATCCTGTCCTTGCGTTCGTAGGTAAGGCACTGGAATGCCAAGGTTGCCTCCTCCTCTTTGTCCGATCGGGTCCGATTAGCCGCCGGTCTTGGCTATCTGGATTGTTTCTATGGTGATCGGTTGAATTGGGCGGCCGTTTTGGTCTTTGGGCACTTTGGATATGGCATCGGCCACCTCCTGACCGTTCAGTATCCTACCGAATATGGTGTGAGCCCCGTTCAGGTGAGGGGTAGGGACCGTGGTGATGAAGAACTGGCTACCGTTTGTGTTGGGTCCCGAGTTGGCCATGGCCAGTTTTCCGGGCTCACTGAAAACCCGCCTAGGGTCAATCTCGTCTCCAAACTTATAGCCGGGCCCAGAGCCTCCGGTGCCGGTGGGATCACCGCCCTGAATCATGAACCCTTCGATCACCCGGTGGAAAAGCAAGCCGTCGTAGAATTTTTCTTCTGCCAAAAACACGAAGTTGTTCACGGTTTTCGGAGCCGAATCCGGGAAAAGCTCGAGAACGATGAGCCCCTTATTGGTACGAATGGTTGCGGTGTAGCTGGCCGAAGGGTCGATGGTCATCAAAGGCGGCGCGGCGTATTGTTTGAAGGACAGGCCTTGATAGGCTTGTATCTTGGGAGTAGGAGTGCCCTCCGCTCCCGAGACGGCTGCGGGCACCGCCGTGGGCGCTACTTTGGCCGCAGGAGCTTCAGTTGGTGGGGGCGTCGGGGTAGGCAGGCAGGCAGCCACCAGAAATGCCGTGGCCACGACGCCGGATAAGTATCCTATCTTCCTCAGCAATGTCATACCTCATCAACTCGGTTGAGACTCCGGAAACCACCTAAACACCATTGTGGCTAGGATCCGGAAGATCGTTTGTCTTGATAAACCTTTAAGACCGTAGCGACCCGCAAATCCCGTGTCAAGTATAGACCATCGATGGCGGCATACACCCATACCTGCCGGCGCTTGCGTCATGGCGGTCTGGCCAAGGGCCAATGTTCATCCGGCTCACGCGGCCCGAAAGTGGCTGATATCCGACAGGGCCCCGGTACGTTCCTCAGCCCATACGGGCTCCACCGCCATTCCCGTGGTGACTTGGGCAGGGTCGACCCCCAGCACCCGGTGGATCAACCCGCCGCGAATTCCTTCCCAGGAAATCAGGGCCACCACCGTGGGGTGGTCTAGGGGTTCTTCGTCCAACGACTGGTGCAACACCGTAAAGCTGCGAATGTAACCCGGCCCCTCCAGAGGCAACCAATCGTCGGAGGTCTCTTCAAAGCAGCGCTCGCAATACATCTTGGGCGGAAGCAGGCGGTCCTGGCACTTGGGACAAGGTGAAACCAGTATTTGCCGGCCGTCCCGCATGGCTTTAAAGAACCGCTCTCCGGCGACTCCCAGGGTGTACCGGTGATAGATCGGAATCTCCCCGGCTACCTGGCGCGCTTGACCCATTTGTTTAATTTTCTCCAGCAATCCTATGGCTCCTTATGGTTGCATGCTGGGTGGTCAGCCAATCGGCCGGAAATATCGGATATCTGTGATAGCCCCTTCTCGCTGATCCGGTGGCTTCCACACCGCTTGGACCGGAGTGCCAATCTTCAACCGGCTGGTGATGGCGTCCAGGGTGTCACCGGCCTCGCCGATCAAGTGGAGAATAGCCATGCCCGGGGATGCCCCATCAATCTCCACCACTGCGGGGATCTCTGGAGTCTGCCTGCGGGAAGCGTCCCAGTTCACATAAGAGACCGAGTAGGTGTTGATCCTGCCGGTGTCTGACAGCTCAACCCATTCGTCCAGGGGGCGGAAGCACAGCTCGCAGAACACCCTTGGGGGCACCAACGTACGGCGGCACTCGGGGCAGCGGATGCCCAGAAGCTTGCCCTGCTTCAAGCCCTCCAGGTAGGCTCCCATGGCGATCCCGGCGTCCCAATTGTAGTCCGACTTGACGTGCCACATGGATACCAGCACCTCGCCGGTGGTAAGGGCATGGTCGGTCAAGGACGTGCCGCTGAACGGTTTCATGTTACTTCCCCATCACCACTACGGTGCCAACCTGCATCAGGTCGCCCCAGGCTTGCGCCAAGCCCCGGCGCACCTCCCGTTTGACCTGCCGCGGCCCCGCTTCTCCTTGAAGCTGCCAGTAGATTTCGGCGCATTTCATCATCCCGGCGGCGGCTATCGGGTTGCCCACGCCCAACAAGCCTCCGGAAGGGCTGGCCGGAATTCCGGTCTCCGTGTCACGGTCCCAGAATCCCTCTTCAAGCATCCGGGGTGCTTGCCCCTTATCTGCCAGCATAAGTCCTTCCAGGTGATGCAGCTCCTTGTAGGCGAAGGGGTCGTAGGGCTCTACCACATGGATCTCCCTCTTGGGGTCGGAAATCCCAGCCATGTCGTAGGCCATGCGGGCCGCTTTCTCCAGGTACTGCGGATAGTAAAGGTCACGGTTGGTCCAGAAAGACGTGTCCAGGTTCCAACCTACCCCTTCAATCCACACCGGAGGGCGGCTCATGCGGCGGGCAAAGCGTTCCGAGGCCAGCACCATGGCGCCGCCGCCGTCGCTGATGGGAGATACCATCAAGCGTTGAACCGGCCAGGCCATAACCTCTGATGCCATGATTTGCTCAATCTCAAAGTCCCCAGCGACCCCGGACTGGGCCGAGGGATGGTCCAAGCCGTTGCGTTTATTTTTCTGCGCCACCCGGGCGAAGGTCTCCATGGGTATGCCGTAGGTCTGCATGTACCGGTTCATTTCCAAGGCGAAAATCCACAGTAGATTCACTCCCAGGGGTCGCTCGGTGAACTGGTCGTAGATGGCGTTGAAGGCTCCCTGAGGGTGAGGCAACGCCGGAGACATCTTTTCCTCGGCCACCACCAGGCAGGTGTCGAAGTGGCCGCTGGCAATGTGGTACCAGCCGGTGATTAACCCAAACACGCCGGACCCGCCTCCGACATAGGTGCGCATGTAGGGCTTGCCCCAGGCGCCCGAGCCGTCGGCCAGGTACTCCCCGTTCATGTGGACGCCGTCGAAGGCCTCGGGAGCGGTGACCGACACCACGCAATCGATGTCGTCGATGGTCAGATCGGCGGCCTCCAAGGCGGTCTTGGCGGCCTCAAAGGCCAGCTCCTTGGGAGTCTCCAGAGCGCGTCTCATGAAGCGGGTCAGACCCGCGCCCAAGATGGCGACTTTATTCTTGTAGGGCATTACTCCCCCCTCAACACCGCTACTCCACCGGTGGCCGTGGGGATGCCGCGCCAGGACTGGGCCAGGCCGGTCTTGACTCCCGGTAGCTGGCGTTCGCCGGCCGCGTTCCTTATTTGCAACACCACCTCAAGGACACTGCGCAGACCCGACATGTCGTACGTGTTGCCGCAGCCCAGGCTGCCCCCGGAGACGTTGACCGGGAGATCACCCGTGGGCGAGAACATCCCTTCTTCCAACAGCATGCCGGATTCGCCGGGACGAGCCAGCCCCAGCGCCTCCAGGTGTTGTAGCTCCTTGTAGGAGAAGGTGTCGTCTACTTCGGCGAAATCGATTTCACCCGTGGGGCTGGTGATGCCCGCCATCCGGTAGGCCATCTGGGCCGCAGACTCGGCGTATATCGCCCGGTGCAACTCCCGCTCTTCGATGTTGGGAGTGTGCTGGCTCCAACCAATGCCGTCGATAAATACCGGTTGGCTCGTCCCTGGGGAAAGCAGGGATTCTCGGGCCAGCACCATCACGATGGCGCCATCGGCGTATCCGGCGATGTCCGATCGTTTCAGGGGTTCGGCCTCGGGCCGAGAGGCCAGCACATCATCGGCGGACAACCGGGCGGGATAAGCCGCCAAAGGATTGCGCAACGCGTTGGCCCGGTTTTTGGCTACCACCAGCGCTGCTTGCCGTTCCGTGTTGCCTGTTTCTTCCAAAAACGCCCGCATTTCCAGTCCGGCAACGTAGCGGGGATGGAAACCGAGCGGCCGGGCATAAATGGGGTCCAACGCCAGGGCTTCAATGTGGGCCGGGTGCCCGATGTTGGATGCTTTGCTGTGTCCTTCGATGACTGCCAGGTCGAGCTGACCGGTCTCGATTTGCATCACCAAAGAAGCCAGACCGGTAATGCCGTCGGCGGTCACCGTGTGGACCGGTTTCAGCACCGCGCCCAGTTGGTCGGGCACGTATTCGTCGGCGATGGCCGTGCCCTCTATATAGTCCTCAGTGACCGAGACGAAGGTGTCGACCTGGCCGGGCTCGACGCCGGCGTCGGAGTAGGCCTTAACCGCAGCCTCGAAGATCATCTCCCGAAAGGAGACCTCCGGTGTCACGGTACGAAGGGGAGTGTAACCAATCCCAACGATGGCAACCCGGCCCAGCATGGGACCTCGCAATCAGCTTTCAGCGTTCAGTAATCAGCCTTCAGGCCGGCGAGACTGATGGCTCGACTGGCTTGGCTTTGAGCATAGCAGAAAGTCCGGACTTGGTGCCAGACTTTGTGCCAGACTTTGCGAAGGAGATTATAGTCGCCAGTCGTCGTCCTGCTCTTGCTCCAGCAGGTCAGGGTCTTCCCAGGGTTGGAGACCCTCTTCCGGGTCCAGGCTGGGGCGCAACTTGCTGGTCACGTACCGGACCGCCGCGGCGGCCATCACCACCAGGCCCAAAAGCCCGAAGACCCAAGCGTCGAAGTAGAGGAATGGAGACGGGCGTCCGGGCGTGATGCGGCCTCGAACAGGCGGGCCGTCGGAGCCGGCGCCCCAAAGGGAGTCCAATTCGACGATGTCGAATCCGTAAGTGATTTTCAGGGCATTATTCACAGAGCGGCCCTGGCTGATTAGGCCCAGAAACCGCTGGAAAGACTCAACCCCGTGCTCCTCTACCAGGTAGGACACCACGCTTTCGGCTTTTAAGTAAAAAATGCCGATGTCCCGGGGGGTCCCGTGAATAGAAGCCATGTTTTTCAGTGGCGCGCCCAGGGCCCTGAGGCTTTGGCCGCTGTAGGCTACAGAGCCCGGCTCCACGTAACTGGCGAACCCCTCGTCCAGCCAGGCGGGCACTGGAAGCGCTCTGGGTCCAAGTTTTTGGTGTAACAGCAAGTGGGCCGACTCGTGGATGATCAAGCGTGGCTCCAAACCCAGCCCGACGAACAACCCCAGGGTGGGAAAAGCAAACCCCTCGAACACGTGCTGCTCGGTCATGGTGCGGCTTCTCTTGGGGAAGGCGCCCACGGCGGCGGACCTGTGGTTGTAGATGACGCCTTTGATGGGCTGTTCCGTGTTTAGTTGCAGCAGGTCCCTCAACCGCTCCAGTTCCCCGGCCAATTCCTCCGATACCTGGGTCACCTTGGACGCTGGAATGTCGTGGTACATGAGCACCAATGGACCGATCCGCGCCTGCTCCCATTGAAATCGCGTGTCGGTGTATTCCAGCACTGTGGGCATGGTCTGGTGCACGTTTCCCTGAGCGTCGCGTATGACGTAGTAATATTCCAGCTTCGTGCCCAGGGGCAGGAAGTTGGCGCCACTGGTGTTGAGGTTAAAGCTGGTTGTAACTTGCCGGCCCGGCTGAAACTCGGGGTAGGCGTAGGCCCAAGTGCGGCTTTGGGTAGTCCGGTACAGTAACCGGACCTCGACGATCTGCTGGAGGGCTTGCGCTGTCAGGTCAAAGGACACGTGACCGGGGAATTGGATGGCCCAGCGGTCCGTGACCACCGTGATGCCGTGGCCCGAAGCTTGAGCCGGTGGCGATGCGGCGAGCAAGGACAACGTCAGCATCAACCCAACCAGCAGGCCGGTCAGCGAGCTGGGGCGCCACGGGCAACGAGGCGGCCGCATGAGCCTCGATTTGGCAGCGGTAGAGAACAAAGAGTTTTGGCTCCTTGACGCTAATTATAGCCCATCTCTCGATTTTTACCCTCGAAATCCGAAGTTCGAATAATAGTGACCGGAGCCTGTTGATAAGGCGTACATTTGTTCTATATAATGCGAGGCCCGCTGCCGCCTAGGAGCAATCAGCTATCAGCAAAGAGACGGCTTTTAAGCTGAAAACTGAGGACTTGAGATATGAGTCGGTTGTTGTCTCTCAGCACTAGAAATCCCCCTAACCCCCTTTAACAAAGGGGGAATGGAGCGATTTTTCGAACAATGCTCAGGTATAACCGCAATCTGAAACACATTGCGCGCCGCCTACGAACAGAAATGACCGAAAGTGAGCAACTGTTATGGTCACGTCTACGTAGAAAACAACTTGCAGGCATGCAGTTCTATCGGCAGAAGCCCATTGGAAGTTATGTTGTGGACTTTTACGCACCCAAGGCGAAGCTAATCGTGGAAGTGGACGGATCTCAACATCTGGATTCTGTCCATGTCCAAAACGATGCATATCGAGATGCATGTCTGTCAAGCGAAGGCCTACAGGTGCTGCGGTTTAGCAACATACAAGTATTGCAAGAGCTTGATGCAGTAGTGGATAAGATCTCTCGGGTTCTGATGGAACGATTAGACCAAAATCCCCCATCCTCCCATTGAAAAGAGAGTGCATAATTCCCCCCTTTGAAAAAGGGGGGTTAGGGGGGATTTGCTGATAGCTAACATGAAAATTGCTTGCGTGCTGATTACCCACCTTCCCTTGAAAGCAGAGCTCCGGCGGCATCCGGAGCTTGTGGGAAGACCGGTTGTTATAACAGAAAGCTACGGCTCGAAGCAAGTGGTCCTGGACAGCGCCCCTGAGGCCCGAGGGGTTATCGCCGGTATGCCCCTTCAGGAAGCTGTGTCTCGCTGCAAGGATACGCTCCTGCTTCAGGCCGACGAGCCGTATTACGACTCGGTTTTCGACGAGATGGCCGTTTCTCTGGAAGGAAGAAGCCCCCTGGTGGAGAAGGCCCAGTTGGGCTGTGCCTACGTGGGACTGGACGGCCTGGAAGCCATGTACGATGGCGAAGCCAGGCTCATAACATCCTTGCTCCAGGCAGTGCCCCACCAGTTCAACCCGCGTGTAGGAGTGGCCCTGGGGAAATTCCCGGCCTACGTCGCCGCAGTGACCAGCAGCGGCGGCCGGGCCACCAAGGTACCCGAGGACGTGGCCGGGTTCTTGAAGGAGCTGTCCGTGGACCTGCTGCCCTTGTCTTGGGACAACAAGACCCGTTTGCACCGCTTCGGGCTGCATACCCTGGGCCAGCTGGCCGCTCTGTCCGTGGGCTCCCTGCAGGCCCAGCTAAGGAGCGAAGGAAGGAGGGCCTGGGAACTGGCCAGCGGCGTCGACCCCAGCCCGCTGGTGCCCTGCCGCCGGGAAGAGGTGGTAACCGAGTTCCTCACCTTTCCTTCGCCAACCATAACCCGGGACGCTGTTCTAACGGCCATGGAGATCTTGCTGGCCAGGGCCTTCACCCGCCCGGAAATCAGCGGCAAATACGTGCGCACCGCCGTCATCGAGAGCCGGCTGGCAGGGCAAAAACCTCCCTGGATCAGGCGCTTCGGCTTCAAAGAAGCTCTGGGCAGTAAAGAAAGAGCCATTTTCGCCATGAAGAGCCGCCTGGGCGCCGTCCTGCTGCCCGGCCCCCTGGAGGACATGAAGCTGACCCTGTCTGGGATCACCGGGGAGTCCGGCATACAGTCCAGCCTTTTCTCCGATGTCCGCAAGCGGGAGCAACTCAGGGAGATGATGCGGCAACTCCAGGCCCTCTTGGGTTGCAAGCCGCCCATCTACCAGATGAAGGATGTGGAACCGTGGTCCAGAATCCCCGAGAGACGTCAGGCCCTGGTGCCCTTCGACCCCTGAACCTTCCTGTCCCTATAGCCGTTGAAGAAGATGCCGGTCAACGGCCCCTGGCCCTGACCCTACGTGGGCGAAGGCTCCAGGTAGCCTCGATCGACGACCTTTGGGAAGTCGACGACGAGTGGTGGCGAGAGAGGCCCGTGGCCAGGATGTACTACCGGGTGAGCGTCGAAGACGGTAGACTAATCACCCTCTTTCGGGACTTATTAGACGGAGAGTGGTATCAGCAAAGGGATTGAACAAGCATTCAGCTATCAGCCGTCAGCGATCAGGAAGTACACTTGTCATTCCCTTGAAAATGTCATGCTGAGCCAGCCGCAGCGGCGAAGCATCTGGGGCGGGCCGTCTCCTACGTCTCCTCAGACCCCTCGTCCTTCGCCGGAAGGACTCGGAATGATATGGCATCAAATTTAAGTTGACGCAGTACTAATTGTTGAATACCGTCCTTTAATGGGGGGATTTCCTTCTACAGGAGGTGAAGGTTTAGTCGGGGCTCCGGGAAGCCGCTGATAGGGGCTTCCCGGCCGGTGGGTGGTGATGAAACCAAACATTTAAGGCATGAGCACAACCTACGCCGAGCTCCACTGCCACAGCAACTACTCTTTCCAGGAGGGGGCCTCCTCCGTTGAGGATCTCTTGGTGCGCTCCAAGGAGCTGGGCCACCAGGCCCTGGCCCTCACCGACCACGACAACCTGTGCGGCGCCATGCACTTCGCCCAGGTAGCCAAGAGCCTGGAGATGCAGGCCATCACCGGCGCCGAGATCACCCTGAACGACGGCTCCCACCTGACCTTGCTGGCCGAGACCCGGCAGGGTTACAGCAACCTGTGCAACCTGATCTCCCACTCCTACATTGGCGGCGACCGCCGGAACCCCAAGCTGGACCCCAGGCATCTGCCGGAGCTGGCCCAGGGCATCATCCTGCTCACCGGCTGCCGGAATGGCCGAATCCCTTCCCTTCTAGCTGAAGGGGACCTTCGCGGGGCCCAAGACCGGTTGGAGCAATACCTGGACTGGTTCGGCACAGCCAACGTCTTTGTGGAGCTACAGCAAAACCTGGTCCGGGGCGATACCCCGCGCAACCGGCGCCTGGTGGAGCTGGCTCGCAAGCATGGGCTGCCGGTGGTCGCAACCAACAACGTCCACTACCACGTCCCGGAACGCCACCGCCTCCAAGATGCTCTGGTGGCCATCAAGAACAACCTGAGCCTGGAGGAAACCCACCGGCAGCGCCGCTCCAACGGCCAGTTCTACCTCAAGTCCCCGGCGGAAATGGCTGCCCTGTTCGCTGATTGCCCCGAGGCCATCGAAAACACCCTGCGGATAGCCCAGCGCTGCAGCTTCGTCCTCACCAAAGACCTGAACTATCAGTTCCCCGACTACCCGGTGCCTGAAGGTTTTACTCCCCAGAGCTACCTGGAGCACCTGTGCTACCAGGCCGCTGAGCGCCGCTACGGCCGGGTTACCGACCGTGTGAAGACTCGGCTGGAGGAGGAGTTCCGTCTCATAGAGAGACATAACCTGGCTGGGTTCCTGCTGATTTACTACGACATTATCCAGATGGCTCGCCAGATTATGATCGAGCTGGGCCTGAGCGACGTGGAGATACCCCTGGAAGAGCGGCCTCCCGGTAGGGGCCGTGGGTCGTCGGTGGCCATGCTGGTGGGTTACTTGATCGGTCTGTCTCACATCGACCCACTGGAGTTCAACCTCTCTCTGGACCGCTTTCTCTCCGACGGCATGGGCTCGGTCCCCGACATCGACCTGGATTTCCCCCGTAACATCCGGGAAGAGCTGATCAAACGGGTGCATGAGAAGTGGGGCTGGGAACGCGCCGCCCTAACCGGGATGATCAGCACCTACAAGCTCAAGGGAGCCGTGCGGGACTTGGGCAAGGCCCTGGGACTGCCTGCCCAGGAGGTGGACAAGCTGGCCAAAAGGGCCGACTCCTACAGCGCCAAAAGCTTGCGACTGGAGATGTTGTCCCTACCCGAATTCAAGGATAAGGTGGACGCTCCGGTGTGGCGCGACCTCATTGACCTGGCGAGCCAACTGGACGGGTTTCCCAAGTACCTGGCCCAGCACCCCGGCGGCATGGTAATCAGCTCTTCGCCCCTCACCGACATGGTGCCGGTACAGCAAGCTGCCATCGACGGCCGCTACCTCTGCCACTGGGACAAGGACAGCATCGACCAAGCCGGCTTCGTAAAAATCGACTTTCTGGCCCTGGGCGCTTTGTCCCAGATGCAAGAGACTCTCCAGCTCATCGAGGAGCGGGAAGGGCATTACATCGACCTGAGCCGCATCGATTTTAACGACCTGGCGGTTTATGAAATGATGCACAAAGGCGATACCATCGGGGTGTTCCAGGTGGAGTCGGCGGCCCAGATGCAGACCATCCCCCGGATCAAGCCCCTGAACCTCACCGACATGGCTTATGAGGTGGGGGCGGTCCGGCCCGGCGTTGGGGTAAACGACGGGGTCACCCAGTTCATCCGGCGGCGTAGCCAGGGCGTACCCTGGGACTATGACCATCCCCTGGAGCGGCGGGCGCTGGAGCGTACCTTGGGAATCATCCTGTTCCAGGACCAGGTAAACCAGGTGGCCATGGACGTGGCCGGCTTCAGCGCCATGGAAGCCGACCAGCTCCGCCGGGCTTTTATCCGTAGAAACAACCAGGACCTCATTGCTTTCTACTGGGAAAAATTCCGGCGGGGAGCGATGAATTTGGGCGTCCCGGAAAAAGTGGCCGAGAAGATATTCAAGAAGTTCAACGGCCACTACATGTTTCCCGAGTCCCACGCCTTTGCCTTTGGCGTGACCGCTTACCACATGGCCTGGCTCAAGCACTACTATCCCATGGAGTTCTTTGTTGCCATCTTCAACCAGCAGCCCATGGGGTTCTACAACACCGAGACATTGAAGGAAGACGCCCGGCGTCATGGCATCCGGGTGCTCAACCCCGACATCAACGCCAGCAAGGAACACTGCGTCATCAAAGACGAAGCCCTGCTGCTGGGGCTCCTGTACGTGAAGGGCGTGGGAGAAGCTGCCGCAACATCCATTGTCCAAGCAAGGGAGCGAGACGGCGCCTTTCGCAGCCTCGCCGATGCCATGGAGCGCACCGGATTGCGGCGGGAAGCCCTGGAGAACCTGGTGACTGCCGGGGCCTTCGACCCCCTGGTGCCGGAGCGCCGAGCAGGGCTGTGGGAGGTGGGACTGCGCTATCGTCCTAAGAACTCTAGCCCCGCCGGCTATCAGCTGGCTCTGCCCCTGCCAGTGGAGCAGGACATGGCCGAGTTGCCCGGCCAGAGCCAGTGGGAGGTCATGCTGGAGGAATACCGCACCTTGAGCATGCACCCAAAGGGGCACCTGATGGCTATGCTGCGGCCCCATTTGGGAAGCGAGGTCCTGAGCAGCCAGCAGGTGCTCGACCTGCCCGATGGCACGGAGGTAACCGTGGCCGGCCTGGTCATCCGCCGCCAGCGTCCCCTAGCCAAGGCCGTGTTTATCACACTGGAGGACGAGTTCGGCCACGTCCCCTTGATAGTATGGCCCAAGATGTTCATGCGGTACCGGTTGGTGCTGCGGGAGCCGGTGTTGATCGTGCGCGGCGAGGTTTCCCGCCGGGACGGCACCATGAACATAGTAGCCAAACATGTGGAAGATACCCGCAGATTGCAGCACCTGCCCAAGTCGAAGAACTGGGGGTGAGGAATCAGCCCTGGGCGGACGCTCCCCACGGCCAGCATCAGTCAGCTCGGCGCCTTCGATCTGTTCCCCATCCGAGCCTACACTCATATTTCAAGCCTTCAAAACCTGTCATTAAAGGCGCCGAAATCGATTGACCGCCCTACTTAAGACATCCTAAAATTAGTTTTGTAATTTTTTAATATAAGTACCAAATTTTAGACAGCCACCCTGTTAGGTCGTCGTCCTAACGCCGGACCCGCTATCCGGTCATAGGATCGCGATGAGCAAGCCAACGCTCTGGGGTAGTGGGAGGGGAGAGGTGATGCCTAGTCTGGCGAAGCTACTGATTACCGCCTTGGTGGTCCTTGCCTTGGCCGCCGGCTTCCGCATCGTGGCCCCCCCAAATCCAGTCCTGGCCGCCGACGATCACGGCGATTACCGCAACGTGTCTACTCCCTTCGACTCTTCCCGCGGTTACATGACGGGGGAGATTGACCAGACGCCCACGGGCTTCGACGTGGACTATTTCTCCTTTAGCGCCCAGCGGGGTGAACGCTATACGTTTAGCCTGGAGATGGGCTCGGTGGAATCAGCTAACCTGACGGTGGTCAATGCGGTGGCCCGGGGGATCGGCAGCTCCGAGGGCCAGGTGACCTACCAGCAGGGAAACCAGAAAAAGATCGAATGGACCGCCCGCACCACCGACACCTATTTCGTGGAAGTGTCCGCCGATTGGGACCGCCTGTCCGGTACCGTCTACCTTGGAACCTACACCCTCAGGGTCGACGTGGACACCGATATGAAAGACCGGCACAGCGATACATTCAATGGGGCCACGCCCATCGCCCTTGGCAACCAGTATCAGGGGGCGGTCAGCCCTTGGTCCAACCAGCCCTACTACTCCGGCAGCGTCCACGGTGGCGACGACAAGGACTACTTCTCTTTCCTGGCCGACCGCGGTGTCAAATACACCATAGACGTGGAGTTGGGTAGCGCCGAGGGCCTGACCATCTCGGTGGCCGACGCCACCGGATCAACGGTCAGTTCCAACGACGGTATAGGCACCACCCATGAATGGATCTCCCCCGGAACCGGGACCAACTACGCCGTGATTTCCGGGACCACCAGGGTAAGGGACCCTGAAGGCACCTACGCCATCCGAGTGGTCGCGGACACCACATTAATCGATAAACACTCTCAAAACCGTGCCGGAGCGACGCCAATCAACTTCGGCAACGCTCAAAAAGGCGCGATAAGTCCGGCCGAAGATGAAGATTATTTTTCCTTTCAGACCAAGCGGGGCCACAAATACACCGTGCAGGTCGAGTCAGGCACCGCTGAAGGTGTGGGCATCTCCATACGTTCCCCAGGCGACGTAGTTGAAGCCAGCAACGGTGGAATTGGGTCCACCGTGCGGTGGATCGCTCCAAGCAGCGGCACTTACTACGTCGCGATCAGCGCGTCGAACCAGGTAAGACGGGTTGTCGGGACCTACAGCCTCAAGGTGGACGTGGACACCTCACTGGAGGACCGCCACAGCGAAAACCGGGTTGGGGCCACGCCCATCAACTTTGGCAGCGGCGTGGCTGGCGCGGTCAGCCCCGAAGATGACCGGGACTACTTTGCTTTCCCAGCGCAACGAGGGGTCAAATACATCATCGAGGCCGAGTTGGGCACTATCGGTAATGTCGAAATCGCTGTGGACAATCCGGACGGGGGAAGCTACGTCTCCAACGGCGGATTCGGCACAACGGTCGAGTGGATTGCGCTCGAAGAAGCCACCTACTACGTGGTGGTTTCCGCCCCCACCCAAGCGGCCGGCTCCATCGGCACCTACACCCTTAAAGTCAGCACCGACACTTCGTTGAGGGACCGGCACGCCGAGCAACGAGCCGGTGCTACGCCCATAGATTTCGGCAACGCCGCCGCCGGCGCCATCAGCCCGGTGGGTGACCGGGATTACTTCTCCTTTTCCGCCCGCCGCGGCGTGAGGTACAGCGTCCAGGCGGAACTGGGAACCGCCCAGCGCATCGGTCTCTCATTGGACCGGACCGTGCAGGGCACCGAACTGTCCAGCGACGGCATATCCACCGAGCTGGAATGGATCGCCCCTTTCAACCAGACCTATTACATCGTAGTGTCGGCTCCTCCCCAACTAAGAGAAACCGTGGGTACCTACACCCTCAAAGTGGTGGCGGATACATCCATGGAAGACCGCCACGCCGAAACCTCGGGCAACGCCACTTTGCTCGGCATTGGCAACGAGGTGACCGGCGCCATCAGCCCGGCGGAGGACGTTGACTATTTCTCCTTCCCGGCCAAGAGAGGCGTGAGATATACAGTGTCGCCCCAGTACGGTTCAGCCGAAGCAGTATCTATCCTGCTGGAGGACAGCGACCCTACGTTGGAGCCGGTTGCCAGCAACTACGGCGAAGGTACCAACCTATCTTGGATTGCTCCCTCCGACGGGCTCTACTACATCGCAGTCTCTAAATCCCCCAGGCTGGAGGACCCCACAGGGACTTATTCGCTGACGATCGAAGCCGACACGTCTCTGGAGGACAGGCACAAAGGCGGGCCGGGCGGAGCAACCCAGCTTGGATTCGGCAACGCTATCGCCGGCGCCATCAGCCCGGCCGACGACTACGACTACTTCGCATTTCCTGGCGAGCAGGGAGACAAGTACACTCTGCAGGTAGTGCTGGGCACCGCCGAGGCCGTCAGAATCACCGTGATCAACTACCGCACGGGCACTACCGAGTCCAATTACGGCGTTGGCACAAGTCTTCAGTGGACCGCACCTACCACCGATACCTACGTGGTGGTAGTGTCGGGGTCCGCCCGGTTGGGAGACCCGGTAGGTACCTACAATGTCACTTTAATTCGCGGTGATTTGCCCCCTCCAGCGGCGCCCGTGGCTACACCGGTCGAGTTGCCTGAGCCGACGCCGGCTCCCACCCCGGTGCCCACCAACACACCACGGCCCACGCCGGCGCCCACCGGCGCCCTGCTGGTGGCCGAGTCCAGGATGGGGCGGCCCGGGGGCACCGTCCTGTTGCCAATTCGCTTGGAGAAAGCCCAAGAAGTAAGCTCTCTGGGTTTCAATCTCAACTACGATCCGTCGGTGGTTGAGGTGGTCAAGGTTATGCAGGGCTCCCGCGTTTCCCCGGCGCTGTTCAGCTACAACGCGGAGGTCCCTGGGGTGATACGGTTCGGCACCGCCGCTTCCGAGAGCGCCAGTGGCGATGGATCTGCAGCTTGGATCGAGTTCAAGATTATCGGACCTCGGGGCAGCTCCACTCCATTGACCTTGTCCGAAAGCTTGGTCACCGACTCGCTTCACAGGGCCAGGTCTATCCAACTTGTTCATGGGACATTGACGGTAGGAGAGCCGATGACCGGGGATGGCAACGGGGACGGGAGGATCACTGCGGTGGACGCCTTGATCGCCCTCAAAATGTTTGTTGGGTTGAAGACAGAAGACTTGGTAATGGACATGGACGGAGACGGACGGGTGACTCCCGACGATGCCCGTCGACTGCTGACCATGGCCAGGCGAGGATAGGTAGGCCAACATGAGAATGTGGTTTGGCTTGACGTTGATGGCGCTGAATGCCGGTAAGAAGTGGTTGCTGGTAGCTTTGCCCGTGGTAGCGGGGGTCGTGGTTGCCGGGTTGTGGATTGGAGGCGCCTTCTCTGGTAGCCCGGCCGAACCATTGGCTGCCCCGGGGCCAGCGGTGGCGCCCACCCCGGCGCCGACACCCGAGCCAACTCCCGAGCCTTCTCCTACGCGGGTCCCCACTAGCACACCGTTTCCTACGCCCACGGCCCATCCTTCCCCGGAAGGACCCACGGCCACTCCACTCCCCCCGCCAACCCCCATGGCGGCGCCCAGAATCGAGGTTCCCGTTTACCTAACCGGCGCCACCAATGTTGGCAGCCTGGAGTTTGTCCTGGTTTACGAGCCGTCTGTGCTGGAAGTGGTGAGTGTTGAAAAGGGCGCCCTGGCCCGCACCGCGTTGATTGACTCGGGCAGCCGGACCGCAGGACGTCTATGGACTGCAGTGATTGACACCAACGGCATCAGTGGCAACGGGCCGGTGGCGGTGGTCTCTTTCAATGTGGTGGGCAACGGTGTGGAGAGGATTTCCCTGACCCTGGAAAGCGTCTACGCCTACAACGCAACGTCTCTGTTGGACATCGTCACCGAGGCGTCGGCAGGGAGCTTCACCCTCGAGAGCAAAGCCGTCATCTCTCCAGGCCTGAGTTTCCCCCGCTAGAACCAGCGGCCGATAGATTATGCAGTCGCTCCCGTAGAAGAGCCGCCGAGGAGCCGCCGAAAAACAGCCGAAGATCCTCCTCGGGTCCTCCACAATGGTTGAATTGATGCCGGTGTCGCTGGCGACCAGGCCGCTGAGACGCGGCAACACCCTCGAGTAATGAACAGGTAGGCATCTGAATCGAACCGGCACCGCTCCCCTTCCGCAGCGTTGACGTATCTACCCAGGGCAATCGCGTCATAAATGCGGGCGTTCGTTCCCGTTCGTGCCACAAGCTTCTGAAATGGTCAGAGATGTGGCCCCCAGGTTCACCCTCGTCATTCCGGCGCAGGCCACCCCGATGCAATCGGGGCACGCGCGCCTCCCGTCACAAGGGCGAAAGTCGCAAAGACGCCGTCATGGTGGAATGCCAAATATTAAAGACAGAGAATAAGACATGATTGCCCTGCGTCTCTACCCAGATTGAAGTTTGTCATGTAGGCTCTCTCATACTATGACTCGATGCATCGGCGTACCGGTTATATTTGGTGAGGCCCGATGGGAATCTCCGTGGTAAGACCGGCGGTGGCTCTGCTTACGACATTGCTGCTTGTTTGGGCCGGCTGCTCCGCCCAACCGGCGCCCACCGAACCTCCGCCGGTGACAACGCCCACTTCCGCCGTGATTGTCACGCCGACAGCATTGCCCACAGTGACTCCGCCGCTAAATACCATCCCCGCCCTAACGATAGCCCCCCGGCCAACCTCAGCTATCAGGTTGACGCCGCTCCCTGCATCCCCATTAACGCTTACACCTGTCCGCAGGCCCACGCCTGGTTCGGCGAACATCGCGGCGGCCACCGCCCCACCGGTAGCCACATCCGCGACCGTCCCTAAGCCCAGCGTAGCGCCAACGCGGCCAAGTGAGCCGGCAGGCCGTTCTCGGGCATCGGACCCCAGGCTGGCCCGAGCAGTCCAAGTAGTCTCGGACTCTCTGGCGGTCAGCCGGGGGCTGAGCTTCCGGGACACCGTCAAGCCCCAGCTTGTAACCCGGGGAGAGATGGCCGCGTATATTCGCTCAGCCATCAAATCCGAAGAGCAGGAGGAACTGGCCAAAACACAGGAGCTCTACTGGCTGTTGGGATTGCTGAGACCGTCCGTCGAGCTGTATCCGTTGTACCTGGACTTGCTGGGGGAACAGGTTGCCGGGCTCTTCGACCTGGATACCGAAGACCTGCTGGTGGTTGCCGGGGCCCTTCCCTTGGATGCACTGAGCAAAATAACCCTGGCCCACGAGTTGACCCACGCCTTGCAGCAGCAAAGGTTCGATGCCCGTACGCTGGTGGAGGCGTCGGAAGTCAACCAGGACCGTGCCCTGGCCATGCTGGCCTTGCTGGAGGGCGATGCGACCCTGTCCTCGGTCGTTTACATCACCACCAACCTGGACCTGATGGAGATATTGGCGCTGGGAGCCGAAGGGGCCTCGGGGGCAACGCCGGTATACGACAAGGCCCCTCCCGTGATTCAGAAGACCCTGCTGTTTCCTTATGAAGCCGGCCTGGGATTCGTGACTGCCCTGCGGCAGGGCCGCGGCGTCTGGCGTCCGGTCAATGAGGCCTACGGCCGGCCGCCGGTGTCCACCGAGCAAATCCTGCATCCCGCCAGGTATCTGGCTGGCGAAGCGCCCAAGAAAGTTGCCCTGCCGCCTGTGCTGCCTCTACTGACAGGTGACTGGGAACTGTTGCTGGAAGACGTCATGGGCGAGTTCATACTGCGCACCTATTTGGAGTCCGGTGTCGCCAAACCCGCGGCCGCCCGGGCTGCCAGTGGTTGGGGCGGTGACCAATTTCGCTTGCTTCGAGACTCCGCCGGCGGACGGATCTTCGTCATGCTCCATCAGTGGGACACCGGCAACGACGCCCAGGAATTCTTCGACGTATATGAGGGGTTTACCGACTCCACAGCTACCTGGGCGGCCAAAGACGCCGTTGGCAATTCGGTCCGGTGGGACGCCGAGGGCCGGTCGGTAGTCCTGGTGCTGGACCAGGACCGTACTTTGGTTGGGATCGCTCCGGATCCGGAAACTGCTGATTTAGTAGCAACCCTGATTCATAAATGATATCCCGCCCCCGCGTTCCCATGTGTATCCCGGTTTCTAGGTCTTCTCGCTGGCGTTGCTGCCGCTGACAAGCCCGGACCGGTTTGACACCAGGGGAAGCTGATATTACACTCGGATTTCCCGGTCCTAGACCGTCATACGCTATATACCTGGCAGACCCCGGGGTAGAGTTGGACCCGGCAGGTGCCCGGGGAATGGCGCCCGGACACTGCATTTTTACACCTTTGTGGTTCCAACGGGGCTGAGCCATGTCCAGTACACGCGGTTAAGCCCTAGAAAGGCGATTGCTTGAAAGTCCACCTGGTCGACGGCACCTACGAGTTGTTTCGGGCCCATTTTGCCATGCCTCCCCTGTCGGCCCCCGACGGGAGGCCGGTCGGCGCCGTCCGAGGGTTGATCCAGACTTTCTTGACCCTGCTACGTCAGGAAGACGTTACCCACCTGGCCTGCGCCTTCGACCACGTCGTAGAGTCTTTCCGCAACCAGCTTTTCGATGGCTACAAAACCGGCGAGGGTACGCCCGAAGAGCTTATGAGTCAATTCGGCCTGGCGGAAAGAGCCGTTTCTTCCCTGGGAGTCGTGGTCTGGCCCATGGTGGAGTTTGAAGCCGATGATGCCCTGGCCACGGCGGCCAACCGGTGGCAAGACGCCGATGGGGTGGAGCAGGTGGTTATCTGCACGCCGGATAAGGACTTGGCCCAAATGGTACGGCAGACTAAAGTCGTCTGTCTGGACCGGCGCCGGGACTTGATACTGGACCAAGACGGAGTGAGGGAGAAGTTCGGTGTTCTCCCCGAGTCCATCCCGGATTACCTCGCCCTGGTGGGTGACGCCGCCGACGGGATTCCCGGAATTCCCCGGTGGGGGGCCAAGAGCACGGCGCAGGTGCTGGACCGCTATTTACACTTGGAGCAGATCCCCGACGACTGGTCCCAGTGGGAAGTGCGGCCCCGGGGCGCCCAGGCCATCGCGGCCAGCCTGGCGGAACGCCGACCCGAAGCCATGCTTTACCGCGAGCTGGCAACTTTGCGTCTGGACGTACCATTATCGGAAGATCTGGATCAATTACAGTGGCACGGCGTGCCCAAGCAGGCCTTCCAGTCCTTGTGCGACGAGCTTGGGTTCGCCCGGCTGAGGGAACAGCCCAGGCGTTGGGCTGACGAGGCCTGAACATGGAAATTATCGAATAGCGGATTTGGCCGCCCGGACAGCACCCCCGGTTACGCAATCAAGGTGGTACCAATCAGCGCATTTCTAACCTACAATGTGGGCCTGAATCAGCAATCGAAACCTTGATGAGGGAGGATTCACCATGGCATCTTTGACTCTGGCCGAGTCCGAGCAGATTCTAGCGGCAGCCAAGGCCAAGGTTTTTGAAATGGGGGCCAAGATGAGCGTGTCGGTGGTTGACCCCAGGGGCGACTTGATCGGCATGTTCCGCACCGACGGCGCTTCCTGGCGTACTCCGGCCATATCCCGGGCCAAGGCAGTGTCGGCGGCGTGCTTTGGGCGTCCCAGCGGCGATCTAACCGACAACGCCATGTCGCCGGTCTTCCGCGGTCTGATGGCCATGGAGGGCGGTCACATGATTCCGGGGCAAGGCGCCTTGCCGGTGTTTAAGGGAGGGGAGTTGGTAGGCGCCGTCGGAGGCAGCGGGGGCACTGCTCAGCAGGACGAGGACTCGGCACGAGCCGGGATCGAAGCCGCGGGTCTTTCCGCAGCGCCATAACCCCAACAGATTTTAATCGGGCGCGTGGCAAAAACCGGGCCACACCCACCCTTGGGCACGCCAGCCGCTCAGCGGCAGGCGTCCCGGACGGCCTGGGACATGGCCGCCAGTCGAGGGTAGTTGGTCGAGTCGTCCCGGAAGCCGTTGGTGATGTAGGCCATCGCCAGGCCCGAATCCGGGTCGGCCCAGCCCACCGAAGTCCCCGCGCCCCCGTGCCCGAAGGTGCGAATGTCATCGGTGCCCGACGAGCCCATGCGAGGGTCGCCCAGGGACAGCCCTAGACTGCGGCGGGAGTGGCGCTCGTTGGTCAAATCCAGGCCTTCGACCTGAAGTTGGGTAACCTCGGCCACCGTTTCCGGGGCCAACACCCGGATCCCGTCCAGCGTGCCCCCTCGCTCCATCATTGCGTAGAACCGGGCCAGGTCTCTGGCGGTGGCTATGCCGCCACCGGCCGGTTGCACCGCTTGATGGACTTCGGGCCGGTTGTACATGGAAACCTGGGAAGGCCGGTCGCAGTCTTCCATGGCGTGTTGCTTGGACACCCGGTCCTCCAGAGACGGCGGCAGTCCAACGAAGGTGTCGTGCATGCCCAGCGGACCGGTGACCTCCTCTTGGAGGAAATCCCGGAAGGGACGGCCGTCGACCCGCCGTACCAGTTCGGCCAAAACCCATCCAAAGTTCCGGGGGTGGTAGGCAAACACGGCTCCCGCGGGATACTCCGGCTTGATGTCTTCCATCGCCTGCACCACCGCATCCCAGTCCTGCCACTTGTCCCAGGTAAGCTTGGGCGGGGTCTCCGGGAATCCGCCCCGATGGGTCAAAACGTGCCTCAAGGTCACGGCTTCTTTGCCGTTCTTGGCAAAACCGGGCCAGTGTTTTGCCACCGGGTCATCCCAGTCCAGCTTGCCTCGCTCCCACAGAATGTGCACGCAGGCAGCGGCCAAGGGCTTGGTCGAAGAGTACAGCACAAACATGGTGTCGCTGGCTACGGTTTTGCCCGCTTCCGCGTCGGCCATCCCTCCATGAAGGTCCAGAACCGGCTGACCGTGGCGGTACACGGCCAGAACAGCCCCGGGGTGTGACCCCCTGGCAATCTGCTCTCGAAACAGATCCTCCACCCGGTCCAGGGCTTGGGGGTCCATCTGGACTGCGTCCGCGGCTACTACCATTAACCCTACTCCCAGCGGTCGGCGAGAACCTAGTTAACTTGGCGGCCTTTGGCGGCCCGGCATAGTATAGCACTCCGGCCGGCAGCTGTACGAGCCGTTTCGTAGCAGGTTGTGGCGGACGTGGCAGGGCCGCTGGTGCCCTGCCTGCTCCCTGGACACTCGGCCCGACGCCGGCAGCCATATCCGGGCGCTCTCCGGTCCCATGAAACGGAAGGGCTTGGGTAGTGCGGACTGGAAATCCCCTAGCTCGCCGCCTTGGAGCACGTGGTAGAACCAGTGGCGGAAGGAGGCGTGCTTCTTTTGCAGGGACTTAATAGCGTGTCAAGGGCAGCTTCGGCCTTTACAGGAAATCCAACTGCTCGAAGTTCCCGCCGACGATAGAGACTGGGTCCAACCCCAACCACCGTTCCACCATGGTGCTGTAAACGCCGCGAAAGTCGACGTTGAAGCGCAGGTCTCCCTCCAGCAGGTCCTCCTGCTTCATGGACGGAAACTCGCCGTGGAGGCCGCCGTTCACCGGATCGCCGATGGCCATGGCCATGCCGCCGGAGCCGTGGTCTGTGCCCGACCCGTTGTCCTTCACGCGGCGGCCAAACTCGGTGAACACGAAAATCAAGACATTGTCCGAGGCTTCATGCTCCCGGAGGTCGGCGCAAAAATCCCTTATGCCTTGGGCCAGCTCGCCCAGCAGCTTGGGTTGCACCGTGGTCTGGCTGGCATGGGTGTCGTAGCCGGCCTGTTGGGTGTAGAAAATCCTGGTGCCCAGCCCGGCCAGAAGAACCTTGGCGATGCCCTGTAGGTTCTGGCCGATGGGGCTGTCGGCGTACTCCACCGTGGACTGGTACAAACTGGGGGCCGTCTTCAGCACGTCGGCTCCTTTCAGGGCGTCCAGTCCAGTCCGGCCCAGGTAGTCCATCACCGGGCCGGTACCCGACACCGGAGCATACATGCGGGCAAAGAGCTCCAGCGCGCCGGTCCTTTGTTGAGGGTCGGCGATGCCGGTCAGCACGCCGTAGTTTTCCAGCACGGCCACCGAAGCCACGGGAACTCCGGACAGTGCCATGGCCCGGGGCAGGCCCCTGCCAAAGTTCACTCCGGTCAAAACGTTTTCTGCATTGGGGTCCAGGTCGCGTATAACCCGGCCCAACCAGCCTTCGTTGGCAATCTTGTCCGGCTCGCAGGTGTGCCAGATGTCCATTGCCCGGAAGTGGGACCGGTTGGGGTTGGGATAGCCGATGCCGTTGATCACCGCAACCTTATCCTGGTCGTAAAGGTCCTTTATAGGCTGCATGGCCGGGTTGAAGCCCAGGTGGTCGTCGATGGGTAGCACCTGTCCGACTGGGATACCCACCGTGGGCCGGTTGTCCTGGTAGAGAGGGTCGCCGTAGGGGATGACCGTGTTCATGTAGTCGTTGCCACCGGTAAGCTGCACTACTACCAGCAACGGGTCTTTGGTTGTGGTCATCGTCCATCCTCCTAGGCTTTGGTTAAAGTCGACCGATTTTCGCAGCGTCTTGGCTCCAACGACCGGCAACAATCCCGCTGGATTTCTTGGCACCACTCTATCAGTGGCATTATGGGCCGTCAACGCGTGGACAGGAATGTCATCGGTTGAGTATGTTGCTCGTTCAGATATGGACGACTAAATCCTCCTGTATCCCCCTTTATTAAAGGGGGACTAAAGGGGGATTTTATCCCGCAACTAAGCCAATCCCACCTCTAGACGCCTAGGTAAGGGTCGGCAAGATATCGGTTATTCTAGCAGCATATTCTGCCAAGCACTATAAATCCGGGAGGGCTCGGTCATTTGGGGCGCTTCTTGCAAAGGGGGCTTCCTTCTTTAAGATGGAAGCAAGTAAGATAGAAGCAAGACTCCTTGCATAAACCGGGCGTGGTGGTAAATACCGGAGGTAGCGCGTTGCGACAAAGCGCCGTGGCATTCAACGTCGAAGGCCTGAGGTTCGAGGGTGTGGTGGCCCAACCGGAGGAACATAATGGCTCCATGCCCGGAGTCGTCATCTGCCATCCCCACCCTTTATACGGCGGCAACATGGATAACAACGTCGTGCTGTCGCTGAGCTTTGCCCTGGCTAAAGAAGGGTTCGTTACCTTGCGATTCAACTTCCGCGGCGTTGGGAACAGCGAAGGCGAGCACACCAAGGGCGAACTTGAGAAACAAGAAGTGCTGGGCGCCTTGAAATTGCTGAAGGCCTGGCCAGGGGTGGATTCCCGAAGAATTGGCCTGGCCGGTTATTCCTTCGGGACTTCGGTGATCCTGGGGCACAGTGAACTATACGGCGAGACCGACGCCATCGCCCTGGTGTCTCCGCCCTTCCGGGCTATCGAAGGGACGCCGCTGAAAGAATCCAAAGTACCGGTTCTGATCGTTACAGGAGACAGAGACCGGTTGGTGGACTCCACCCAATTGGACACGGAGTTGGCCAGTTTCACCAACGCCCCTGAGTTCAAGCTAT
>JADFFS010000123.1 GCA_022568195.1 Chloroflexota bacterium | reverse complement strand
GTTACTGTAGGCCTGTTCGGCTTGCGCCGCCACATCGAATCCACCCACGCTGGCTCCGGTGGCGTGGTTGATTGCCTCCTGGCCGGAAAGACACAGCAGCCGCCCTTTTATGGCCGCCGCCGGACTATCCGCCAGACTACCCGGTTCATCTTCCCGGAACCTCCACTGGGGCAAACGCACGTCTTGGCGGCTACCGCCCTTGACGGCCACGGTTTCCACCTCCAGGTGCCCTTCGGGCCGCAGCAAGCGATTGACTACCACGCAATCACATGCCGGACTGCTACCATCGTAGAACCCCCGCCGGGCCTGGGCAGCATCGCCGTAACCCAACATAGCCAGGGGCGATATGTAGTCCAGATTCTTCACCACATCCGAGGCCCTGGCACCCGCGGCTTGGAGTACCGGACCGATGGCGGCGTAAGCCAAAGCGGCCTGGTGGCCGGAGTTTTGGGGATAGTGCGCGCGGCCATCCCGTTCCTCCCGGCCGATGACCCCGGAGACCCAGACGATGCCGCCCGCCTCCACTCCGGGAGCGAAGGTCAGTCCACTATCCTGTTGTGGCGACGGGTCTATCCTGCGCTTTTCCTCCCTCATGGCGACGGCGCTGATTTCAATCAGGGCGTCCGGGCGCAGCAGCCGCTCCACGCAGATACCGGTCGAAGCCACCGGGGAATCGCCAAAATACTTGCGGCGCACCTCGGCGGTTTGGCGGTATTGGGGAAGGGCCACAGCGTCCACGTAGTCCACCGTCTGCACCACGTGCTGGAACCCCAAGCCCGCTGCCTCCAACACCACTGCCAGCTTCTCGTAGATGAGGTTGGTCTGCTCTATCAGGTCACCCTTGCAAAGAACCTTTGCCTCATCGTGATAGTAGGCGGCGGCCGTTTGCCCCGAAAGAAAAACGATGCCGGCCTGCTCTGCGGCCATGCTGAAGGTGTAACGGCGCAGGTCCAGCCAGGGGAATTTGTCCGGGTCCACTTGGACGGTGTTAATGACTATCCCTCATTCAGACGCAACCGTCAGACCCAACAGTGGTGACAGTGTTGAGGGGACATGAGCCCACCGGACTAGGCTGACGGAAACCGGACCAGGGCGCTGGCCGGCTCAATGACTTTCTCGCCCCGTTGGTTCACCGCCCAAAGGTCGCATGCCGCCAGGGGCTCCCCATGGTCCAGGTATTTATCCGCCACCACGCCTTGGCAGGTGATTGAGTCGCCGGGATAGACCATAACCCGGTTGCGGAAGCCCAGCTTGCGTAGGAACGCCCCCGGCCCGGCCCAATCCTGTACCAACTGGGTCAAGAAGCCTCCCAGCATTTGCCCGTCCACCACGGGAGCGGGAAGTCCCAACTCTCGGACGTAATCCGCGTCGTAATGGAGCCGGATAAAGTCCCACGTGGCGGCTCCGTAGGCCATCATACGAGGCAGGGTTATCTCTTTCTTCAGGGGAGGGAGCTCCTCGCCAACTCGAACCTCGCTGTAATTCCGGGCTATGCGGTCCATTGGTTTCCCTTTATTTCAAACTCTACGGAACATGGTTTCAAGGTTGGTCGCCAGCAATTCTCCTCGCTGGTTGAAAAAGCGGGTCTCGACCTCCCAGAACACCAGGCTTCCCGAGCGCCCGGTTTTTTCGTACACGTTCTTGGTCTGCCTGCGGGCTGTCACGACATCATCGGGATGGACCGGTTGGAAGAACTCGTAATCGTTGCCAGCCCTGAGACCCCCAGCTTCCAGCTCATCCCTCAGCGCCACCAACCGTCCTTGGTCGTCGATGTCACCCTCCACGTACTGCCAGGTGTCGCAAATTAACGTCGGAGGGGCCATCACGTCGCGCAGTCCGTGGGCTTTGGCGGCCTGGCTGTCCGTGTACACGGGATTGAAGTCCCCGATGGCCAGCGCGTACTGGCGAAAGGACGGCCGCCCCATCTCGTCGGGGGCTTGAAAGACAGCCTCTATCCCGATGGTGAGCTTTAGCTTGGCGACCAGGGCCGCCGCGTTTTCGTTGCTGGTTGGCTGATCCTGATCAGAAGCGTCCGCCAACGATTCCTCCGGCGACCCTCGCCGTCAATCTGGCAACCCCCGGCTTAATCAACCAGTGTGGGCAACGCCGGTCCAAAGGGAGCGGGGCCGCCCCGATAGAATAGGACTCGGCCCCGCTGGTGTGATGTGCAATGAATCCCAATCCTAGGTGTGGAAAAGGTTCAGCGCCGAGCCGACCCTGAACCACTCGATCTGGGACTCTCCGAAGGTGTGGTTGAGCTTCAGGGACTCGGTGGTACCGTCGGAATGGTGCAGCGTGCAGTCCACCGGCTTGCCGGGCGCCAGGTCTTTCAGTCCGGTCAGGCTGACCCGGTCATCCTCGCGGACCCGGTCGTAATCGTCCGGACTGCTGAAGGTCAACGCCAGCAACCCTTGCTTCTTCAAATTGGTCTCATGGATGCGCGCGAAGCTACGGGCTATGACCGCGGCGCCTCCCAACAAGCGTGGTGACAGCGCGGCGTGTTCCCGGCTGCTTCCCTCGCCGTAGTTGTGGTCTCCGATAACCACCCACTTCAGACCCTCCGCCTGGTAGTGCCTGGCGATCTTGGAGACAGCTTGATCCGTCTCACCGGACAGGACGTCCAGACCCTTTCCGGCTTCCCCGGTGTAGGCGTTGGTGGCTCCCATCAAAAAGTTTTCGCTGAACTTGCTCAAGTGGCCCCGCAGGCTCAGCCACGGGCCGGCCGGAGATATATGGTCGGTGGTGCATTTGCCCTGGACCTTCATAGCCACGGGCGCTTCAAGAACGTCGTTTCCGTCCCAGGGGTCCCAGGGCTCCATGATCTCAATCCTCTGGCTGTTCGGGTCCACCACGACTTCTATGTTGCTGCCGTCCTCGGGTGGAGCGATGAAATTGGAATCGCCGGGGTCGAAGCCACGTTCCGGAACATCGGGGGCCGGTTTGGGCGGCTGCAATTTCACTTCGTTTCCTTGGCTATCGGTCACCGTATCCGTTAGCGGGTTAAAGGACAAGCGTCCAGCCAGGGCCAAGGCAACGGTTATTTCCGGGCTGGTGATAAAGTTCATGGTCTGGGGCTGCCCGTCGTTGCGCCTGGGGAAATTACGGTTATATGATGTCACGATGGTGTTGGGAGCCTCCGACGCTTCCCGTGACCGCCGCCACTGGCCGATGCAGGGACCGCAGGCGTTGGCCAGCACCGTGCCGCCAATGGCCCTCAACGACTCAAGCTGTCCGTCCCGTTCGATGGTGGCGCGGACCTGCTCCGAGCCCGGGGTGACCATCAAAGGCACCGCGGCTTTGATGCCCAGCGCACTTGCCTGCTCAGCAACGTCAGCCGAGCGGCTCATGTCTTCGTAGGATGAGTTGGTGCAGCTTCCGATCAATGCGGTGGATATCTGGTCAACAAATCCGTTGGCCTGGTCTCTGATCTCCTGGGCCATGGCGGAAATCGGGCGAGCGCGGTCCGGTGAGTGAGGACCCACCACGTAGGGCTCCAACTTGGAGAGGTCGATTTCAACAACGCGGTCGAAGTAGCGTTCCGGATGGTCCACCACACCCTGGTCCGCAGTCAGCAGTTCGCGGTTCTGATCGGCCAGAACCGCCAGCTCACCGCGCCGGGTAGCTCGGAGATACCTGGCCATCCGCTCATCGTAGGGGAAAACGGAGGTCGTTGCGCCCAACTCGGCGCCCATGTTGGTGATAGTCGCCTTGCCGGTGCAGCTAATCGACTGGGTGCCCGGCCCAAAATATTCGATGATGGTATTGGTCCCACCGGATACGGTAAGCTCCCCCGCCAGATATAGGATGATGTCCTTGGGGGCCGTCCATCCGCTCAGCTCGCCGGTCAACAGTACACCGATGCGGTTAGGGTAAAGCACCTCCCAGGGCAGACCGGCCATTACCTCCACGGCATCTGCTCCGCCAACGCCCACGGCGCAGGCGCCCAGGCCTCCGGCGTTGGGAGTGTGCGAGTCTGTACCGATGATAAGAGCGCCGGGAAAAGCGTACTCTTCCAGACAGACCTGGTGGATGATGCCGGCGCCCGGTCCCCAGAACCCCACGCCGTACTTGGCGCTGGCCGACCGTAGAAAGTCGTACACTTCGTTGTTTTCGGACAACGACTCTCTCAGGTCCGCCACGCCCTCGACGCGAGCTTGAATCAAGTGGTCGCAATGGACGGTGGTAGGGACCGCCGTGGTGGCCATTCTGGTCTGCATGAATTGCAGCATGGCGGTCTGGCCCAGCACATCCTGAAGAATGACCCGGTCCGGTCGAGCCAGCAAGTAGCTGCTCCCCGGTATTAACTCCTGCCCGCTGGGGTCGTCCAGGTGGGAAAGGAGCAGCTTATCCCCCAAGCCAATTGGCCCATCCACCCTCCGCCGCACGACTTCCAGGTTACGTTTCATCGTTGCGTATACGCCGGAGACAAACTCTGGAGTTGATTCTGTCGCTACCATCCGGTAATCCCCACTTACTATAATTTACGCCCAGGCCGGGCGTTTTTGCTCGCTTGGCGGCAGTTTATCAGCGCCCGGCAGGCCAGTCAAACACGCCCTCAGCCGACAAAAAGGGTGTAGCTCCCCCGGTTGATGTTGTTCACGGTTTTGGGGAGGAGCAGCTTTTGGTCCGGCGCCAGCGCCCGCTGCGCGATCTCCAGGTTGATGGGCGGCACCTGCTCCAAGGCCTGAATCTCTTCCAGGGAGAAATACCCCGCTCGGTCCACCTCGTGTTGGTCGGGCGTGGGCTCTCCGTGCACCGGAGCCAACAAGAGGACTATGTACATACTGTTGCCCACATCGGGGTCATACCGGTTGCGCACGCCCAGGATTCCCTTGACCTCGGCGGTGACACCCGCCTCCTCGGCCACCTCACGCACCACCGCGCATTCGATGGTCTCCTCCGGCTCGATAAACCCTCCCGGCACCTGCCAGTTGCCCCGGCCCCGGCGGGAGGAGCGCCGCACCATCAGCAACCGCCCGTCTTTGACCACGGCGCCGCCCACGCCAACGTTGTATCCGCTGTTGTATCTCTCCGGTGGAGGCATGTGTCAGTACCTCTGCGTGTCCAGGTTGTTTGGCTTATAGTGTGCCAACGCAATTCATGGTTGGGAGGCCACGGCGAGTCTACCGGCGGCGCCGGACCGTGTCAATGTGGCTCGTCGGCAGCGCGGCGCTGACTATGATATTGTTAGTGGCGCTTTCTCTTATCACCAAAAAGGGAGATTCTAATATGGCAACCAAGATACCTGGTGAGACCTATCGCGGCGAGGCTTTGCATCTTCCCCTGTCCAAGGACGGACAGGTTGCGGCCTACGTGTGGCCCTTGAGAATTCTTACCATCAGGGAAAGGGGAGTCGGGGGTCCAACCATAGGGGTAGACGTGGGCAACGAGGAAGTCATACGCTTCGATTGCCATGACGAGCCCGGCCATTGGCATGGCGGCGGCTATGACCGGTTGGAGAGGCCCGGAAATTCGCATCGGGATTTTCCCAAGGGATTGACCCGAGTGGCCGACCAAGTGGATTGGGCTCTGCAGCAGATCCGCGAAAACGGAAAAGAACTACTCCAGGAAGCAGATTATGGGCCTGCAGCCCAGTTGCTGGAGCCGTCGCTTGTAGAAGCAGCCATCGAGTCCATCCGGGCTCATCTGGACAAACACCGTGATCTGCGGCCCCAGGCAATCGAGGCAAACCTCATCTCTACATAATAGAGCCACCGAGGCACGGAGTATTTAAGATCTCTGAGCCTCTGTGTCTCCGTGGCTAACAGAGCTAGGTGCGTTGAAGCGGCGGATTTGGGCCGCTAAAAACTGGAACGGAGGCGCCATCATGCCATTCGGAGGCAATGACTGGTTAGCTTTGACCCAGGAACCTACCTTGGAGCCGGACCTTCCCATCTGCGACCCGCACCACCACTTCTGGGACTTTCGCACCGCGCGCATCCCCTACCAGCGTTACCTGCTCCAGGAGTTGGCCGCCGACATTAACAGCGGCCATAACGTGCGCTCCACGGTGTTCGTCGAGGCCCACTCGATGTACCGCACCGACGGTCCCGAGGACATGCGCTCCGTTGGAGAGGTCGAGTTCGTTCAGGGCCTGGCTGCTGCCAGCGCCAGCGGTCTCTACGGACCGGGGCGGGCTGCCGCAGCTATCATCGGCAACGCCAGCTTGAACTTGGGCGGCCGGGTCGAGCCGGTGCTGGAAGCGTTGCAAGCGGCCAGCCCCAACCGCTTTCGTGGGATACGCCACTCGGTTGGTTGGGACCCCCATCCAGAGGTGCCGGACCGGGAGAGCCAGGGCAGGCTGGCCAGCGACGAATACCGGGAGGGCGCCCGGGTGCTGGCGCGGATGGGCTTATGCTTGGAGACTGGCCTGTTCTTTCACCAGCTACCCGAGCTGGCCGACTTTGCCAAGGCCATACCCGGCCTGACCATCGTCCTGAACCACATCGGGGGACTGATGCTAGTAGAGCCCTACGCCAATCAACACGAGGAAGTGCTTGCCACCTGGCGCAAGGGAATTGCCACCGTGGGAGAGTGCCCCAACATCATAATGAAGCTGGGCGGTATCGGGATGCCTCGCTACGGGTTCGACTGGTACCAGCGGGAGCAACCCATCGGTTCCGAGGAGCTGGCCGAGTCCATGTCTCCCTTGATGACCCACTGCATCGAGCAGTTCGGCCCGGACCGGTGCATGTTTGAGAGCAACTTCCCCGTCGACAAGGTGGCCTATTCCTACAACGTGATGTACAACGCTTTCAAGCGGCTGTCCAAGGGCTACTCGGCAACCGAGCGGGCCGCCATGTTCCATGATACGGCTACGCGGGTATACCGCATCGACCTGTAGGGACGTATTGAGAGGTAAGGCAATGACCCAGCAAGCACTGTTCAGCCCAGAGATAGTCATTGAAGAGATGAAGAAGGCCGGGGTGACCCACGTGGTTTGGCTGCCCGACAGCGAGACCAACTTTTTGTACACCCTCATGGAGGAAGAGCCTACCCTGCACCTCATCGCCGTCAGCCGGGAGGGGCAGGCTTTCTCCACCGCCGCAGGCCTGGCGGCAGGCGGCGCCAAGCCCATCATCCTGATTCAGAACACCGGGCTGATGGAGTCGGGCGACTCATTGCGCGGCTGGTGCCTGGGATTAAACATCCCGGTGGTGCTGATGGTGGGATACCGGGGCTACACCCGTCACGGGATAGACACGGACACCGCCGCCACTTACACCGAGCGCTTCCTGAACGCATTCGAGATCAAATACTACCTGGTGGAAAACAACGATGACGCCCCCAGGATCACCCACGCCTTCGAAGAGGCGGAAAAGAACCGCCGGCCGGTAGCCATTCTGGTCGGGGACGAATACCACGGCTTCAACAGGTAGCCCAAGCGCCCCGATGGGGCTGGCACTAGTACTCAGTCAACTTTATTATGATGTCATTCTGAGGGAGCGCAGCGACGGAAGAATCTCCCTCCGAACGTTAGACCCTTCACTTCGTTCAGGGTGACACTGCGATGTATAGGTTGACTGGGTGCTGGCGGCAAAGCACCTGTGCCGTATTATGTAAATCGGAGTTATTGAGTGTTTAAAACGGAAGATATGCTCAAAGTCTTCGCACAATACCGGGGCGACGCCGTGGTCATTCCTGGGAGGGGCGGACGCCACTGGGTGAACATCAGCACCAAGCCCGACAGGGACGTGCCCTTGGGCGACCCGGCCATGGGCGGCCACGCATCCTTCGGACTGGGCCTGGCGTTGTCCCGTCCCAAGGAAAAGGTGGTCCTCTTTGACTCGGAGGGCGACATCCTGATGAACCTGGGCGTCCTGCCCACAATCGCGGAGCAGAACCCCAAGAATTTCTACCACTTCATGCTGGACAACGAGTGCTACGCCACCACCGGCGGCCAGCCGGTGCCCAACGCCAAGAACATCGCCTACGACGTGATTGCCAAGGGGTCCGGCTATCCTTCGACCTATTCCTTCGACAACCTGGAGGACTTCTCCAACAACATCGAAGCCATATTGAACTCGCCAGGACCGGTCTTTGTAGCCATGAAAGTGGTTCCCGAGATCGAAAACCAGCCCATCGGCAGCCGCACCAGGTGGCAGACCAGGAATCGGGTCCAGGTGATCATCGACCTGCAAAAGGAGCTGGGGCCCCGGGTCTAGACGGACCCGTCGATCACCACGTCCAGGACCGCCGGCTTTCCTGAGTCCAAGGCCTGCTTGATTGCCGGGGCGATATCGGCGGGGTCTTCTATGGTCCGGCCGTATACGCCGATGGCGTTGGCGATCCCGGCGATATTCAGCGGTATCGGGAAGTCCAGACCCGGCAGTTCCAGTCCAGAAGGGCTGTCCGCTGTGTCCTCCCCCAGCACCTGGGTCTTGTAGAGGTTCATGTTCAGCTTGAGGATCCGGTAGGACCGGTTGTTGCAGACCAGGTAGACCACCGGAATGTTGGCGCAAGCCGCCGTCCACAGGGCCTGCACCGTCATCATGGCGCTGCCGTCCCCAACAACGCCCACCACCGGCCGGTCCGGTTGGGCCAGCTTGACCCCCAAAGCCCCGCCCATGCCCCAGCCGATGGCGCCAACCCGCTCTCCATATATTGAGTCCGGCTGGTTGAACTGGAACGCGCCGTGCAGGGCGTCCTTGGAGCTCAGGGAGTCGTCGACGACGATGCAGTCCGGGGGCAGGGCCCCGTTGGCCTCCACCATCATGCGCTCGGCAGACATGGGGCTCTGGTCCCAGCGTTGCTTTAGCCGTTCATCCCACGCCGTCCTTTGCTGGTCTTTTAGCCCCGCCACCGATACGCCACGGCTGCGGGCCGCCTCCCGGACCGACCCGGACATTGCTTGTTCCACAGCGTCAGCCAAATCCGCCAGGCCGGTCTTGGGGTCGGCGATCATCCCAACGTCCGTTGGCTCGCTTTTGCCCACCGCTCGATGGGCTGAGTCCAAATGGATCAGCCTGGTGTTCTGGGACAAGCTGGGCCCGGAAAAGTAGAAGAATCCCGAGAACACGTCGGTGCCCACGGCCAACACCACGTCGGATTGGGACAGCAACTCTCTGGACGCGGGCAGCACGGCGTTGATCCGGCCCAGAAACTGGGGGTGCCCCGAGGGGAAGTTCATCCGGGCGTAGGATGTCGTGTACACCCTGGCTCCCAGGAGCTCGGCCAACCGTACCGCCTCCCCAGTACCGCCCGACTGGGCCAGCCTGTCGCCAACCACCATGGCAGGAGAGGTTGACTTGGCCAGGAGACCGGCGGCAACCTGGACCGCCGCGGGGTCGGGCGCGGTGCGATGGAATCCTTGGCCCGACGGTACTATCTCCATGTCGGCCTCGTCTTCCAGGGAGTTGGCGGCGAACCCGACGTAGACTGGACCGGTGGGCGGGGTCTTGGCCTCGTTAAACGCCCGGCGCAAGACCCCGGGAATTTGCTCGCAGTGGGTGACCTCCACGCTCCACTTGGTGAATTGGGCCACCATCTGAGCAAGGTCGGTACGCCCCTCGGTCAACTTGCGGATGTCCTTGTTACCCGAGGTCAGGACCAGGGGAGTACCACCGTCCATGGCGTGGTGCAGCAGGCTGATCCCGTTGGCCAGACCCGTCTCGATGTGCAGGTTTACGAAGGATGGCTGGCCGCTGGCGCAGGCATAGCCGTCGGCCATGCCCATGGCGACGCCTTCCTGCGTGGCCAAGACGTACTCGATGTCCGGAAACAGGGGGAGGGTGGAGATAATGGCGCTCTCACTGGTGCCCGGATTCCCGAAGATATACTTGACGCCCTCGGCCCGAAGCATTTCCAAAAATGCTTGTTTCCCGGTCATCCAGGGCATAACGCCACTCCTAGACGGGCCAGCCCTCCTCCGACAGGTCCACCCGGTTGGCCTCCGGGTCTCGAATCAGGCTCTCACCCACCGCCGCCATGGTGTTGGCAACGGCCTTGGTCTTGGCGACCTTTTCTATCTCTTCTATGCTGTCCACCTGGAACCCGAAGTGGTTGATGCCCCAGGGCATTTCGGAATTGCTGATCAGGGCGACCCCCACGTGACCGTCGGAAAGGTAGACCGTCCCGTTGGCCCCCCGAAGCTTTTCCTCCATGCCGAAGACCTTTTTGTAGTACTCGGCTTCGGCGTCCCGGTCCTGGACGTTGATCGCTATGTGGCGGATTCTCGGCTTGGCCATTACGGTCCTCCTAGCATATAAATGTGCCCGGTTCCAAGTTGTCAGTGGAGTACATTCTATCCCATTGGGCGGCAAGGGTGTCCATACACCGGACGCCGGCGCGCCGCGACACAGGGATTGCAACGATTGTAACGACGGTGCGGCCGGGTGGCAAGATTTGCATAAGCGGGCAAGCGTCCCGGTCACGGCCCGTTCTTGGCGCTATTGACTCCGGCCGGTCACGGGCTACAATCCAATTGTCATCCCATTTCCTACCCTACCGGAGGAACACATGCGGCTGGAAAACAAGGTCGCTTTGATCAGCGGCGGAGCCAGGGGGCTAGGCGCCGCCGAAGCCAGGCTGTTCGCCAAAGAGGGGGCCAGGGTTGTGATCGGAGACCTGTTGGAGGAGGAGGGACGGCGTACCGAGGCGGAAATCAACGAAACCGGAGGGCAGTGCGCCTTCGTGCGGCTGGACGTTACCAGCGAATCCAGCTGGCGGGAGGCCGTTTCCACCGCGGTAAACCGCTTCGGCAAGCTGGACATCCTG
>JADFFS010000014.1 GCA_022568195.1 Chloroflexota bacterium | reverse complement strand
ACTTGGGATGAAATCGTCGCCCTAAAAGACAAGAATGTAATTCTTTAAGATCCTCAAGATCATTCGGCCCGATTGCTTACGACCCGAGGACTGACGTCCAACGAAGACGCCGCATCATCTTTGCGCCCCCTCAGTGAGAGGGAAATGCCTGAGTTCCGCCCCTGTTTCGATAAAAATCGACTCGATATCGACAATGTTCCAAGTAGCATCGGGGTCCATCCCGATGACATTGACGCCTTCCCGGTAGGGTGATTCAATATCAGAGGTTGGCAATCCGATTTTGCCAGTTATGCGCTCCCTACAGGCGTAAATACGGGCGGTTAGCTCAGATGGTTAGAGCGCCTGCTTTACACGCAGGAGGCCGCAGGTTCGAGTCCTGCACTGCCCACCACACCCCTTCCTCACTTTTGGGTTAAGGCGACAAGGCTGCAATTGCAGGGGGCCCGAGATGGCCGTGAGGTTGGGTGGCCGGCTGTGGCGCCGGGGCTCTCGGAATTAGAGAAAATAGGTCTCCAAGTAGAATCGGGGTTCGTCATCGAAAGGCATAGCCGAGTTTGATCGTGCGCAGGCCTGCCCTGGCGGCACGCAACGTCCAGGCCAAGGGACTTACCGCCAAAATGATTGGAACCGACGCCGCCAACAACAAAACGAAAATCCCGGTGACCAACCAACGACTCATGTTAGACCTCCAATAACTGCCGGTGCTTGCTTCGGCTAACCCTGCCATCAATAAACAATATTCGCCTAAACAAGCGCAAATGTGACAGCACCCCGCAAGTGCGGTGCTGGCACTTCGTCGAGGAACGCCGCGGGCCGGGATTACGCCGCAACGCTTAATTCGAGTGAGTTTGCCCTACAGGGTGGGTGTCTCCGGGTGCTCGGAGGGCTCAACGCCGTTATCGGACGGCATCGATCCTCCTGTGAAGGGAATCGGTTTCGACTCTCAAGGCTTCTTCCACATTTTCTATGAGCCGCCGTACCCCCTCGGTCTCCAGTAGTAACTGTTCCAGTTCCAGGTCGAACTGCCGCCCTAGGGTCTCAAACTCATTTCGTATGCTCTGGAACTCGAATTCGAACTGGTCCAGGTCGGAGCGAAGGTCAAACTCCGCCCGAGGATCGTCTGAAAACCTTACCTTGTCGATCTCCATTCGCAGTTCATCCAGTTGATCTCGCCGCGCAAACTCAAATTCCAGGGCGTCGAACAGAGCCCTTACCCGCTCCAGTTCTAACCTCAGTTCCGCCAGATCCCCTTGCAGGTTGATCAGCGGCTCCGCCAGGCCCAACTCAATCTCCTCCCGCAAGGCGTCAAGGTCCCTGGAGCCATTTTTATCATCTATGGCGCTTATGGCGATCTGCGAAGACACCTCCGCTCGCACAGTTTCCTGCAACGCCATCTGACCCACCTGGGGTTGGCCCGGTGGCTGGCAGGCTATGCCCAACAAAGAAACCATCGAAACCGTCGCAAGCGCCATAAACAATACGCCAGTAGGTGATTTGATCCCCTTGCGCATCATGCTCTCCACACCTCGACAGGGTAACCTTTCATTCTCAATATTAAGGATAGTGAATTTCGGCCGTAATGTCGCACCGCGGCCAAGTCGGCTAGTTTCGTTCCGAGCAAGTAACATCCATCGCACGGGGTCCGGTTGCATTGACAAAACCGGGCCTAAACTTTAGTATCATGGCATTATCGGGGTATCCGAGCGTAAGTCACGGGTGGTGAATGCTTTCGGGGAGGCTGCTTTCATGGCGACGGCAAACGAACAGGCCACGTACTGGGAAAAAGCCCAACAATCGGGCTTCGACCTGTCCTGGCTGAACCAGCTAAAAGAGAACGTGATTAGCGACAGCGTTGACGAGCTTTCGGAGAACAACACCGGCCGCGTTGAAGGCTCCATCGCCCGGGGCAACGTGCCCCAATTCGGGGCTTATCTGTTCCGCCAGAAAAAGGACGTCTGGGCCCATAACCTGACCAAGCTTTACCAAGAGTTTGTAACCCGGCAGTGGAGTTCGGCCACCGACATACCATGGGAGACCATCACGCCGCTGCCAGACGATATAGAAGCGGCCGAGTGCCAGCTAGCTACCTTCTTTGCCCAGGTGGAGTTCGTGGCCTCCGACGTTCCCGGCCGGTTCATTTCAACCATGTCTCCTGACTACCATGAAGTACGACTGGTCCTGTTGGGCCAGGTGATGGACGAATCTAGGCACCTGGATGTCTTCCGGAAGCGGGCGCTGGCCAACGGCGGCGGATTGATGCGGATGATTGACAGCGTCAGCGACGTTGTAGGCGGCAGCACCGACAACGCCCGGGAGTTTACGGAGTTGTCGTCTCGCCTGCACATCACCGGTGAAGGCAACGTGCTGACCCTGTTCCGCCTGGGAGAGCTGATGGCCTATAACGAAGCGGAAAAGGCCATCTACCGGCGGTGCGCGCAGGACGAGGCCAGGCACGTGGCCATCGGCGTGCTTCACCTGCGCTACATGAATGAGGCCAACCCCGAACGGCGAGAAGAGATCCATTGCTACCTGGACGAAGGGGAAAGCCGTCAGGCTTCTGGAGCCGGTGGCGAGAACCCCGCAGCCAGGAACATGCTCACCAGCGAGGCTCTGGCCGTTTTGCTAGGCGGCGGCAAGGACAAGACCGACGAAGGCCAGAAGATTCTCACGGCTGTCCGGCAACGGCAGACCAAAGAGTATTTCCAACGGCTCAAGTCGGCTGGTTTTGCCGACCGCATTACCAACGGCAGGGTCAATCCCGCTTTGCTGGAGGCTTACAACGCGGCTTAGGGCAGCGTAGGATGGAAAAGTAATCGAGATAGACCTCCCTTGCTTCGGTGGGGGAGGTCTTGCTTTGTCAGGCACCACTACCTGCCCCATTTACGGGCCGCAACGAGGATTACCATGGCCCAACCGGAAGGACCAGAAGAAGAAAAGTCTTCCCCGGACCGCCCAGAAGAAGAACCCGAACAGCCCAATCCGGCGGCCCAACTGGAACCCCTGGCCTGGATGAAAGACTGCCTGGCCTGGGGCACCAGGGCCCAGCCGGGAAAGCATGGCATGACCATGCGGGCGATAAACATCGGCTTGTATGGGGAGGTGCCCGAAGAGAGCCGCGACATGAGCCGCCGGCCCCGGGGAGCCTTCCCCATCCCCGGCGTGCCCGCCACCGACCTGTACTCCGTCAACCGTAAGGAAGAGCTGTGGTCGGACAACGCGGTGGACCTGTATGAAGAAGCTGTTCAGCGCCGCTGGGCCGCTCATATCGACGTTCCTTGGGATGACCTAGAGCCCCTCCCCGAGGAAGCGGAGCTAGCCATGAGGCAACTCTGTACCGAGTTGGCGCAGCAGGCTTCGACGGAAACCGACGTGATAGGCCAGTGGCTTCACCGTATGAACTATGCCTATCATGAGGTTAAAGCCTTTCTGGCCACCGAGCTGTTTGACAGTGGACGGCATTACACGGTGTTCCGGCGGCGGGCGTTGGCCAACGGCGGGTCACTGGGCTTGGAGAGTCCCGGCCACATCAACCGGCGCCTTCTGGAGAGCCGGGCTGGTTGGACCGAGACGGCCCTGTACCTGTACATCCTCCGGGGGACTTTAACCCTGCTGATTTACCGGTACGGCGAGGCCTATGCCCGAAACTGGACCGACAAGTTCCTCTTTCGACGCTGCATGGAGGACAAGGCGCGGCACATGGCCTACGGTATGGCCCACCTCAAATATGCCGTTGAGCATCGAGGCCCCGACTATGCGTTGGGCCTACAGCGGCTTATGGGAGGAGTGGAGCGGGACCTGGCATCGGAGATGAAGGACCCTGTGCTGTGGGAAGCGCTGGCCATTATCTTCGGTGGCGGTGTCAGGGATATCGTTGCGGGAATGGAAGTGGTGAAGGACCTGCAGCAGCAATACATTGAGCAGTATTTGACACGTATGAAGTGGATTGGGGTGGGTAAAACCCGGGACAATCTGAACTCTGACCTGGCTGCCTACCTTCGGCTTCCAGAAACCAGCCAGGCATCAGCCTAAGTCATGCCGATTTACGAATATCGTTGCCCCGACTGCGGCGGCGCGAGCAGCTTCTACCTCAGAACTTCTCAAAGCACGCCGCCTTCCCAATGCCAGCACTGTGACGGCGAGAATTTACGGCGGATTTTCTCCTCGTTTGCTTATGTAAAGTCCGAACGCGATAAGATGTCACAGCTCGATCCCAAATACTACAAGATGGTGGACCAAGCCTTGGCCAGGGCGCCCAAGGATACCGATCCGGAGCACCACTTGCGCAAGATGGTCCCCTTTAGCCAAGCTAAGGAAACGGGCGAACCCTATTTCAAGGATTAGGCCGGGGTCTTTCGTGTTGCGGGAAACGAGGAGCTTTGTGGTTGGCAGGCTACGCCACAGACCTAAAGCCGGGAGTCACTGAATGAGCGTTAACTCTGGCAGCGCCCTGGTTTTCCCGTCGGTGGAGTGGTTTCAAGCGCTTCAAGAGATGGTGAATGCCGATCCGGACTTCCGGCGGCTGGGCAGCATCGACCTCTCGATGGGTGTCAAAGTCGGACCCAGGGTCTTCATCATCACCTTCGAAGCCTTCGAGTGCTCCGATGTACGGGAAGGCACCGAATACGACCTGATTGACCTGGATTTCTTTCTGGAGATGAGCGAAGCCGACTGGCAGGACTTGATGCGGAACACCAAAGAGAACGGAGGCGCCGACCTGAGCCACACGCTAAATACCCTGGACCTGATGGCTCAGGACGGAATATCCAAGAACGCCACCGGTGACCAGCTTCGGGCCGACTTGTTCTTTCGGGTGAACCAGAGCCTGCAGCACTTCTTTGATAGCTCGGCCAAACTGGACACCGTCTTCGAACCCGGAACCTAGCACTGTTTCAATTTGAAAACGACCAATGTCATTCCGATCCTTCAGCGGAAGGAGAGGAATCTGGGGATGGGTGGAACGGCCCCGCCCCAGATACTTCGCCGCTGCGGCTGGCTCAGCATGACATTTTCGAGGGAATAACAGGTCGTCACAACCGGTAAACCTATCAACATAAACTTGACGCGGCGCCTAGTTGCTGCTGCTCAGACCCGCTAGTCAGGCCTGCTGGGCTTCAGCCTCCCGCAGGGCCTCGACGTCAATGACTACCTCGCCATCGTCTTGTCCTTGGAGGGCAGCCAGCACCCTTTCCGCGGACAGCGGCAATTCCTTGATGCGAACCCCCACGGCGTCGAAGATTGCGTTGGCGATGGCCGCCGGCGGTCCAAACCCTGGAGGCTCCGCCACCGCCCGGGCCCCGAACGGCCCGTCCTCGCTTGGCACGTTGATCAGGATGTTTTCGACTTCGGGCATGTCCAACGCCAGGGGCATCAGGTAGGTAGACAGCGACGGGTTGCGCACCCGTCCGGTGTCGTCATCGATCAGTAGCTCCTCGCTCAAGGCACGGCCGATTCCCTGGACCACGCCCCCTGACAATTGTCCTTCGACGCTCATGGGGTTGATTGCCACGCCCACGTCCTGGGCCTGGACAAACCTGGTCACCTTGACCTGTCCGGTGGCTTTGTCCACCAGCACCTCCGCCCCCTGGGTGTTGAACACCGGCGCGTAGGGCATGCTGGACAGAGAAGCCAAACCGATGATGGGCCCGTTGCGGGAGGTCAGGCTCAGGCGGCCTAACTGGCCCAAGGTGAGTGACTGGGGAGGGTTGTCCTGGACATAAACCCGGCCTCCGTCGCAGGCCAGGGCGTCGGCGGGCACGCCAAAACGCTCGGCAGCCAGCGCGAACAGCTTTTGCCGGGCATCCTCGGCGGCCATCTGCACGGCCTTGCCCTGGCTGTAGACGATGCGGCTGCCCCCGCTGGGACCGGTGAAGGGCGCCATATCGGTATCCCTCTTGGCTACGATCACGTCCTCCATCCGCAGACCCAGAGATTCCGCCGCGATCTGGGCCAAAGACGTGTCGCTTCCCGAGATATCCACCGAGCCGGTTAAAAGGCTTATCGTGCCGTCCTCGTTGACGCTGATCGAGGCCGTGGAAGGCCCGCTGCCGCTGCGCCACTCGCACAAGGCAATGCCCACGCCACGTCCTTCTTCCAGCTTTCGGGGCAGGTCCAGCCGCTCTTTCACCGCCATTATCGTTTCCATCAGTCCGTTCCGGGGTAGCTTGGCGCCGGATACGCCAACGTCGCCCTCTTTGATGGCGTTTTTGATCCGGAACTCCAAGGGGTCCAAGCCCAACTTATGAGCGATGCTGTCCATGTGGGACTCGATGGCGAAGGTCATGTCCGCCACTCCGGAGGCCCGGTAGGAGCCCACGTAGATTTTGTTGGTGTAGATGCCGTAGGAACGGAGCCGGAAGTTGGGAATGTTGTAGGGTCCCAGGGCGTGGCCAACACCGGCGTTGGGTCCGGCGCCCAGGTACGCGCCAACGTCAAAGATGCTGCGGGCTTCCCGGGCGGTGATGTTGCCGTCGTTGTTGACGGCAGTCTTCAAGTAGATGCTGGTGGCCAGCCGGGGACCGTTGAGAGTGAAAACCTCCTCCCGGGTGTTGATCAGCTTGACCGGGCGGCCGGTCTTCATGGCCAAAAAGGCAGGGTAGGCTTCAAAGGCTAGGCGCAGCTTGGCGCCGAAGCCGCCCCCCAGCTCCATGGCGATGACCTTGATGCGGGAAATGGGCATGTCCAGCACCGAGGCCAACTGGGCACGTACCTGATAGGGGCCCTGGGTAGATGCCCAAACGGTTAGGCGGCCGTTGGCTTCCAAGTTGGCCACGCAGGCCATGGGTTCCAAGAAACCCTGGTTGATGGCCTGGGAGTGGTAGGTTTCCTCTATGATGTGGTCGGCCTCATCGAAGGCTTGGTCCACATCGCCCCGGTCAGCGTCCAAGAGCGTACAGTTGTTGCCACCCATGGCAAACCCGTACCCTTCGAAGCCGGCCATGTCAGGATGCACCAACGTGGCGCCGCTTTTGATGGCCTGAAGGGGGTCCACCACCCTTTCCTGGTCCTGGTATTCCACTTGGATCAATTCCAGGGCCTCCTGGGCCGTGGTCTCGTCGTCGGCAGCCACCGCAGCCACGGGCTCGCCAATGTAGAACACCTCGTCCCTGGCCATGATTCGCCGGTCCTTGACCGCCCCGGAGCCGAAGAAAAGGTCGGGAAAGTCTTTCCCGGTGATGATTGCCCGGACTCCCGGCAACTGCTCCGCACGGGAGGTGTCGATGCTTAAGATACGGGCATGGCTCCGGGTGCTGGGCAGCAACTTGCACATCAACATGCCGGGCAGATAAACGTCGGAGGCATAGGTGGCCTGGCCGGTGACTTTGTCCAGCGCGTCGACCCTGTTGTGGTTCTGGCCCAGAACTTTGAAGTCAACCATTGCTTTTACTCCTAGTTACTCCTTATTCTCCGGGAGTTGATCAGCGTGACCCGGCGGCCGCCATGATGGCCTCGATAACCTTGGTGTAACCGGTGCAGCGGCACAGGTTGCCGTTGATAGCGAACTTGACGTCTTCCGTAGTGGGCTGGGAGTTCTGCTGCAGCAGTCCCACAGCCGCCATAATCAGCCCCGGGGTACAGAACCCGCACTGCAATCCGCCGTGATCGGCGAAGGCTTGTTGCACCGGATGCAAGACGTTTCCCGTTGCCAGTCCTTCCACAGTGGTCACTTCAGCGTCATGGGCGCTGTGGGCCAGCACCAGGCACGAGGTGACCGGCTTGCCATTGAGCAGCACGGTACACGCGCCGCAGTCGCCCTCGTCGCAGCCCTTCTTCGTGCCCGTCAGATGCAGCTCATCTCTCAAGGTGTCCAGCAACGAGTAGAAAGGCTCCACCAGAATGTGGCGGGTCTCACCATTTATGTTAAGTTGCAGAGGTTTTTTCACGATTAAAACACCTAAAACACCGCCTGAACGGCCAGGCTTCGTTGTAGCTCGAAGGGCATCGGGACCTTGCGCGCCATGTCGACGGCGCGCTCCAGGGTCCGCTGGGTCAGGACTCTCACCATCGACTTGCGGTGGAGCGCCGAGCCCCGGAGGTCGTCGATGGGCGTGACCCGGCTTTCCGCCTCGGCTGCGGCGGCGCCGATCAACTCCGGGGTGATTGCCCTGCCCCGCAGCATCTCTTCGGCGGTATAGGCACGGATCGGGGTTGGGGCCACCGCGCCCAAGGCGATCTTCACATCGCCGAACACGCTGCCTTGTTCTTGGAGTGACACCACCGAAGCCACTCCCAGGGTGGCGATGTCCATGCCCCCCCGGGGGCTGTGCTTGATGTAGAGGGAACCGGTGTCTGGCAAGGGCGGCGGCAAACGCAACTCCGCCAGAACCTCACCCGGCTCCAAGGCGGTTTGGCCTGGGCCGGTGAAAAACTGGTCTAAGGGGAGCCACCGTTCACCGCCGGGGCCGGCGATGCGGCAACTCGCCTCGAAGGCCAGCAAGGCCGGTAGGGTGTCTCCCGCCGGTGAGGCATTGCAAACGTTGCCACCCACCGTGGCCAGGTTGCGCACCTGTACACCGGCGAAAGACGCGGCGGATGCCGACAGCGCCGGGTAACGCCTGCGGATTATGGGGTGGCTCTCCAGGGTCTGCACCGTTACCAGGGAGCCGAGGCGCAGCCCGTCCCGGCTGTTGTAGCTGACCCGGCTTAAACTGGAGATGTGCTGAATGTTGATAACGTACTCGGGCTGCCAAACGCCCTGCCGCCACCGTATCAGGAAGTCGGTGCTCCCTGCCACGAACCGGGCCCGCAGGCCGTAGCGCTGTCCCAGGGAGATGGCTTGGCGCAGAGTGCGGGCCTCCAGGTAGTCAAACCGGGCCATGTCCACCTTTCCTTGGCCCACCCACCTGCCCCTCACGCTCCTCTCTAATGGGATCGGGGACGCCGTTCCTCGAAAAGAACGTCCGAAAGGAGCCTTCGGTGGGAGAGCGAGCCGTTTAAGGATTGCCGCGAATGGCCTAATCAGCACCGCCCAGCCCTGATTGGCCGTCTCACGCGTGAGTTTAGTCAGGCCTGTCCGGCGTGTCAACAGCGGCGTCTGGTGGTTCGACAGGCCTGTCCTGAGCCCTTCGGTCCGTCTCAGGGTAAACTCCGCCGAAGGGCTCACCACCAACGGGGCACATTTCCAAACGTTCGTCCTGAGCCTGTCGAAGGACCCGGCCGGCCAAGAACCTATTGAAGTCCATTTAAAGGGCTTGCCAGTAGCGACGGCCTTCCGAGATTAGGATCTTGCCGAATCCGGGCGCAGGAAGATGGATAGCGGCCACGGTGGTGCCTTCCCGTTCCAAACGCTCCACCAAAGAGCGGCGGGTGGCTCTGGTCTGTTCCGGGTCCATGTCGGCCCGGGACACCCAGTCGATTTCGTGCACCTGGACCACGTTGTGGAGGACGTCTCCCAGGATCAAGCCGCGCTGGCCCTGGGAGGAGATCATGATGCTCATGTGTCCCGGTGTGTGTCCAGGCGTGGGCAAGGTGGTCAACTCGCTGGTAAGAGTGTATTCCCCATCCATCAGCTCCATGAGGCCCAGCTCTTCCAAGGGCCAGACGCACTCGGGAGCGTTGGTGAACCGCTCGGCCTGGAACTGGGGGTCGTGGCTGGCCTCCCAGTCCTTGGCGCTGAAGTAATAGCGCGCTCGGGGGAAAGTGGGCGTATATTTCCCGTCCTGAGACTGCAGGTTCCAGCCCACGTGGTCCCGGTGCAAGTGGGTCATCACCACCATGTCTATCTCATCGGGGCGCACACCGTTGTCCCGGAAGCTGTTGAGAAGCTCTCCCCAGGGAGTTTCCGGGGCATCGGCTGGCTTGGCCCCCAGCCCGGTGTCCACCAGGATGGTACGGCCTTCCGAGCGGACCAGGAAGCATGCCAGGTTAAACCGGACGTGGTGCTCCGGAGTAAGATACTGCTCGTAGCCGCTCCAGCTTTCCGAGGGTATTTCGGGGAAAAAGTTGCAGAGATCGAACTCCAGCGCCCCGTCGGACAAGGATGTGATCTCCACGTTGCCGATGTTTATTTTGGCGCTGGGCATGGGGTCCTCCTTGATTTTTATTGGTGGGTCGAATGCTGGATGCAGAGAAGGGGATTTTGGCTTAACCCCTTTTGTCCGAGACGACTTTACCTTCCTTGACGACCAATAGCAGGTTGCCCAGGTTCTCTATGTCGTCCAGCGGGTTGCCATCGACTACGATGAGGTCCGCCAGCTTGCCTGCTTCCACCGTGCCCAGGTCTTCTCCTCTCCCGCATAGCTGGGCTGCATTGGCGGTGGCCGCCACCAAAGTCTGCCAGGGAGTTGCTCCGTCCTTGACCCACAGCCCCATCTCCAGCAGGGCCGACTCCCTCAGGGGAAGGATGTCGGAACCCAGGGCCATCTTAACGCCGGAACGCAGGGCTTGCTGGAACCAGGTACGGTGTTCCGCTGCCGCCGCATCGGCCCTTTCCACCAGGTCGGTGGCCATTCCGCGTTGCTCCACCCAGCGGTTCTCCCTTTCGGTGGTTGCTTGGGCTGGAGTCAGATGGGTGATGGACAGGGTCGGCACGTACCACGCGTCTCGTTCCAGGAACAGTTGAACGCATTCTTCATCCATGATGTAGCCGTGCTCGATGGTGTGGGCGCCCAGCCCAAGCGCGGCCTTGACGGACTCGGGATTGGTGGCGTGGGCCATGACTTTCTTACCCCGCTGGCGGCAGATGGCGAAAGCCGCCTCCAACTCCTCCTCCAGCAAGAAAGAGTGGGTGTGCCGGTCCCAAAAGGGGCCCATGACGCCCCCCGACAAGTTTAACTTGATGTGGTCCACCCCGGCCTTGATCTGGTCACGTATTGCCTGGACGAAGCCGAAGGGACCGTCGCACTCCCTGGCGTGTCCCGACGTGAGGAAGTGCCCTCCGGTGGTGGTCAGGAAGTTGCCGCAGGCGAAGACTCGGGGTCCGGCCAACCGCCCTGCATCGAAGGTGTCGCGCCAGGCCACGTCCATGTGGTTGGCCGCGCCGCCGCACCGTACCCCGACTATGCCGGCCTCGGTCATCCCTTGCATCAAGTTTTGGCCGAACCGGGCCGTCTGCCGCGCCACGTCGGCATCCGCCGGAAGATGGTATTCGGGGTGAATGTGGACGTCCCAAAGGCCGGGTAGGAGATACCCGCCCTCGAGATCGATAACCCTAGCGTCACGCGAATCCGGTGAGCCGTGGCCATCCAACACTTCTACGATACGGCCATCCTCCACGGTAACGCTGGCGTTGGCAACCACGGTGGGGCTCACGCAGTCGATCAGGTTGGCGTTGGTTAGAACCAGGCGCATCGCTGCCTTAGCTCATCCAGTCGCCAATGTCGCGTGCCCCATGGAGAAACGCGAGGATATGAACCTCCGGCGGGGTTACTTGGTATAGCATTCTATAGCTGTACACAAATATTTCTCGTATATCTGGCCGCTGAAGTTCAGGTACGATTCGTCCGCGCTCGGAGAGAAAGCTCAAGGACTGAGCGGCGTCAAGAACCACCCCAAGAAAATCGCCTGCGGCGTCCGGTGAATCCTCGCTGATGTATTCCAGCGCGCTGTCAAGACCGTCGCGCGCGGCCTCGGTCCAGACTACTCGGCGCGGCCGGCCTGCCATTTTCTCCGCAGCGTTTCGGCGACCACGTCGTGGGGGATAACCCGATCCTGGGCAACATCTTCCAGACCACTTTCGACCGCCTGAATGACATAGAGATGGTACAGAACATCATCGAGGGTGCAGTCGTCGGGTAACCGGTCAAGCAGAGCTTTTACAGTCTCTTTGGTTTGTGCCATGACTCGCTCTTCGTTTTGAGTTGTCAGATTTAGCTATGCGCTAGTATAGCAGGCTCCCCGGACACCTCATCGCGATTCGGGGCAACCGCTGGCGGTAACGCAGCGCGCGGGGTCGCATTCAGCCAGGACCTGGGGCCGGTGCCCGCCGTGGATGTAGTCCGCCACCAGCTTGCCGGCCATGGGTCCCCGCCCGAATCCCGACGAGGCCAAGCCGCTTACGATGTACAGGTTCTCCACTTGGGGTATTTTGCCGATGATCGGCTTGCCGTCCATCGAGAAGGGCATCAACCCGGACCAAGTGCGCTGCACCGGCACATCATTCAGAAAGGGCAGCACCTCCGCCGCGTGACCGCGGTTGACCTCTATGCCCGTAGCATCAGGGGCGTTGTCGTAGCCAACCTGCTGCCGGTCGCCGCCGAAGATAATCTGGCCGCTGCGGGTCTGCCGTCCGTAAAGATGCCGGGTAATTCGGGTCTTCCCCCGGTGGGTCAACTCGGGCGGAGCGTCGCCGCTACCGTTCGGTTCCAACGACCAGTCGTAGGCCGATTCGGTCGACGTTATTGTGTGAAAGACCTTTGGCGGCAGTGCCTCGGTGGCCCACATTTGACCACGCACCGGTACTATAGGGATGTTCAATCCCAACATTTTCCCCAACGGTCCGGACCATGCGCCCACCGCCAGGACCAGGACTTGCGAGCGGATGTCGCCGTCATCCGTCTCAACCCGGAAGGTGCTATCCCCGAGTACGTGGACCGCGGTTACCTCGCGGCCGGTTATCACGTCGGCGCCGTGGCGGGATGCGGCGGATGCCAGCGCCCGGGTGGCCTTTACCGGATCGGCTTGGGAACGCAACGGGAAGTACGTGAAGCCCAGCAGCCGGGGATTGGCCTCCGGCTCCATGGACAGTACCTCTCGTGTGGTCAGCAGCTCCACCGAATAGCCTTGGGATCTCAGGGTCAGAACCCGGTCCCGCGCGTACTCGTACTGCGCCTCGGTGTGAATCGCCTGGAGGGAGCCCGACGCCCGGAACTCTATGTCGTAACCCTGGTCCAGTTGCAGGCTCTTGAAAATCTCCAGGCTGCCCATGGTCAGGTACGCTTGAAGGTCGGGCAAGGCGCCCCAGCCCAAGGCCCCGATGGAGCCGGCGTTGACACCAGAGGCTTCCGAGGCCACATCACCTCGTTCCAGCAAGGTTACACCGTGGCCTTGCTGGGCCAGGTGCCATGCGGTAGACGCACCGGTGATGCCGCCGCCAATGATTAAGACTTCCGACCCTGCCATTCCCGCCCCGTTACCGGTACTTTTCCGGTACTTTTATCGTAGATTTGCCGTTAATATACTCGGTGCTTGGGATCGGTTCAACAAATAAAATCTCCCCGGCCTCATCGACAAGGCAACGGGGAGATTCGGGGCAATACTCGGAGTCCAATTTTTTGGTGGAGACAGGGGTCTCCGCCGGTCTCAGGGGGTAACCCTCTAAACGGCGGAAGCCACCTCGTTTAATTCCTTAACCTCGATGTTGGCGACCAAGACCACCAGTTCGTCAAGCTTGCGAATCTCGAACTCCATGAACTCGTCCTCCACCACCAGGTAGCGCGACACCACTTCCAAGATTTCCTGCTTCATGGCATCCATCTTGTCCGCCGGCATGTCCAACCGGTCCTGGATCAGGACCAATTGGAGCCGCTTTACTGCCGTCTCCTTGGTGGCCTCTTCAATGTCGGAATTCTCGAGTTGGCTGAGCAACCAGCGAATAATATCACGCATGGGAATAGGCGCTCCCGTTGATGCCCACCAGCTCTTTGACACGGGACAGCAGGCCAGACTTGTATTCCAGATCCATAATTGGGACCTCGTCCCCGTCCACCCTGGCGGCGATGCGCAGGAAGGCTGCTCCCGAAGGAGCTTTCTTGTCGTGGACCACCGGCACGCCCCGGTTGGCGGCGGTGATGGTTCTCTTGTCGGCGGGCACCATGCCCAGCACCTCGACCGCCAACAGGTCCACGATGTCCTGCTTGTCCATCATGTCGCCGTGCTTGACCATTCCGGGGTCCACCCGGTTGATAATCAGCCGTGGACGGTGTAGCTCGGAAGCAGCAAGCAGTCCGATGACCCGGTCGGCGTCCCGGATGGCGGCAACCTCGGGAGTGGTCACCAGGATGGCCTCCTTGGCCGCCGCGATGGCGTTCTTGAACCCTTGCTCGATCCCCGCCGGGCAGTCCATCAGCACGTAGTCGAAGTCCTCTTCCAACGTGGCACACAGGTCACGAAGTTGCTCCGGTTCGATGCAGTCCTTGTCCCGGGTTTGCGGCGCCGGTATCAAGTACAGCTCGCGCTCGTGCTTGTCCCGAATCATTGCTTGGTGAAGGTTGCACTTGCCCTCGATCACGTTGACCAAATCGTAAACGATGCGCCTTTCCAGACCCATGATCACGTCCAGGTTTCGCAGGCCGATATCGGTGTCGATGACCACCACCCGGTGGCCGCGCATGGCCAGAGCGGTGCCGATGTTGGCGGTGGCTGTGGTTTTGCCCACACCGCCTTTGCCCGAGGTGATGACTATTGTTCTACCCTTCATACACTACTCCCTTCCCGTATTTTGCGAACCGGCCTTCGAAGGGCGCCACGTGGATGGAACGCCGCCGCACGTAGGCGATGGTAGGGCCGGTTACAATTGGATCAAGCCATTGGTCCGGTCGCGGAGCCACACCCACGTGGGGACCGATCTGGATGCGGGGCGATTCCAAACTCAGGGCAACGATTGTCGCCTTGGTGTTGCCCTGGCTGCCGGCATGGGCGAAACCCCGAAGGCAGCCAAACACCGCGATATCGCCGTCGGCGATTATCTCCGCCCCGGGATTGACGTCGGCCAGCACCACCACATCCCCCGGATAGCGGATGATTTCGCCGGAACGGCAGGTGGACTTGACGAACAGAGCGGTATCCCTGCGGCTCTCCAGGTAATCGATACCACTCGGCGAAAATAGACCATCATCCGATTCTGGCAGCGTAACCGGCGGCTTGCGGCTCACTGTTTGGTCACCATGAGGCCGGGAGCCAGCAGTCTCCGATGAGTGGCCTGGCGAAGGCGCCGGCGGACGAACCTTGGTCTCCGTGGCAGCCGGCCTGACAGGGCGCACATCAGGGGTCTGAGGCGGTCGGGCTGGGGGCGGCGCTGGGATCTGATTGGCGGGAGGAGCCACGGCCGCCCTGGGAAATGCTGCGGCTGCCGGAGAGTCGGGTGACTGGGTAGGCGGTGGTTGCACCGAGGCCGTTGCCCTGGGAAACGCCCCCGCCGCTGGAGACTGGGCCGGTTGGGGCGGGGTTGCTTTCATTCTGATAGCCCTGGCTCGGGCGGAAGCCTCTTCCAGAACCTCGGGAGAGCACCAGAACCGGGTCACCGTCAGCCCCGACTCCTTTTCAATGATCTGCTTGAACTCGTTGAGCTGTTCGGCGGAGTTCATGCGGCGGCCGACGTTCACCGAAATGGCGCCGCCGGACCACAGGCCCCGGTTGTCCTCCAGGTATTGCCTCAGGCCCTTGGTGACTTCCTCGATGGGCGCGACGTCATCAATGATGAAATCGACGTTGATTCCTCTCCCGGATACCTGAACAACCTGATTATTCGACATCAAACAGCCCGGCCACAAGTCCGCCCCGTTAGGAACTCCGCATCGACGGGGAACTTATGACAAGCAGCAGTAAGCAGAACGTAAGGATACATGGGTTATGTTAGCTAGGTTATAGCAGCGGGACGTAGGGACATTCAAGGTTAACAAGAACGAGTTTGGTCGAATTTTGAAATTTATTCAACATTTATTGCTGGTGCGGCGGAAAATCAAGGCACATCTATCATTCATGGGTGCTTGGGATCGGCCATCTCAAGTGCAACTCGGATTTAAGCAAGCAGAGCCACTGGGCTAGAGGCCCAGGGGAGCCTGCCGGAAAACGGATCGCCCGCCCTGCTCTTCCTTTTATCGGTCCCGAGTGCCGAAGACTGCCACCGAGCAGGTGACGGCCTCTGTTTGTAGAATTCGTAGGTGATGGGAATGCCGCTGGCCATGACAGGGTGGCTGCCGGCTGTTCCAGCCGGAGGTTTCGGAACCAGGGCGATGCCTGGGCACGTTGGCCCCAAGCGCCGCGGTTTCTGCCAACAATCGCCCGCTTTAGAGGGGAGTTGAGGCCCTGCTGGCAGCCGCTGGGAAAGGGTGTCAACGAGATTATCCCGGCGGCTCGCAACTAACGCACAAAGAATCAACGTTAGATGATGTGTAATCATCCGCTTTTGTTAACTAGATGTGCGTTTGTTCCATGTATAACAGTGGCCCTGTGTTACAATGGGCCTCTGGTCTCGCCTGCCGGTTTCTGCATCCAATTCTAAGTAGAGGTCACTTGTGAGAATAACTCGACTGGCCTGGGCCTCTGTCTTACTGGCCGTGCTCATAGGCTTGCTAATTGGATGCGCCGTCGCCCAGGGGCCCAACCGGGACTCCCGAACAACGGTGGACAGGCTGCCTACCGAGTTTGAGCGGTTGGCCGAAGTGTGGGAGCTACTTGAGGCGGAGCATATCGATGGTACCAACTTGGATGCCCAAGCCATCAGCAACGGCGCCATACGCGGTATGCTGGAGGCACTGGATGACCCCTATACTGCCTTCTTTGACTCAGAACAATATAAAATCGCCACCCAAGACCTGAAAGGTTTCTTCGAGGGGATCGGCGCTGAGGTGGGACTGCGGGAAGGGAAAATCACCATTTTGGCTCCCATGCCGGAATCTCCGGCGGAAAAATCCGGTATCCGTCCCGGCGACGTGATCCTGCGCATCCAGGGAGAGAGCGCCGAAGGCATCAGCCTGATGGAGGCGGTCAGTAGAATCAGAGGCAAGAAGGGCACGACCGTGGAGTTGCTGATTCTTCACCTCGATAACGCCGAGCCGGTGACCATCTTGGTTGTCCGAGGTGTGATCCCGCTGACCAGCGTGCGATTTATGATGCTCGATGACAATATCGGCCATCTGCGGCTATTCAACTTCGCTGCCACTACCAATGACGACCTACTGAAGGCATTGGATACGTTTAACGAATCCGGGGGCACCGGGATTGTAGTGGACCTGCGCAATAATCCGGGCGGCCTTCTCTCCTCGGTGGTGGATGTGGGCAGCCAGTTCATTGAAGACGGCTTGGTGCTGTACCAGATCGACGCTCAAGGAAAGCGCACCGACTGGAAGGTTAAATCCGGAGGCAAGGCCGGGGATATCCCCATCGTCGTGCTGGTCAACGAATTTAGCGCCAGCGCCAGCGAAGTGTTTACTGGAGCAATGTTGGACCATCGCCGAGCGACGGTGGTGGGCGTCACCACTTTTGGCAAGGGCAGCGTCAACAACCTGTGGCCGTTGCGGGATGGCTCCGGTGTGAACTTCACCATCGCCCGCTGGTACACCCCGAACGGGACTTTGATCGAAGGCGAGGGCATCACTCCCGACATAGTCATGGAAAGGGCGGGCGAGGGAGAATCGGATGTCCAGTTGGCCCGGGCTATAGAGATTCTCCAGGAGCAGATAGCCCAAGGCACCTAGGCCATGGCCAAGAAAACGGCTGCCGAAGCCAATAAGAATAACCGGGTCATAGCCACCAACCGGCGGGCTTTCTTTAATTATGAGATCCTGGACCGGTTTGAGGCCGGGCTGGTGCTCACCGGCACGGAAATCAAATCGATACGGGCCGGACGTGTGGACCTGCGGGATGGCTATGCCCGGCCGCAAAACGGGGAACTGTGGCTGGTGAACGTTTATATTGCTCCCTACGACCCGGCCAGTAGGTCCAACCACGACCCGCGCCGCCCACGCAAGCTGCTGCTACACCGGGGCGAGATCGCCAGACTGACGGCAACGGTGGCGGAAAAGGGTCTCACCATCGCCGTCCTTCGCATCTACATCAAGGGACACGTCGCCAAGGTGGAATTGGGGCTGGCCCGGGGCAAACGCCAGTACGACAAGCGCCGCACCATCATAGACCGGGAATTGGACATGACAGCCCGGCGGGCATTGGGCGCGGTCCGCTAAAACCTCCGGTCCCCAGCCAAAACATCACTAGAGACTTCTCCCATCTGTGTCCCATACCTGGACGGTTTCCCACCTCCCCCACAGTATTGAAGACCCCTAGGCGTCCGACGCGAAGCCTTTTGCGGTATAATCCTTCGCGACGAAATCCGTAACGACCGAGACCCATCTCACATTGCCTGAAACGCTGAGTCCGGGTCCGATTTGATAATTTCCGGGAGGCCCAATTGATACGCAGCCTTGGTGACAAAATACCTCAGGTTGCCGACAGCGCCTGGGTTAGTGAGTTTGCCTACGTGGTTGGAGACGTGGAAATCGGTGAGCATTGCAGCATTTGGCCTGGGGTTACGATCAGAGGAGACGGTGAAAAGGGCATAGTCATCGGCAAGTTTGTCAACGTGCAGGAGGGGTCGGTGGTCCACGGCAGCGGCCTGGTTATAGAAGACTACGTCAGCATCGGACATTGCGTGGTGGTCCATTGCGACCTGGTGGGCGAGGGTTCCTTGCTGGGCAACAATTGCACGGTTTTGGGCGATGTGGTCCTGGGAAAGCAATGCTTGATCGCCGCCAACTCGGTGGTTTTGTCGGGAAGCAACATCCCCGATAAGTCGTTCGTTACCGGAATACCAGGCGCTGTCAAGCGAAAGGTTAGTCCAAAGCAAACCGAGGAAATGGCACACACGTCCCTTGAGCAAGCGGAGCGAGCCGAACTCTTCAGGGAAAGCGGGTTGTAGTGCCGCACTTGCTTTTCGCCATGAACGGGGCAAGGATTCACAGCCAGCTAGGATAGAATCTCCTTGACCGGCATCTGTTTTGGCTCCATAATGGAGTCAAATATTATCCACGGGGTTAATCTATGCCGAATCTATCCATCAAGAACGTCCCAGAACAGACGGTGGCTCGGCTTAGGGCCCGGGCCAGGCTACACCATCGCTCTCTGCAGGGTGAGCTTATGACCATCTTGGAGGATGCTCTTCAAAGCGGCAGCCTGACGGTGGGCGGGGTTTACGAGCGGGTCAGCGCGCTAGGTATTAAGACTGGTCCGGAATCGGTATCAATGATCCGCGAAGACCGGGATGCCCGGTAGGGTAGTCGATGCGTCGGTTCTGGGAGCACTGATCTTCGGCGAACCTGGCGCAGCGGAAGTCGTTGCGTTGCTCGATGAGGCGGAGATTTACGCGCCTACCCTTCTACCCTATGAGCTAGCCAGCATCGCACGCAAAAAGATTTCCAGGTACCCCGAGCAAATCGATGCTCTTTCGCAGGCTCTTGCATTGTCGTCAGCCATGGACATACGCCTGATAGAAGTTAATGGGTTGGAGGTAGTCCACCTTGCCTTGGAGACCGGGCTGACTGTATATGATGCCAGCTATCTCTACGTTTCCAGAAACCTAGGAATGGAACTGATCACTTTTGACCGGCGGCTCCGCGAGGCCGCTTCTATGGGAGTGCTATAGCCTAACCGAGGCGGCCTCCTCTGTTGGCGAGATCATGCCCTCGAGTTTAGTTACGGCCTCGGACCTTAATCTAACGAAAATAGCACTAGCCCAAGCGCTCCGCCACCGGCAGCACCCGGTCGGCCAGGTGCCCCATCACCTCTATCGCTTCGTCCAGTCCGTCCACGCGAAAGTCGTAGGTCAACTGGTCTATTCCCAACTCCCGGCAGTAGTAAACGTCGTCTATAACTTCCTGCGTATTGCCCGACACCGTCCCCCCGGTCCGCACCGAGCTGCCTTCTCCCACGCCCAGGTCGGTAAAGTACAGGCTGCGTTTCAAAGATATAGAGATGGACGCCGGGTCCCGGCCGGCGCGTTCCGTTTGCTGGCGCAAGTAGGGCAAGTTCTCGGCGACAAAGTCGGGAGTCTGCCGCGTGGTGTGCCAACAATCCCCAAACTTGGCGGTGCGGCGCAGCGCCCGGCGGGTGTGGCCGCCTACCCAGATGGGAATGTGGGGCTGTTGCACCGGCTTGGGATAAAACTGGATGCCGTCCAGGTTGTAGAACCGGCCGTGAAACTCGGGGTTGGGCTCGGTCCAGAGGATCTTGAAGATTTGTAGGAACTCGTCGCTCATGGGGCCGCGATCTGCGTAGGGTACTCCCAGGATGTCGAACTCCTTTTCTAGCCAGCCGACGCCGACACCGCAAATCATCCTGCCGTTGGTCAGGACATCCAAAGAAGCGAACATTTTGGCCTGCACGACAGGGTTACGGTAAGGCAGGATTATAACCGTGGTGCCCAGCCTTATGGACTGAGTGCAGGCTGCCAGATATCCCAGCAGGGTCATGGTTTCCAGAAAGGGATCATCCGCGGGACGCGAGAAGGAGCCGTCGGCGGTATAAGGGTACTGGTTGGTGCCCTCCGTGGGCAGCACAATGTGGTCTCCGGCCAGTACACAGTCGAAGCCCAACTCCTCGGCGCGCTGCACGAACCGCCGCAGACCCGGTCCGTCGGGCAACCTGGGTATGCTGATGCCAACTTTCATATTTGACTCTCCAGATTCCATTCGAGGATTGGTCGGGGATTAGATCGCCACCACGTCTCGGCCCAAGACCCGCCCCTTTCGGAGGGCTTCAAATGCCTGCTCCACGTCTTCCATAGAGTATATCTTGTCCGCTTTGGGCTGGACCGCCCTCCGAGGCCGCTAGGTGTGTTCATTCGCAGCCTGGGGGATAAGTGCGGGTGGAGACTTGCACTCCCTGTCCGTTGAACAATCCGGCAGTGTCCGGCTCCGAGTTGTTCCAGATGGAAGTTGACCTTTGGAAAGAGAAACCTCCCCATTCCGGGTGAATTTCATTCGTATATATCCTGATACGCTCACCTGGAGCAATGACGTGCGAAGGGAAGATGAAATTAGGGGTACCGTCAGCCACGTCTTGTAGGCGCCACCCCGTCAAGTCCACGGCGACGCTGCTCAGGTTGGCTATCTGGACGTATTCATCGGCCTCACTACGTGGCACCACGCCATCGAAAAAGATGCATTCTATCACCACGGTGCCCCCCGGTGGTGGTGAGGGCGGGGTAGCCGGTGGTGGTGAGGGCGGGGTAGCCGTCGGCAAAGGGGTTGGTGTGGCCGTCGGTCGCGGCGTGGGTGTAGGTATCGCAGTAGCTGTTGGCAACGGTGTGGCCGTGGGCGCGGGCGTCGGGGTAGCCGTCGGCAAGGGGGAAGACGTAGGCAGCTGAGTCAATACCGGCGCCGGCGTGGCAATGGGACTTGGAGTAGCCGTAGGTTCAGTTGTGGGAGTAGCCGTTGGTTCGGGTGTCGGCTCGGATGTAGGCACGGACGTTGGCACGGGTGTCGGCATGGATGTTGGCTGCGCTGTAGGCTCTGGACCTGCCGTTGGCTCTGGGGTATCCGTCGGCAGCGGCGCTGGAGCATAGGTCGGCGTCGGGCCTAGGGCCGCGCTTTGACAAGACCATAAGCCGGCTCTGGCTTGCTGCGCCCGATGCTGAAGCTCCCCTAGCTGGACTTCCCTGCTGTTGTGCCGCTCGGTAAATACCCGGGCTAACCCCAACCGGACCAATGAGGCGTTGAAGTCCTCACCGTCCACCTCAACGAAAGCCAGCAACCGTCCAAATGAGAACAACTCCCTGAAGGTGATTTCATCTCCGGAATCGAGCACCAATCTGACAATACGGCCTTCCAGCTCATCAATGGCGAACTCCCGGGCCCGAACCCCCCAATCATCCAGACAGGCGGTGTCGATTATGCTTCCGTACTCAAGGGCCTGGTTCGGCCCGTGGACTTCCGGAGCGTCGACGCCTAACAGCCGGACCTTGTCCCGGCTCCCGTCGGCTGCCTCCACCTCCAGGGTGTCCCCGTCTATAACCCTGGTCACCCGGACGTCTAGAGCCGGAGGAATACCCAGGATGGTGAGGGCCGGTTCCTCATGACCTTCAGACACTGCCAGTGTAGGATAGGGGGTGTAGGTTGGATACGCGGTGTAGGTTGGGTAGGGAGTGGGGGCCGCAATCACGCCAGGGGCCGTGGGTTCAACTGGCGCGTCCGTCTCGCGGGATACCGGCGCGGTGGGGGTGGCTGCTGCGGTACAACCGGAGGTAACCAGCGCCGCCAGAAAGACCCCCAATACTATTGAATATCCCATCGCCGGAGACTTCAGCATAAACTCCTACAATGTAATTTCTTGTAATGCCCGGCTGGGCAAGGCCACGTCAGGATGAATTTAACTCAAGCCGTAAGCCGGTGCAAGTTGGGCTTTATTTTCGACTAGCTCCCCGGAACGGGCACCGTGTTTCGCGGGAATTTGCCACGTTGCATTATCATGCTATAATCTCTTTCGACAACGGTTCACGCTCGGGCAATCCTTTTCGGAGGACGAGCCAGCCCCTTGTTCAGCCGTACCTAACCCCGAGTGGGCTAGACAATTAGTTGGGCTCGGGTTACCCAATAATCGGCAAGGAGGACAACGTGGAAAAAGGAGACACTGTCATAAACATCGGTGCAGTCGACATTGCGATGAATTACCGCAAGGACCTGATGCCGGACCAGGGCCTGTGTGTTCAGGTCTACGGAAAGGTGGGCGACAAAGATACGGAGATTCTGCGATTCGATTGTTTCGACCAGACTCCCCATTATCACTATGGTCCTGAGAACCACAACATCCGCCTGAACATGGACAAGACCACGGTGGGCAACCCGTTTGGCTGGACCATGAACAACATCCGGAACGGACTTCCCACCATGATCCGCCGCGCCGGGTACGAGGAACTGGCCTCCGCCGTAGAAGCCAATCCTCCGTCCCAGGCCAAGCTGGACGAGGCCGAAGAGAAGGGCCGGCAGTTGTCGCGGGACGAGCGCCGGACCGTGCACCACATGATGCCCGAGTTGATTGAAGGCGACAAGATCCAGGTCGGGAACCTGAAGTTCGGTCTGGAGTACCGCCACCTTCCCCAGATCAACGACCAGGGCATGGCGATACACGTGTTGGCCGAGGTAGCGGACCAAGAGGTCGAGTTGCTGGCTTTCGACTGCTTCCAGGTCGCCCCGCATTATCACTACGGGCCTCGCAATCAGGACGTCCGGGTTTACTGGGACGTTACCACCTCCGGCGAGACCCTGCGCTGGACCCTTGACCAGTTCAAGGCAGGGAACCTGCGGTCCATGATCGAGCGGGCAGGCTACCCAGCCATCGCCGCCGAAGTGGACGAAAGTCTCGTACAGGAAATGCTGCCCCAGATCGAAGCCAGGGCCTTTGCTCTGGTAGCCCAGAACAACCCGCCCCAGGCTGGAATGTCCGATGCCCGCAAGACCAAAGCCCAGTTGATCGAAGAGGTTGAAGCTCTCCGTCAGCAGGTAGCCGCTCTCTAGGGAGACCAGGGCACACGGTTGGGATGATCCCCGCCAAAGGAGAGTCCCCTTCGCAGCAAAAGCGGTTCGCAAACGGCCCCGACACGTCGGGGCCGTTTGCTTTGCTGGTGTACTAAATTTGGAAAAACAGGTGGCGAATCGAGGGCGTTAAGCGGTGTTACATCATTGTGTAGCCGCCGCTGACGCTGAGGGTCTGGCCGGTGATGAAGCTGGCCGCGTCCGATGCCAGGAAGACCACCGCGTTGGCGATCTCGCTCCCCTTAGCCAGCCGTCGGAACAGATAGCCACGCTTGACCCTCTCCAAAACATCATCGGTGAATATGTCCCGCATTTGGTTCCACATGCTCTCTTCGCTGATAGACTCTTCCCGGTCTGGAATCACCAAACCGGGGCACACCACGTTTGCCCGCAGGCCGTAGCGGCCAGTTTCTCGGGCTATCGACTTGCTCAGAGCAATTATCCCCGCTTTGCACGCCGAATAGACCGCTTCCCGATATTCTCCCATGCGCCCGGCGTCGGAGCTCATGCTGACGATGGACCCCGCTTGACGTTCAATCATGTGGGGCAGCACAGCGTGGATGCAGTTAATCGCCCCCCATAGGTTGACTTTGATCTCCTTCTCCCACTCTTCCCGGGGCTTTTCCATGAACAGCCGGTCAACAGTCCAACCCACGTTGTTTACCAAGACGTCCACTTGCCCGAACTCGGCAATGGATTCCGCTACCATGGATTCAACTTGCTCGTGATCGGAAACATCGCTGCCAATCACCTTGACCCGCCCTGAAGCGCTCAATCCGGCCACCTCGGCTGCTACCTTCTCTCCTTGGGAGACCGAAAGCTCGGCAATGGTTATGTTGCAGCCTTCGGCGGCGAAGGCATGGACGATGGCCCGGCCGATGTTCGACCCGCCTCCGGTGACTATGACGTTTTTACCTTTAAGTCCCAGTTCCATGGGCTAATGGCCTCCGTGAGAAAGTAAGGGGATTGGGCAGGCAGGATAAGGCTGAGACTTTCTAACCATACCGGCAACTGTCATTCTGAGCGCAGCGAAGAATCTCCGCCCGGGGGCTGCACATGCCGCGCACCTGCGGCTCGGGAGATCCTTCGTCCCTGCGGTCCTCAGGATGACATGACGGCAGTTTCGTTAGAAGGTTAAAGCCCTTCGTCCTCCCGGGAGCCGGGGGAGATGTCGGGCCTGTAGCTGAAGCCAATCGGATTGTCATCCGGCGCGGCCACTCTTGGTATACCGCCGAAGCGGAGCCGTAGCAGCCCTTTGACATCCTCGGTGGCGGTCCCGGCTACGTTTACCGTGCTTGTAGGGTCATCGTCCCACTTCACCGGCACCGAGGTGATTTTGTATCCCCCCTTTGCCGCGATTAACAGCAACTCGGTATCGAAAAACCAGTTGTTGTTTTTGATCTTGGGAACGATGGCGTGGGCCGCCTGGCGCGTTAGGGCCTTGAAGCCGCACTGGGCATCGGGGAAGGCCGTGAAGAACATGGATTTGATCATCAGGTTGTAGGTCCGGGATATCAATTCCCTCTTGATGGACCGGGTTACCTTTGACCCTTTGCTCAACCGGCTGCCAATGGCGATGTGCCCTCCCGACTCCAAAGCCTCCAGCAACTGGGGGAAATGAGCCAAGTCGGTGGACAGGTCAACGTCCATGTAGCTGACAATGTCGGCGTTGCTTTCCATCCAAGCGGTCCTCAGGGCCCTACCACGGCCCTTCTGGGGTAGGTGCAAGTAAATGACGCCAGCGTATCGCTCGCACAGCATCTCGGATATGGACCGTGTGTTGTCGGTGGAGGCGTTGTCCGCGATGATAACCTGCCAGGGATTTTGCACGTTTTCCCTGAGAAACTCGGTCAAAATGAGTATGGTGCGAGGCAGCGCCTGCTCCTCGTTGTAAACCGGTACCACTATGTCGACAGTGTTTGCCATGCTACATCTTTTCTAAATCAATGCCGGAAATGGCGCACTCCGGTAAAAACCATCGCCAGGCCGTTTTGGTTTGCCGCCTCGATCACCTCTTCGTCTCGGATGGACCCCCCCGGCTGCACTATGGCGATTACCCCCGCTTCCGCTGCCAGCTCGATGTTGTCCGGGAATGGGAAAAAGGCGTCCGACGCCAGTACGCTGCCCTTGGACTTCTCGCCGGCCGCTCTGCCCGACAAGTGGACGCTGACTACCCGGTTGGGCTGGCCGGCTCCCATGCCCACCAGCGCCAGGTCTTTGGCAAACACAATAGCGTTGGACTTGATGTGCTTGACCGCTTTCCAGGCGAATGCCAGGTCCGCCAACTCGGCCTGACTGGGGGCGCGGTTGGTGACCGTCTGCCAGTCGGCGGGGTCCTCGTCGATAGCGTCGGGGGTCTGCACCAGCAGCCCTCCGGTTATCGGGCGCAGGTCGTAGGTCAGGCCGCCGGCGCCCGGGTCAGCCGACAGTATACGCAGGTTGCGCTTCCGCTTCAGGACCTCCAGGGCTTCCGGCTCGTATCCCGGAGCGACCACCACCTCGTAGAAAACCGGACCCATGGCCTCGGCCGCGGCGGCGGTCACTATGCGGTTGTAGCCGACGATACCGCCAAACGCAGAAACCGAATCCCCTTCGTAGGCCCGCTTATAGGCTTCGGCCTGGTCTTGATGGCTGGCCAGTCCACAAGGGTTGGCGTGCTTGATCACCGCCACAGTGGGATCGTCGAAGTCGCAGACTGTGCGCCAGGCGGCGTCGGCGTCCATCAGGTTGTTGTAGGAAAGCTCTCTTCCATGCAGCTGCTTGGCCCGGGCAATGCCCACCGGCGTGTCCCCCACTGAAACGTATAGCGCCCCTTGCTGGTGGGGATTCTCGCCGTACCTCAGGCCAGCAACCTTGGTCAGGGAGAGGGTAAGGCCGGCGGGCAAGCCTTCTTCTTTTTCTGGATCTGGGGTCAAGTAAGAAGTTACGGCCGCGTCGTAGGTCGAGACGTGATGGAAAGCTTTGGCGGCCAGGCTACGGCGCTCTTCGAGGCTCAGTCCACCCGCCGAGATCTTGTCGGCAACCCAGTCGTAGTCCGAGGGATCCACCACCACCACCACCGATGGGTAGTTCTTGGCCGCCGCGCGAAGCATGGTCGGCCCGCCGATGTCGATATTCTCCAGGGCCTCGTCCATGGTGACATCGGGTTTGGAGATGGTGGCGACGAACGGGTATAGGTTGACCGCCACCAGATCTATGGGGTCGATGCCATGCTTGGTAAGTTCGTCCAAGTGACCCTGGGAGTCCCGTCGCGCCAGTAAGCCGGCGTAAATCACCGGGTGCAGCGTCTTTACCCGGCCGTCTAGAATCTCCGGGGAGCCGGTGACCTCGGAAACCTGTTTTACCGGCAGCCCCCCTTCCTGGAATATGGTGTTGTGGGTGCCCCCGGTGCTGATCAGATCGTATCCCGCCGAGACTAACTTGCTGGAGAACTCCACGATGCCGGTTTTGTCGTAGACGCTAAGTAGTGCTTTCACCGGTATCCCGCCTCACAACCTTTTGTTAATCGGTTGAACAAGCTCGACGCCCCTTCGCTGCGGCCGACGCTCAACACTGCTGATAAACCCGCGTGCCGGGACGTCAGGAGTCGCTGAAAGTGACCTGGCTATCGGTATCCCGGGCTACAACCCGGCCAACCACCACCGCGTCGGGCACCTCTTGCTGGATGGACGCAACGGCGTCTTCCTCACAAACGCCCACCATTCCCAGGCCCATGTTGAACACCCGAAACATTTCGTCCGTGGACACGCTGCCCTCCCGCTGAATCACGTCGAATATGGGAGGCACTGTCCAAGAATCCCGTTGGAAATCGGCGGCCAGGTCATCGGGCAAAATAGCAGGCATCTTGCCGGGGAGGCCTCCCCCGGTGATGTGGGCCAGTCCCTTGAAGAATCCCAGCACAGGCTTCAGCAGCGGGTAGTAGCAGCGATGCCGGATCAATAACTCCTCGCCCAGTTGGTGATGCAGCTCTTCGTAGGGCCGAAATAGCACCGTCGGATTCTCATCGATGTTGAAGACCCGGCGTACCAGGGAAAATCCGTTGGTGTGCAAGCCGCTGGAAGGAAAACCCACCAGGTAGTCGCCGGCCTGGATGTTCTCCCGCTTTAGAACGTTGTCGCGCTCCACCACACCTACCACGAACCCTGCCAGGTCCAGGCCGTCCTGCCCGTACACTCCCGGCATCTGTGCCGTCTCCCCGCCGAGGAGGGCGCAGCCCACCTCTCGACAACCCCAGACGATGCCTCGCATCAGCGTATCCATGCGTTGCTCGTCCAACGTGCTGAACGCGATGTAGTCCAGGAAGAACAGCGGCTTGGCGCCCTGGGTCAGGATGTCGTTGACATTCAGGGTTACCAGGTCCTGACCGATGGACTCGAAGTGGCCCATGTGAGAAGCGATCTTGATCTTGGTTCCGACGCCGTCGGTGCTCGCCACCAGGACCGGCTGCCGGTAGCCCCCCAGCCGGTACAAGCCGGCGAAACTGCCGTCCGCATTCAGAACCTCTGGACCGTGGGTCACGGCGGCGAAGGCTTTGATCCGCTCCTTGAGGCTCTCCATCCTATCCAGGTCTACTCCGGAGGAGTGGTAGGCGTCACTGGTCAAATGTCTCTCCCGCCCCGGACGGCCCGATGTCAAGCAGGGCAGTCCCACCGCAGTTAGGGTAAATCACCACCGGCTGGATGGCAAGGCAGAGTAGGGTTGGACCGGGATTGGGCCCGTAATCCTAACGGCGCCGGTGAGGTGGATTAATCGGAACTAATTGGCGTCGGGTGTTGCGTCGGCCGGCCTTGAGTCCTCTAGAACCAGCTTGGTCAACTCCAGTTGCACGGGCACCGGGTAGTTGCCGGTAAAGCAAGCGTCGCAAAAACCGCCCTGAGTACCCCCCACAACCTTCATCAAACCATCGACTCCCAGGTATCCCAGGGTGTCGGCCCCAATAAACTCCCGGATTTCATCGACGCTCTGGTTGGCTGCGATCAATTCCTGGCGGTTGGCCATATCCACGCCCATGAAACAGGGGTGCATGATTGGCGGGGCGCAGACCCGCATGTGTATTTCCTTGGCGCCGGCTTTTCGTAGCAGGCCCACCACGTGGGGTGTGGTCGTGCCGCGAACAATGCTGTCGTCCACCACCACCAGCCGCTGGCCTCGGATGACCTCAGTCAGGGGGTTGAACTTCTGCCGCACCCCCAAGTCCCGCATCCGCTGCTCCGGCTCGATGAAGGTCCGGCCGACGTAGCGGTTTTTGACCAGCCCTTCGCTGTAGGGAATCCCGGATTCTCGGGCGTAGCCCACGGCGGCCGCCGTCGATGAGTCGGGGATACCGATCACCAGGTCGGCGTCGACGGGGTGTTCCCGGGCCAGTTGTGCGCCCAGCTCCTGGCGCACCGAGTGGACCAGCTGGCCGTCAAGGATGCTGTCTGGACGGGCAAAGTAGATCAGCTCGAACACACACAGAGCACGGCGGCCTGTGCGGCCGGTCCAGGTTTCCGAGTGAAAGCCGGTCTTGTCGATGACGATGGCCTCGCCCGGCTCCACCTCCCTGAGGTAGGTGGCGCCCAGATGGTCCAAGGCACAGCTTTCCGAAGCAATGATCCACCCGCCGTCGAGCTTGCCCAGGCATAGGGGCCGGATACCCAAGGGGTCCCGGGCTGCCATTACCGTGTCCTTGGTCAGCGCGACCAGGGAATAGGCGCCTTCCAGTTGGCGCATGCAGTAAAAGAGCCGCTCGGCCCAACCGCTACCGGGGGCGTTGGCCAGCATGTAAGCGACCACCTCGGTGTCGGTGGTGGAGTTGAAGGAACAGTTCCATTCCTCTTGGAGCTGGTCCCGAAGTTGGGGCGAGTTGATGATATTGCCATTATTGGCCAGGGCCAGCCGGCCTTGATATCCGTCGACCAGTAGCGGCTGGGCATTGCAAAGCAAGCTACTGCCCATGGTGGAGTACCGGGTGTGGCCGATGGCTTTTTCGCCGGTTAGTGGGTAAAAGTCCGGCTCGCGGAAAATCTGGGTAACCAGACCCATCTCCGCGTGGACGTTGATGGTCTCGCCGTTGGACGCGGCGATGCCGGCGCTTTCTTGGCCCCGGTGCTGTAATGCGAATAGCCCAAAGAAGGCGATGCGGCTGGCCTCTCCGCCGGGCGCATACACTGCGACAACCCCACATTCCTCATTGGGATGGTCGAAGGGGTTGGGGAGCCTGGGAGACTCAAGCTCACTATTCACGGCTCTATTCTATGTTTCCTCCCATCTAAGGTCAACCAAACACGATGGCCGGTTGTGCCAACGGGCGGGAGTTCCGCCCTCGCCTCGAACCAGATGAAATCAAGGCCGGGGGTGAGGGATTACTGATTCGGTTTGGGGCTAATCGTGACCTTGCGGCCGTCTCCGACGCCCGTGCTCTCGGTAGTGACTCCAGGATGGTCGGTCAACGTGGTGTGGACAATCCGCCGGTCGGCCGGCGGCATGGGCTCCAATGTTATGCTGCGGTTGCTTTGGGCAACCCGGGCTGCCACCTTGGTAGCCATGTCCCGTAGCGAAGTCTCCCGGCGCTGCCGGTACCGTTCCACGTCCAAGAGCACCCTGACGTTCTCCCCAAGCTCCTTGCGGACGATCAAGTTCACCAGGAATTGCAAAGCCTGAAGGGTTTGGCCTCGCCGGCCAATCAGCAGTCCCGAGTCCTCACCGGTGAGATCGATTATCGGACCGCCCACCTCAGGGTCATTGGCGGCGCGGAGGGTCCGGCTGACGTTCACCCCGGCGGCCTGAAGAATCTTGCTCACGGCCTCCGTGGCCAATGCAGCAGCGTTGCCGCCTCCGGAAATCTTGGTAACCCTGACCCGGGCCAGCTCGGCGCCGATACCCAGGAAACCGGACTTGCCCCTACTTAGTATTTCGACCTCGGCCTCGTCGCGGTCGACGTCTAGCTCTTTCAGCGCCAACTCGATTGCTTCTTCGACGGTTCGGGCGCTCATTACGCGTACTTCCATTCTCTCCCATCTCCTGTGGTGCCGCGTCGTTGGTCGGTTGAGCTTGGGGCGGGGCCGCCGCCGGCTTGGGGAACAAGGGAAGCAGGGGGGGCAGCTGACCCTTGGGGGTCACGACGTATTGCACGGCGACACCAATTACGTTGGAAACGATCCAGTACAAGGACAGGCCCGCGGGGAATTGTAGGGAAAATACGGCGATCATCACCGGCATCATCCACAGCATCATGGTCTGGTTGGTCTGCTGCTTTGGGTCGGACGACGGCATAATGGTCAGTTTTTGCTGGACCCAGGTGGAAACAAACACCAAAGCCGGTATGATCACCCTGGTGGGGTCCGGCGCGGACAAGTCCAGTCCCAGGAACGAAGCGGTCAGTGGCGCGGCCGAGTGAATCGGGAAAATCGGTATCCAGGTGTACAGCTTCTGGGATAGGCCAACCAGGTTGTCGGGCTCGGAAAACAAGGTCTGAATCAACACGCGGAAAAGCCCGATGAGGATGGGCATCTGCACTATCAGCGGCCCCAAGCAGCCGATGGGGTTGACGCCGGCCTCTTTGTACATCCGCATCGTTTCCTGGGATACCCTGGACCGGTCGTTGCGGTACCGTTCTTGGATCTCCTTCATCTTGGGCTGCAGGACGCTCATGACCCGCATCTGCCGGATCTGCTTGAGCGTAAGGGGCATGGTGGCCGTCCGGACCAGCAAGGTGAACAGAATGATGGCGATGCCCATCTGTTGGAAACAGATTACGTACAACACCATCAAGGTGTTGAGCATGGGCCGGATGATCAGCTCATTCCAGAGGAATACGACGGCTTCCAAAAGTCCTACCTTTCAGCGAGCAGAATTAAGGTGTTTCGCACGGGCCATTTTCCTCGGTGTCGAAACACCACATCTGGACCTGCGATGCCTTCATCTGGATGCGGCGTACGGTGCTATCCTGGGCTCCCACAAACACGGATTCTCCGGTGGCCGACAGAGGCGCCCGGATCTCGGTATCCCGAAGGGACAAGGAGGAGATGACTCGTTGCGGACCCATGTCGGCGGGGCTGGTATTCAGAAGGACGATCCTGCCGTTTTCCGCGGCTACCACCAGACCTTTGGTCAATACTACCGGGGCGGAAACGATGGCCGAGCCCTTCGAGACGTTGTGCTTCCACAGCAGGTTGCCCACGCCGTCCAGTGCGTAGACGTTGCCGTCCATGGACGGAGCGAAGATAGTACGGATGTCCGCCACCGCTCCCGCCCAGAACCAGTTCTTCCCCTCGAATTCCCATCGTTTGAAACCGGTTTTGGCTTCCAGCGCGTACAGCTTCTTATCGAATGAGCCGACGATGACCAGGTCCTTGAAAAGCAAGGGGCGCCCGGCTACCACGCCGCCGGTGGCAAAGTGCCACAGTTCCTCGCCATCATCCACGGAAACGGCGTAGACGTTTTTGTCATGGGAGCCGAAGTAAACGACCCCGTCCTTCACCACAGGTGTAGACCATATTTTGTCTCCGGTTCGGAAGGACCACCGTTCGTCACCGTTGTCGGCGTCATAGGCGTACAGTTTCCCGTCCTCGGAGCCAACGAAAACGGTGTTGCTTCGGGTATCCAGCGCAGGACCCGCCACCAAGGACGGACGTTCCTCCTCAGCCAGGCCCCTGGGTTGTTTCCAACGCAATTGACCGGTCGCGCGGTCGATGGCGTAAATAACACCATCTATGCCGCTTGCGTAAACCAGGTTATTGCTGACCAACGGAGTGTTATAAACGCCCTCGATGGATTCGTTGGAATCGCCGCCCGACGGAAAGGTCCACTGAACTGTGAAGCCATCAAAGCCGCTATCGATCAGGGCCTTTATCTCGCCCTGTTTGGTTCCCACGTATACTGCGCCATCGATGGCCGCCGGTGGGGACCACCCGTCGGAGCCCTGGTTGAACCTGCCGGGGGTGCAACCGATTAGCAGGAAAACCAGGGCAAATAGGCAAAGCCCGCACCGACCCCAACGAGCCCGGGTCCGGTGCTCCGGCCGGTGCAAAGTAGAAAGGGGTCTGGCAGTTGAGTGGCTATTGCGGCTATTGTCGGAAATGCGGAACAAAGTGATTGGGAAGATTACGTTGACGTCGTCATGGTACAGGATCGAATCCCTTCCCTCCCCAGGGGTTGCACCGGACCAGGCGCTTCAAGCCGACCCATCCTCCCTTGACTACTCCGTAGCGTTCAACGGCCTCCATGGAGTAATGGGAGCAAGTAGGCAGGTAACGGCAAGACGAGGGTATAAAGGGCGAAATAGCTCTCTGATACAGCCAGATTGCCGCCAGCACCAAGGGCTTCATATGATGGGCCCCGCCGCACGCTGGGCGTGGTCTTTGATGGGTTCAATTTGTCCGGTATCGGAGCGCAACTGGGAGCGCCGCAACAGGTCGCCGGTGGCCTGCTTCAACTCCTGGTATGTGGCTGTTCCGGTGGCGTTGCGAGCTATGAAGATGGCGTCCCAGCCTGGCTTTACTTGGGTTAGTCTGACCGCTTCGCGCAGTCTGCGTTTGACCCTGTTCCTTACCACGGCATTCCCAACACGCTTGCTAACCAAAAAGCCGAAACGGCTGCGATCAAGTCCGTTGGATAGGAAGCGGATTACCAAGAAACGATTAGCCGCGCTACGGCCTTCTCGGTGAATCTGGGAAAACTGCTTACTACCGGTAAGGCGGTACCGTCTTTGCATCACCAGGGAAAACTGGTTAAACCGACAGGCGATGGCGTCCCTTAAACCGCCGCCGCCGCAGAACTGCTCGACCGTCGGAGGTGCTGGAACGGGCCCTAAACCCGTGGACACGGGCTCGCCGGCGCTTTTTGGGTTGATAGGTGCGTTTTGGCATGAACTGATGGCACTCCGATAACGAAATTATATGGTGCAGCCGATTACTGCGTCAAGGGCGTTGGCCGCGACTTGGAGGTGGACGTGGCGCAAATGCCTGCCGGGTCCCCCGAGGGTAGCTAAGCGGCAGTCCAACCAGTACGGGGAATCCTTTGCGCAGTTTCCGGACTTTGAGCCCTTCCCGAGATGATGCTGGGGGCCTGCCCAAGTGGTCTCAAAGTCCAGCGGGAAATGGCTGCGGCGGTTAAACCCCACCCGGTGGGACATCTTTTTAGTACAATTGACGGTACCGGTGAGTGTACCGGACCCTCCGAATGACCCCGAGCTTCTTGCCGGAGCCGTTTGCCCGCGCCTTTCATCAACGTAATATTCGACCCGCACCATGGCTGAAATTGGATGTAGCCAAAACAATTATCTTCGACCTGGGTGGCGTTCTGGTACACCTGGACTGGGACCGGGTCTGCGGCGCGTTGGAAACTCTTTCAACCCGGGGGGCCGGCGCAGTTCGTGCCGAATTAGTCAATGGGCCAATCGTGTCCGAATCCATGAGGGGCGATTTTGGAGCGCGGGAATTCCAGCAGAGGTTGTGCGACCGGCTGGAAATCGAAATTTCTTACGAGGCCTTTGTCGAGATTTGGAACGGGTTGCTGCGGCCCAATCAGGAGATTGTCCCCCTGGTTGAGGGGTTGAAGCCGGGGCACAAGCTGGTCTTGGCTTCCAATACCGACAGGATTCATTTCTCATATTCCTTCGAACACTTTCCTGTATTACACCAATTCGACCGTCACTTCTTGTCCTACGAAATGGGGCTCTTGAAGCCCGAGACAGCCTTCTTTGACCATGTGTTAAAGGCCCTGAATGCTGCTCCCGGTGACTGCGTTTTTATCGATGACCGGTCTGACAACGTCGAAGCGGCCCGGGGGGTGGGCATCACGTCATTTCGCTTCGAGGGTGTTGAACGACTACAAAGCGATCTGAAGCAGTTTCTATAAGTCAACTTGGAGGCAAGGGATCCGTGACTGAGGTTATTCGCGGAGACAGAATCGGAAAGCTCGGCGTTTTGCGCGTCGGGTGTTCCGCAACCATCTTTCATGCTGACAAGCAACGGGTGTTGCTGACCCGGCGGTCCGACAACGGAGTATGGTGTTTGCCGGGAGGTGGCATGGACCCGGGAGAAAGCGCTGCTGAAGCGTGCGCCAGGGAAGTGCTGGAAGAAACGGGGCTGGTGGTTAATGTGGGCCGGTTGATTGGCGTTTATACTTCGCCCAATCTGTTGGTCGAATACGCCGACGGCAACCGCATACAGCCCGTAGCCCTGAACTTTGCCGCGGAACCCATCGGTGGCGAACTGGGCATCAGCGATGAGACAACCGACGTCGGATATTTCTCCATGGAAGAAATGAAATCTATGGACGTATGGGCACATCACATTGAGCGCATCAACGACGCGATGGCTGGAGCTGAGTCTGCTTTCGTTCGGTAACCGGCCGGTGGGCCGGTAGAACGCAACCGCAGGCCGGCAAGCAACTCTGGGGCCAACGGGGCTCTCCTTTCGATACAAGGATATGCGGCTACACAAGGAGTAGGGCCATGAAGCGCAGCACCGACAGGATTCTCACCACCCATGCTGGGAGCTTGCCCCGGCCCGAGGGGCTCCGGGAGATAGTCGCCGCTAAGAGTACCGGGCAGGGCGTCGATGAGGAAGACTTGAACCGGCGTATCCGGACCGGCGTCGCCGAGGTGGTGCAGATGCAGATGCAGTCCGGGATCGACATCGTCAATGACGGCGAACTGAGCAAGACCAGCTTCACCGACTACGTCCGCTCCCGCATCAGTGGCTTCGAAGAGCGTGAGATGCCACCCGAAGAGAGACCCACTCAAGACATAGCCGGGCGGGACATGCTGGAATTTCCCGAGTATTTCGCCACCAGGGCCCAAGTGGGCGCCGGGCGTAATCCGGTCTATTGCACAGGCCCTCTCCGCTATACCGGGCAAACAGCGATACAAGCCGACATCGACACCTTTAAAGCCGCTCTGCAGGACGCGCAAGTGGAGGAGAGTTTCCTGCCTGCAGTGGCGCCCGGAACCATCGAGCATTGGCTACGCAACGAGCACTACCCGGACGACGAGTCCTATCTTTTCGCCATTGCCAACGCCATTCATGAGGAGTACAAAGCCATCGTCGACGCCGGGTTTTTGCTTCAGATCGACGACCCAGATTTAGGCGACGCCTGGCAGATCCACAGCCATATGACAGTTCCCGAGTACCGCAAGTTTGCCGAGGTCAGGGTTGACGCGCTGAACCACGCTTTGAGGGGCATCCCCGCCGAAAGGGTTCGGTTGCATGTTTGCTGGGGCAGCTATCACGGACCCCACCTGTTCGATATCCCTCTAAGGGACATCGTGGACCTGATCCTGAAAGTCGACGCCCAGGCCTACTCCATCGAGGCTTCCAACCCTCGCCATGACCACGAATGGAAGGTATGGCAAGACGTCAAACTACCCGACGGTAAGATCCTGATTCCAGGAGTGGTGGGCCACTCCAGCGACTTCGTAGAGCATCCGGAGTTGGTGGCGGAGCGGCTGCTCAAGTACGCCGGGTTGGTGGGCCGGGAGAACGTGATCGCGGGCACTGACTGCGGGTTGGGCACCAGGGTGGGACACCCCAAGATCACTTGGGCCAAGTTCCGAGCCATGACCGAGGGCGCGGAACTGGCGAGCAAAGCGCTCTGGTAGGATACCGGCGCCGATCATCGCTCGTGATTAGCCCGTGGATGTAAGAGAGCGTTTAATCTCGGCGCTTGGGCGAGATGGCGCCAAACTGGGTAATCTCCATCGATCCCCGCTGATGTCGGGCTATTGGTGGGCACTACTATGCCTGTTGTGCGTCGCGGTATCAACCAACCTTGCCTCCACGCCGGTATAATTGCAACGCCATGGAAGAGGACCCGCTCGACAACGAAGAGGGAATTGAGGCCGAGTCGCCACTTGAAGCTATTCGGCATATCTCGCCCGCCCAAGCTAGATCGTTGGCTATTCAGACGGCTCGGGAGACACCAGGCAACTACGGCCGCAGGAACCGAAGGTCTAGGATGGACCTTCAGATCACGGAACTACAGGAGGACGAAGCCTATTACACCATCTACATGTCCTTTCGGCCCGAGGGTTCATCCTCTCGAATATTGGGCCTGGAAACCTTTTACATCTCCAAAGAGGGGGATGTTGTCCAAAGAGAAATCGTTAAATTCCCCGGAGCAATCAGGAGGTGGTTGCCCATAGTTGCCATGGTGTTCCTTGGTATGCTTGCTATTGGGGGGCCGATTGTAGTCTCGATAGTGCTATCGGCCAGGGGCGGAGCAGATGAGCAAGATGACATTACCGCCGGGATTGCCATCGAGCCCGATAGGGTAACACCAAGTGTAGCCATTGAGGTGCCCACGGCATCCCCTGTGCCGCCGCCCACGGCAACACCCTTTCCAACGCCCACTGGACCGCCCACTAATACTCCAGTGCCCCGGTACCCCAAGTACAAAATGGGCGATGAATTGATCTTAACCATGGGGAGCGGAGACGCCCAACGCCGATTCCCCGCGACGGTTGTGGAAGTTTACCGCCTTGGAGGTGAATTCGACCTGTATTGGGAGTACCAAGTTCGGTGGCCAAACGGCTTGATACGGGTCCAAGAGTTCATACTTTCCAAGGAAGACGAGAACCAAGCTTAGCCGGCCAGCGATTCGGCAAGTTCCGTGATCCCGTAACGCTGCCCCGGTTTAGACGGATGTAACTTGTGTCTAGGTGGGAGTTGGGCTTCGACCGCATGGTCAAGGCTTCAGGACTACATATTCGGTATGGGGGACGAACCCACCGCGCTATCCGCAGACGAGACCGATAAATGTCAGCGGAAGAGGATATACGAAAGACGGTCGCCCAGCCGCGGTCCGTCGTCAGATGCCAGCAGCAGCGGACTGCTCAGCGGCAATCTTCAGGTAGCTAGCGGGAAGCTCTTTGAAGTCGGTCATCAGCGATCCGAACCCTTCGACAACATCGTCCATCCCGTTGGACCGCATGGCATACCAATAGGTCGCGGTATTGATCGCGATGACCGGCTTTTTTAGCCACTTCTCAGCTTCTCCAGCCAATCGGGCCATAGCCAGGTTGGTGCCGCACTGGACCAATGCTTCCACGTCATGCTCGTTCAGCTCGAGTAGAGCGTTTAGCAGTTGCTTTTCCGAGACCGTGGACATGGCGGTGGGGCTTTCACAACACAGTCCCTTGATGACTACGACCTCGTAGCCACAGTCCTCGAGGAACTTGGTCACGTTTTCGTCGGCCACAGGCCAATAGGGGGTCAACACGCCGATGCGTCTGATATCGCCGTAACACCGGAGGGCCGCTTGGCAGGCATCAGATCCCATGGCAACGTTTAGACCGGTGAGCTGCATCATGTGTTTTTTCAGTTCAAGGCTCCGCTTCAAGCCGCCCCAAAACGTTTCCGACGACATGCCCATAACCAGGTAGTCTGGATTGCAGGTCATAACCCGAAGAAGGGCGTTATCCCACTCCCGGCGGATGTTTTCCATCAGTTGGTTAAAATCATCGTTGCTGGCCACCGGGTCGTTGGGAATCCAGATGCGCACGATGTGGTTGGTGACGCCCCGAGGCCGCATATCGTCGAACTCGGGCTGGACCGAGGTGTTGGTAGAGGGCACGACCACGCCCCAATTCGCTCGCCACCCTAGGGCGTCCGGCATAAGACTACTCCTCAATCAATTGACACGGTGGCTGGTATTCGGTATTCAGCGCGGATAAATCACCGGTGGGTGGACGGCGTCTTGGCTAGGACTCTTTCTTGCAATACGGCAATAATCTCAGAAGAAGTCATCAGATCCGCGTATTTTTGCTCCATGTCAAATAGGTTTGCTTCGTGGGGTCCCAAGGCCCGGTCGCCGACACAATCGGAAGCCACCACAGTCCGAAAGTTGTAGCTCATTGAATCTATCACCGACGCCCTAACACACCCGGAGGTGGTGCATCCAGTGACGACCACCGTGTCAACGCCCCTTGCGACGTACCAGGCGGTGAGGTTGGTACCGAAGAACGCCGAGGGCTGCGTCTTGCGCACGATATATTCCCCGTCGCGCGGCTTTAGCTGGTCCACAATCTGGCTGCTGAAGGACGCTTCGGTAAGCTGTTTTAACGGCGGCGCCTTAAGAGTGAATACTCCAGCGTCGGAGCCATCTTCAGCGTAGACCACCCGGGTGAACGCCACAGGCAAATCCAGTGTTCGGGCCGCAGCCAGCAGGCCGCGGGTGTTTTCGATTGCTTCCCCAATATTGCCTCCACCGAATTGGTCCGGGTCGGCGAAGCCGTTTACAAAATCAACTA